>JAJTBJ010000272.1 GCA_021286985.1 Propionibacteriales bacterium | reverse complement strand
CGTGAGCCGCGTCTCGAAACCAGGGCGTGGGGTTTCGACGGGGCTCAACCAACGCTGGTTTCGACGGGGCTCAACCAACGCCTGTTTCGCCGTTGGTTGAGGAGCGGCGTGAGCCGCGTCTCGAAACCAGGGCGTGGGGTTTCGACGGGGCTCAACCAACGCCGGTTTCGACGGGGCTCAACCAACGGTGGGCGTGGGACGGGCTCAACCAGTGGGGGGCGTGTAGCGCTCGGTGGCGCGCTGCAGGAAGTCGGCCAGATCGCCGCTCTCGCCGTCGCGGGCGCCGCGTCCGATCACCAGGCTCGGCGTGCTGGGCTCGGGATGGACGCCGGTGAAACGGGCCAGCGCTGAGCCGGTGGTCACCAGCAGGTAGTAGCGGCCGTCCGGGGTGACGGCCACCGTCCGCGCGCTGTTCAGATACCACCCTGACAAGGGCGTACGTACCCGCTGACCGTTCAGCAGGGTGGCCTGCAGCGGCTCGGTGGCCGCACCGGCGTCGCGCAGGGCGGCCACGAAGGCGTCGATCTGCTGCTGGGCCGCGACGGCCTCGGCCCGTGCGGCCGCGTCGGCCAGCTCCTGGCGGCGCTGGGCGTCGCGCTGGCGCTGATTCGCCTCGGCCATGGCGCGCTACTCCCCGACGACAGGAATGCTGCCGGTGGTCTCGGACGGGCTGTCCAGGGGCTCGGCACTGCCGGGCAGCCTGAGGGTGAACTCGGCGCCGCCGCTGGCGGCCCGTCCGGCCTTGACCCAGCCGCCGTGCGCCTTGATGGTCTGAGCCACGATCGAGAGGCCCAGCCCCGAGCCGGGGGTGGTGCGCGCCTGGTCGGAGCGGTAGAACCGGTCGAAAACGTGCGGCAGATCGGCCTCGGCAATGCCCGGCCCCTCGTCGGAGATCCGCAGCCGGTCGCCGACCAGCCGCACCTTGATCCGTCCGTTCGGCGGGGAGAACTTCACCGCGTTGTCGAGCAGGTTGGTGATCGCGCGCTCCAGGCTGTCCGGCTCGCCGACCAGGTAGAGCGGTTCGGTCTCGACGTCGAAGATCAGGTTGGGTCCGCGGCGCTTGGCGCGGGTGACCGCGCTGTTCACCACGTCGCGCAGATCGATCGGCTCAGGATGCGCCTCCACCTTGTCCTCCCGGGACAGGTGCACCAGGTCACCGATCAGCTGGGTGAACTCGCCCAGCTGGGCCGCGATGTCGCGCAAGATCTCAGCGCGGGCACCCTCGGGCAACATGCCTTGGCGCTCGTCAGCGATCAGCAGCTCGACGTTGGTGCGCAGCGAGGTAAGTGGGGTGCGCAGCTCGTGACCGGCGTCGGCGATCAGCCGTCGCTGCCGCTCCCGCGACGAATGCAGCGAACGCATCATCGTGTTGAAGGCGCCAGTGAGATCGGTCAGTTCGTCCATGCCGCCGGGGGCGATCGGTTCGAACTGATCGGTCTCGGTGACCCGGGTGACCGCCTCGGTGAGCCGCTGGATCGGACGCAGACCCGAGCGCGCGATCACCCAGCCGATCGCGCCGGCCAGCAACACGGCCAGCAGGCCGAAGGTGAGCAGCGAGAAGGCGAGGATGCGCAGGATCTGATCGGTCGGCCCCAGAGGCTTGCCGGTGACCAGCGCGTAGTAGATCGGGGTGGTGCTTCCCGGGCCGAACTCGGCGAACGGAACCGCGACGATCCGGTACGCCTCGCCGTCGGTGGCTACGCCGGTGCGCGCTGTGGTGCCCATCTGGGTGCGCGCGATCGCCAGCTCGGTTGCGGTCGAAACCAGCTGGACGCCGTCACCGGCCGGGGTGAAGGTACGACCGTCGGAGCGCACCAGCATCACCGTCACTTTGGCGGTGGCCAGCGCCTCGGAGTTGAGGCCGCCCAGAGACTCGGCGTCCCCGGCGATCCAGTTGCGGGTCAGGTCGGCGACGGCCAGCAACTCGCGATCGAGCTGGTCATAGGTCGCGAACGTGGTGATCAGGTACGCGGCGATGCCGGTGATCGCCACAGCGGACGCCACGGCGACCGAGATCAGAGCCATCAACCGGTCGTGCAACGGCCGGTTGGTCACCGAAAGAACAGAGCGAAGCCAGCGGATCACGGTGGGGTCTCGCGCAGCACGTACCCGATGCCGCGCACGGTGTGGATCAGGCGGGATTCGCCTTCACCCTCGGTCTTGCGACGCAGGTAGCCGATGTACACCTCAAGCGAGTTCGCGGTGGTGGGGAAGTCGAAGCCCCACACCTCGTTCAACAGCCACGAACGCTCGAGCACCCGGCGGGGGTTCTCCAGAAAGGTCTGCAGCAGCGCGAATTCGGTGCGGGTCAAGCTGATCTTGCGGCCACCACGGTTCACCTCGCGGGTCTGCAGGTCGAGGCTGAGATCGGCGAAGCCGAGGGTCTCGTTGCCTTCCTCTGCGCCCAC
>JAJTBJ010000271.1 GCA_021286985.1 Propionibacteriales bacterium | reverse complement strand
ACCTTGATCACGGCTTGGGCGTTGCCGCCGTCGGGGATCTCATAGGTCTCGGGGAACAGGAAGCCTTCCAGGCCGTTCTTGGCCCACTTGGGCAGGCCGAGGTTCTTCCAGTCCTTGACCGCCGCGGTCACTTCGGCCTCAGAGAGGTTCGCGGCCTTGGCGATCACGGGTATCTGTTGGGCAACCGTGCGACCGTCCTTCAAAGTCATCCAGTTGCGCGCCAGGTTCTTCGAGTCCAGCAGCATGTTCAACGCCGTCACCGCCGGCAACTGGGTCTTGAGGTTGTACTTGCCGGCCTGAATCTGCTTGGAGTTGGGGTTCGCGGCGGCCGCGTGAGTGAACGCCTTCGTCGACTTGACCACGCCAGCTGCGACCAGAAGCTCGCCGATCTTGCTGGAGTTGGCGCCCTTGGGGATCACCACCACCACCGGGGTCCCGCCGGTGCCGTCGTAGTCGTCGGCGGTGGAGTAGTCCTTCCACGCCGCAGCGGCCTTGCTGAACAGGAACCAGCCACCGCCCACCAGGATGACGAAGGACAGAATCACCGCGAAGGCCGACCGTGCCCGATAGCCGACTTCCTTGTAGTCGACTTCACCGGTCTCCGGATCGCGCCACTCGCCTGGATTGGAACCGCTCATGCCGTCTCGTCCTTCCCTGGACTATCCCTGTGCGTCCACCAGCCGCCCCGCAGGACGTCCGGTATTGCGCTCGAAGGTAAGTGCTGTGTCCAAGAGTGCCACAGCCGCTGCTTGATCGATCACCGCACGCTGCCGCCGCGTGCTCCGTCCGCTCGCCGACAACTGGCGAGACGCCGAGGCGGTGGTCAACCGCTCGTCCACCAGGCGTACCGGCAGCTCGCCGAGTGCGGTCGCGAGCGTGTCAGCGATCTCGTGCATGGCTTGTGCGGCGGGGCCATCCTGCCCCGCCAGATTCACCGGCAGGCCGAGAATCACCTCGATCGGCTCGTACTCTGCCACCAGCGCCAGCACCCGGCTGACCGCGGCGCCACCGGCCGGCACGGTCTCGACCGGGTAGGCCATCAGGCCATCCCGATCGCAGGCCGCCACCCCGATTCGGGCCTTGCCCCAATCGAGTGCCAACCGAACGCCGGTGCGCACGCTCAGCCCGCCAAGGCGGCACTGATGGCGCTCAGTGCGGCAGCCGCACCGTTCACGTCAGTACCGCCGCCCTGAGCGAGGTCATCACGACCGCCGCCACGCCCGCCCAGAGCCGGAGCGCCGACGGCGACCAACGCACCGGCCTTCGCGCCACGCTCGCGCGCGGCAGCCGTGGTGGCGGTGATCAGCACCGGCTTGGCGTCGCCGCCGACCAATGCGACCACCCCCGCTGTGGGGCCGAAGGCATCGCGGAGCTGCATGGCCAGAGTGCGCAGGTCATCGCCAGACGTGCCAGGCAGGTGCCTGGCCACCAACTCGTAGCCACCGACCGACTGGGCTGCAGCCACCAGAGCCGGCACCTGGGCCAGCAACTGCTGAGCCCGCAGCGCAGCGACTTCCTTCTCGGCGTCCTTCACCTGGGCGATCAATCGGGCCACCCGATCAGGCACCTGTTCGGGCTGGACTTTCAGCAGATCGGCCAGGCCGGCCACCAGGGCGCGTTCCTTGGCCAGCCCGGCGAACGCGTCGGCTGCCACGAAAGCCTCCACGCGGCGCAGGCCCGAGCCGACCGACGACTCGCCGGCCAAGGTCAGCAGACCGATCTGGGCGGTGTTGGCGACATGGGTGCCGCCGCACAGCTCACGCGACCACGGCCCACCGAGTTCGACCACCCGGACGACGTCGCCGTACTTCTCGCCGAACATCGCCTGAGCGCCCAGCGCCTTGGCATCGGCCAATGCCATCTGGGAGGCGGTGACCTCGTAGTCAGCGCGGATCGCCTCGTTGGCGATACCTTCCAGCTCCTCCTTCATCGCCGGGCTGAGGGCACCGGCAGCATTGAAATCGAAGCGCAGGTAGCCCGGCTTGTTGTAAGAGCCGGCCTGATGGGTGCCCTGACCGAGAATCTGGCGCAGCGCCGCATTCACGATGTGGGTCGCGGTGTGCGCTTGGCAGGCACCATGTCGTGCAACCGGATCGACTGCGGCCAACACAGCAGCACCGGTGGCCAGCTCACCGTCGTCGACGCGGACCTTGTGCACCACCAGCCCCTGCACGGGGCGCTGCACGTCCAGCACCTCCAGGCTGAGCCCATCACCGGTGATCAGACCGGAGTCGGCGTCCTGGCCACCGGCCTCGGCGTAGAACGGGGTTTCGGCGAGCACGACCTCGACCACCGAACCCGGCTCCGCCCGCTCGACCAATTGCCCCTCGGCGATGATGCCACGCACGGTCGTATCGGCCTGCAGCCGATCGAAGCCGAGGAAGGGGATCTCGCCGGACGCCCGCAGCGTCCGGTAGGCCTCGGTGGCCAC
>JAJTBJ010000013.1 GCA_021286985.1 Propionibacteriales bacterium | reverse complement strand
GGACGAGGTGCGCTGGCTGATGGGGTTCAACCGCGACGTGATCCACCGCCGCCGCGACGAGCTCAACGCCATGGGAGTGCGCATCCGGTGGGCCGGACGTACACCGCGGCTGTGGCGCAGCGTCATCAAAGAACTCACCGAAGCCGAGCAACTCAGCGCGGGCAACGAGGTACTCACTCTGCAGTTCTGTGTGAACTACGGCGGCCGGGCCGAGATCGTCGACGCCGCCCGCGCCATCGCCGAGGCAGCCCAGCGCGGCGAACTCGACCCGTCCCGATTGACCGAGGACCGCTTCCGGAGGTTCCTCGACGAACCCGAGATCCCCGATGTCGACCTGTTCGTCCGTTCCTCCGGCGAACAGCGGACGTCCAACTTCCTGCTGTGGCAATCGGCCTACGCCGAGATGGTGTTTCTCAACCAGCTGTGGCCCGACTTCGATCGCCGCGACCTGTGGCAGGCCATCGAGCTGTACGCCCAACGCGACCGCCGCTACGGCGGGGCCGCCCCTAACATCATCACCTGATGACCCGCGTGGCCACCCGCACCCCGGTGCTGGGCACGGTGGTGGAAGTCCGCCTGGACGGCGAGCCAGAGGCCGTGGACCTCGCCGAGCAGTTCGCGTGGCGCACCTTCGAGGAGTTGCAGGCGGTGTTCAGCGTCTTCGACCCCCGCTCCGAACTGTGCCGCTGGAGGACCGGCGCCATCGACACAGTGTCCACCGAGCTGCGCACCGTCCTTGCCGCCGCTGAGCATTGGCACGTCCGCTCTCGCGGTGCCTTTCACCCCGCCACCGGAGCCCTCACCCGTCGCTGGCGGCGCGCGGAGCAAGACGGCGTGCTGCCGAGCGCTGACGAACTTGCCACGCTCGTCACGCCGCTCCCCTTCGCCGTCACCGCTGACACTGTGCACCGCACGGGCGACTGCTCTGAGGTCGACCTCAACGCGATCGCCAAGGGATTCATCGTCGATCAGGCCTGCACCGCGGCCCTGATACCAGGAGTCCAGACCGTGGTGATCAATGCCGGCGGCGATCTGCGCCATGTTGGCCAGGGCGCGGCAACCATCGGCATCGAAGACCCGGGTCGGCCCTACGACAATCTGCCCCCGCGCTGGAAGGTGTCGGTGAGCAACAGCGCGCTGGCCACCTCAGGCAATGCCCGGCGGGGCTTTCAGGTGGGCAGCCAGTGGCTGGGTCACGTGCTCGACCCGCGGACCGGTTGGCCGGTCGCCCACACTGCGTCCATTTCGGTCCTGGCCGACGATGCCATGACCGCCGACGTCCTCGCCACCGTGTTGGGCGTGCCGTCACCCACCGAAGCACTGGTCTTCGCCGACCAGGAGCACATCGGGGCACTCCTGGTCGAGGCCGACGGCACGGCACACCTGAGTGCCTCGTGGCCCGCTTAGGCCAGGAACATCAGCCCGACGCCGGCCACCACTCCGATACTCAACAGCACCAACGCGGTCGTGCGCTTCTTGGCCATCATCAGCTGCAAGATCAGACCCGTCGCCGCCACCGCGGTCAGCCCAATCGCCGCCACGTCGATGGCCAGCTTCCAGGGCGTCGAGGCATTGGTGCCCTTATGAAGCTCGGTGAGAAGAGCGACGAAGCCTGAGCGGGTGGTCTGCAGGGTGAACGTCCCCGCGCTGACGCTGAAAGTCGCCGTGGCTGTGTAGCCCGGCGAGCCATAGGAGATCCGGCCGTTGTCACCAGAGAGGCCGTAGTCGGTGATCTGACCGCTCGCCCCCTGGCTCGTCCGCAGATATTCACTGATCACCAGATAGTTCGGCGCCCCGTTCACGATCGCCCCGTCCGGCAACTGCCCGTTGACCGAGGTCACCTGCGGTTGCTGCCCGAAGGTCCACTGCGGGTTGTTCGCCAGCAATCCGGTGAGCGCGAAGAACAACACGATCAGCAGGCTGACCATCGAGGTCCAGGAATGCAGCGTGCGGGTGAGTTTCTGACCGCTCCCTCGGCGACGCGTGGCCCCTCGAGGTGCAACCACCGGCCGATTCTGATCGGTGATCGTCATGGCTGGTACTTCACAGTGATCGCCGAGAGCTCGGTGTTGTCGTCCAGGGTCTGGTTGATCGCCGCGCCCTTCACCGCCACCTGTCCGGTGACCAGAGAATGCGACCCATGCTCCCGCAATGCCTCGATGAAAATGGTGTAGGTGCCCTTCGCCACGGCCGCTCCGTCGTTGTCGGTGAGATCCCAGACGACCGTGTAGCTGCCCGGAGCCCGGGTCGCGCTGGAGTTGGTCTCGACCCCCTGAGCCGCCTGGTACCACTGGGAAAGCTCACTGAGCCAACGATCCTGACCGTTCTGGAGGTGCCACAGCGACACCGTCTTGACCAGTTCGCCAGCGCTGTTCTCGATCCAGACCGCAATGTAGGGGTTGCGGACCATCCCGCCCGGACCCATGCCACCGCTGGCCGCGGTGTAGGTGAAGGCGATCTGCATTCCGTCGACAGGCGCCGACGTGGTCGACGAGCTGGAATCACCGCTGGCGGTAGTGGTGTTCGAGGTAGGAAGTACTTGCGAATCACTGGCACAGCCCACCAGTCCCAAGACCGCGGTGGCGGACAGTCCTTGAAGGACGGCCCTTCGCGAGACAGTGGCGAATCGAGATTCGGACAAGGCGAGCTCCCCGTGAGTCGAAGTGATGATGGGTCCATCTCAGCGGATCTGGCTGTGGTCTTGCTGTGAGGCACGCGTGCGGCGCCAATGATCACCACGCCCATCCATCGACGAGGGTCGGCCCCACCGCACCAACAGCGAGAAGATGAGCCCATGAGCGCAGTCACCATCGGCACCCCGCTGTCCCCCCACGCCACCCGCGCGATGCTGCTCGGGTCGGGCGAACTCGGCAAGGAGGTCGCGATCGAGCTCCAGCGGCTGGGCGTGGAGGTGATCGCCGTCGATCGCTACGCCGATGCCCCCGCCATGCAGGTCGCCCATCGCAGCCAGGTCGTCGACATGACCGACCCGGAGGCGCTGCGCGCGGTGCTGCAGCGCGAGCAGCCACAGCTGATCGTCCCGGAGGTCGAGGCGATCGCCACCGAGGTCCTGTCCGAGTTCGAAGGCCAGGCCCGGGTGGTACCGACAGCACGAGCCACCCAGCTGACCATGGACAGGGAGGGCATCCGTCGCCTGGCCGCCGAGGAACTCGGCCTGCCGACCTCCGATTACCGCTTCGCCGACAGCCTGGAGGAACTGCGAGCCGGGGTGACGGCGGTGGGGATGCCGTGCGTGGTCAAGCCGGTGATGTCTTCGTCTGGCAAAGGCCAGTCGGTGATTCGCACCGAGGCCGATATCGAGGTCGCCTGGGCCTACGCCCGTTCCGGCGGACGAGTCGATCGGGCGCGAGTGATCGTGGAGGCGTTCGTCCCCTTCGACTTCGAGATCACCTTGTTAACCGTCCGGCACGCGGGCGGAGTGACCTTCTGCGACCCCGTCGGGCATCTGCAGATCGACGGTGACTACCGCGAATCCTGGCAGCCGGCGGCGATGGGCGCCGACGTCCTCGCTCAGGCCCAGCAGGTGGCCGAGGCGATCACCGGAGCGCTCGGCGGCTGGGGCCTGTTCGGCGTCGAGCTGTTCATCGTCGGTGATCGCGTGGTGTTCTCCGAGGTGTCGCCTCGACCCCACGACACCGGCATGGTCACCCTGGTGTCTCAAGACCTGTCGGAGTTCGCGCTGCACGCGCGGGCGATTCTGGGGTTACCGGTTCCCCAGCCGCTTCGGCTGGCCGGCGACGGTGAGGCCGCAGCGTCGGTCGCTGTGGTGGTCGATGGCACCGGCGTCCCGGTGTTCTCCGGGGTGGAGGCGGCGCTGAGCGTCCCGACCAGTCAACTGCGACTATTCGGCAAGCCGCGCGTCGAGGGGCATCGCCGAGTGGCAGTGGCCTTGGCCCGTGGCGCAGACGTGGATGGCGCCCGCGAGCGCGCCCGCCAGGTGGCTGCGGCGCTGACGGTCACCCTGGCCTGAGCCGAGACGACCCGCGCCTGCGTTGAGCACCAACCCACCGTCGCTGGTTGAGCAGCGAGCGAAGCGAGCGTGTCGAAACCCACAGCCGGGCCGGCAAACACGACGCCGGTGGTTTCGACAAGCTCAATCAGCGGCGCGAGGGACAACTCGCAGGCGCGCCACCGCGTGGCAACGTGCAACAAAACGCCCCCGATTCGTGAGATCGGGCGGCGTTTCGCACCGCAGATCCCGAATCGGGGGCGTTTGGTTTCAGCTCAGTCGGTGCCGGCTTCCATTCCCGAGCGGTTCTGGGCTTCCTCCACCTCGGCATCGGTGGCATTGCCGGCGGTGATCTCGGCGGCCTGGCCGTCCTCCAGCGAGCCGACCAGGGACGACACCTCGCCACCGACCAGGCCCAACTGGGCGTACTGCTCCAACCGGGTGCGGGAATCGGCAATGTCGAGATTGCGCATGGTCAGCTGACCGATCCGGTCGGTCGGACCGAAGGCGGCGTCGCCGACTCGTTCCATGCTGAGCTTCTCCGGGTGGTAGGAGAACGCCGGACCTTCGGTGTTCACGATCGTGTAGTCGTCGCCGCGACGCAGCCGCAGCGTCACCGAACCCGTCACCGCCGAGCCGACCCAGCGCTGCAGGGACTCACGGATCATCAAGGACTGCGGGTCGAGCCAACGGCCCTCGTACATCAGCCGGCCGAGCTTGCGGCCTTCCAGCTGATAGTTGGCGAAAGTGTCCTCGTTGTGGATCGCGGTCACCAGACGCTCGTAGCAGATGTGCAGCAGGGCCATGCCAGGCGCCTCGTAGATGCCACGGCTCTTGGCCTCGATGATCCGGTTCTCGATCTGGTCGCTCATCCCCAGGCCGTGGCGTCCACCGATCGCATTGGCCTGGAGCACCAGCTCGACGGCCGTCGCGAAGGTGTGTCCATTGATGGCCACCGGACGACCCTGCTCGAAGGTCACCGTGACGTCCTCGGTCTCGATGACCACCGCCGGATCCCAGAAGCGCACGCCCATGATCGGCTCGACCAACTCGATGTTGGAGTCCAGATTCTCCAGTTCCTTGGCCTCATGGGTCGCACCCCAGATGTTGGCGTCGGTGGAGTAGGCCTTCTCTTTGGAGTCGCGGTAGGGCAGATCGCGCTCGGCGAGCCATTGGCTCATTTCCGCGCGACCACCCAGCTCACGGACGAAGTCGGCATCCAGCCAGGGCTTGTAGATCCGCAGCCCCGGGTTGGCCAGCAGACCGTAGCGGTAGAACCGCTCGATGTCGTTGCCCTTGTAGGTCGAGCCGTCACCCCAGATCCAGACATCGTCCTCGCGCATGGCCCGCACCAGCATGGTGCCGGTCACCGCACGTCCGATCGGAGTGGTGTTGAAGTAGGTACGTCCGCCGGTGCGGATGTGGAAGGCGCCACAGGTCAGCGCAGCAAGACCTTCCTCGACCATCGCCGCGCGACAGTCGACCATCCGGGAGATCTCGGCGCCATAGGCGCCCGCGCGGCCGGGAACCGACTCGATGTCGGGTTCGTCGGCCTGCCCGAGGTTGGCGGTGTAGGTGCAGGGAATCGCACCCTTTTCACGCATCCAGGCGACGGCCACCGAGGTGTCGAGACCGCCGGAGAAGGCCAGGCCGACGCGTTCGCCCACGGGCAATTGGGTGAGGACTTTGGACATGACCGCGATCTTATCGGCTTGGCGGCAGGCCGCCCGTCCGGCCGGTGCCGACGGACGCAGCCAGCGCACCTTCGGCAACCCTGGACGCATTCCCACAGCGAAGACACAGGGTGCAAAAGTCACCCGAAGGGGTACTCGCCCTTGTCATCCTCATGTAGGTACCTTCATTACCGGTGTACTTCATTGTCGATCCCTGGGGGGGGATTTTTTTATGCCCAAGACCACTGCGCCTCGTCGCGCCCATCGCCGTCTCGCTCTCCCGGTCATTGTGGCCGGTGGCCTGAGCTCATTGCTTCTGGCCTTCAGCCTGACCCCGACGTTCTCCGCATTGACCGCAGCTATCACCAACAACGCCAACACCGCCGGCACCGGCACCTTGGTGATGGAGGAGACCGGCCCCAACGGGTCCGGCACCACCGCCACCTGCTCCAGCGGCGCCACCGGCACGGCGAACTGCACCGATATCAACAAGTACGGCGGCTCCAACCCGTCGACCTCCGGCTACCTGAACATGAAGCCGGGCGACGCCCAGACCACCACCGTCACCATCAAGAACACCGGCACCCTCAACGCCTCCACGTTCACCGTGAAGGGTGGAGCGTGCGCCGATGCCACTCAGGGCTCGGTGTCCGGCTCGGCGAGCACCCTGTGCGATCTGTACACGATCGACATCAAGCAGGGCGCCACCACGATCTACTCCGGCACCGCGACCGCCTTCGCCTCCGCTGCCGCCGCCAACATCGGCGCGGTCACCGCAGGCTCGTCGGTCACCCTGACCGTCACTGCCACGCTGAGCTCGTCGGCCACCATTGCCAACCAGGGCCACACGATCACTCAGCCGATCACTTGGACGTTCAACGCCTGATCCCGGCACCCGAACCAGTCCTTCCGGCAAGACCAGCGTCGGAAGGACTGGTTCGGCCGCTTTTCTCCTGCCGACCGGTCAGACCGCTCGGCTGATTGAGAAGGTAGCTCCATGACCAGACGCGTCGTTCTCTGGACGACCAGCACCGCGATCCTCGTCGCGGTGCTTCTGGGCGTACTCACCCTCACCGGCCTTCGCTTCTTCACCGTGTCGTCGCCATCCATGGGCACGGTGGCACCGGTAGGCACCCTGGTGGTCGCCAAGTCCGCGGCATCGTATGCCGTTGGCGACATCGTCACCTACGAGCGCAGCGGACGTTCCTACACCCACCGCATCGTCGCCACCGACCCCGACGGCAGCTTCGTCACCAAGGGCGACCTGAACGCCGCCGCCGACGCGTTGCCGGTGACCACCGACCTGATCGTGGGACGAGCGGTGTGGATCGCGCCGGGCCTGGGCTGGCTGTTCCAAGCCTTGCCCTGGCTGGCCATCGGCGCCGTCGCGGTCTACCTGTTCTCGCTGTGGCACCGTTTCGATCACAGCTGGCAGTGGGTGATTCGGATCAGCGGATGGACGCTAGTGGTCACCGCGGTCGCCGTCTGGCTGCGTCCGTGGGTGAATCTGGTCATGCTCGCGTCCGGCCCGGCCGAGACCGGCGGCGGCGCATTGATGCATGTGGTCAACTCCGGCCTGTTCCCCCTGGACGTGCTGGGCACCCGCCTGGTCAGCGGTCAGGACACCGTCGCTCACGTCACCTACCAGGACGCCCGTGGCTACTACAGCCTCACCCCGACCCTGGCGCTGTACTGGTGGCAGCAACTGTGGCTGTACCTGTTGTGCCTGATCCCCACCGGGCTGGCCTTTCTGATCCGCAAGCCTGAGACCGCCGCACCGGCCCGAGCGATCGAAGAAGAAGCTGCCGCCCCCGAGCCCGAACCGCTCACGCCCACCGAACAGGCGGGGCTGCGTCGTCGCCGGGTGCTCACCATCGCCACCATCGTGGTGGCCGTCCTGGTGAGCGTGGCACTGACGGTGGTCGGCGTGACCAGCGCAGCGCTGACGGTCAAGGTCACCAACCCGGCGGCGAAGGCCGGCACCCGCACCTACTTCACCTGCGCGAACGCGATGAACAGCACGGCGATCCCGCGGCCCTACCTGGCGTGGGCGATGGGCGCGACCGCCACCACGACGACCAATCAGACCGACCTTTCCGGCAATGGCCATACCGGTCGTTACAGCACCGCAGCGACCACCAGCACCAGCATCGGTTGCCTGCGGGACACCCCGGCGAGGTCGGTGACCTTCGCCGGCAACAAGTGCCTCTACATCAACGCGAACTACGTTGCCAGCACCCCGCAGGTGTTCTCGATCGAGGCCTGGTTCCGGACCTCGACCACCAGCAACGGCAACATCATCGTCTTCGGCGACCGCACCGGCGTGGCCGATCCCAACCACGATCGAAAGATCTACCTCGACAAGGACGGCCGGATCGTCTTCGGCGTCTATCCGGGAGCGGTGAAGATCGTGTACACCGCGGCGGGCAAGAGCTACGCCGACAACAACTGGCACCACGTGGTGGGCACTCTCTCGTCCGCAGGCCTTTCGCTCTACGTCGACGGCGCGCTGGCCATGACCGATCCCACGGTGACCACAGCGCAGGACTTCGCCGGGTACTGGAAGGTCGGCTGCGGCGCCCTGGGCGGGTGGCGCAACGCCGCCACCGACGAGTCCGGCAGCACTGCCAACGACTACAGCGGCCCCACCTACTTCACCGGCCAACTGCAGTACGCCGCGGTGTACACCGTGGCGATGACCGCAGCCCAGGTGAAGGAGCATTACCTGGCCGGAGCCAACTGAGCGGGAATCCTCTCGTCCGGCCACGCCGTGGCACCCTCGGGCATAGCCTGAAGACGTGCCGCCGCCACGGCGTACGACAACCGCATTACGTCCTGACGACGGTCCGACCCACCTACCCCGGGGGAAGGCACCGAGATGTCCGGTCTCCATGGCACAACCCGCGGCCACCGCCATGTCGCCGCAAGCCCGATCGTGGCTGCCGTCCTTGGCTCATTGCTCTTCGCCTTCAGCCTGTCCCCCGCCTTCGCCGCCACGACCTCCCAGTGGCAGCAGTACCTGGCTGCCGGTGCTGCCACGCTGAGCTTCCAGGAGTCCACCGCCGACGGCCAGGCCGCCTGCACCAGTTCCACTCTCCCCGACTCCACTGCCGCGTCCTGCAGCGGCATCGATCTCTACGGTGGCAGGAACCTTCAGCCCGGGGCGATGTCGAGCACCACGGTGGTGTTCACCAACAGCGGCACCGGCGCGGCCCACACCTTCACCGCGAACGGCGGAGCCTGCACGCAGAGTCCTACCGGCCCCGGCAGCGGCACGGCGATAGATCTGTGCGAGAAGTTCCAGGTGCGGATCAGCGCCGACGGCTCCGTCGTCTTCGACGGCACCGCGGCCGAGTTCGCCCGCACCGGAACGCTGCCCCTCGTCGACGGCGACGCGGCCATTCCCGCGGGTGGCTCGGTCGCCGTAACCGTGTCGGTGAGGCTGTCGGACGACATCGACAACAGCTACGCGGGGCTGCGGATCGGGCAACCGGTCACCTGGACGTTCCAGGGCTGAGCCGTCCGGCCGCCCGAGCCGGCCTCAGCCCAAAACGAGCGAGGGCTCGTCCCTGTGTCGAGGACCACCAGCATTGTGCCTCGACGCAGTGGGCGAGCCCTCGGCATCGTTTATGCGCGTCGATCCCGATCAGGGACGGGCATCAGCCTCGACCATCTCGGCACCGCGAACGCGCGCGTCCCGGTTGATCGCCGAGACCACCGCGTTCAGGGAGGCGGTCACGATGGAGGCGTTCAGCCCCACCCCCCAGTAGACGTGGGAGTCCTCACCGGAGCCCACTTCGGTCTCCACGTAGGCGGCCGCCATCGCATCGCCGCCCGAGGACAGCGCATGCTCGGTGTAGTCCAGCACCCGCACGTGATGACCCAGGATGGTCAGCGCATCGACGAAGGCCGACACCGGGCCGTTGCCCTCGCCGGTGATCTCCTTCTCGACGCCGCGATCCTTCACCTTGGCGGTCACCGTGTAGCCGCCACCGTTGGAGACCGACTTCACCGTGACCAGTTCCAGGGGCTCGCTGGCACCCAGATACTCGGCAGAGAAGATCATCCACATCTCGTCGGCCGACACCTCACCGCCGGTGGAGTCGGTGTGCTGCTGCACCACCCGGGAGAACTCGATCTGCAGCCGACGCGGCAGATCCATCTTGTGCTCCGACTTCATGATGTAGGCCATGCCGCCCTTGCCGGACTGGCTGTTGACCCGGATCACGGCCTCGTAGGTGCGGCCCACATCGTGCGGGTCAATCGGCAGGTAGGGCGCTTCCCAGGCGACCTCGGACGTGCTCACGCCCTGCGCCGCAGCCTTCTTCTCCAGCACTTCCAGCCCCTTCTTGATGGCGTCCTGGTGGGAGCCGGAGAAGGCGGTGAAGACCAGGTCGCCCGCGTATGGGTGGCGCGGATGGACCGGCAGGTTGGTGCAGTACTCGACAGTGCGACGGATCTCGTCGATGTCGGAGAAGTCGATCTTCGGGTCGATGCCCTGGCTGAACAGGTTCATGCCCAAGGTCACCAGGTCGACGTTTCCGGTGCGCTCACCGTGGCCGAACAGGCAACCCTCGACGCGATCAGCGCCGGCCATCATGCCCAATTCGGACGCAGCGACCGCCGTCCCCCGATCGTTGTGGGGGTGCAGCGAAACGGCCACATACGGACGGTGCTTCACGTGCCGTCCGAAATACTCGATCTGGTCGGCGTAGGTGTTCGGCGTCGACATCTCGACCGTGGCCGGCAGGTTGAAGATGATCTCGCGACCCTCGCCGGGCTGCCAGACCTCGGAGACGGCATCGCAGACCTCGACGGCGAAGTCGGTGGGGGTCTGAGTGAAGATCTCCGGGCTGTACTGGTAGCCGAACTCGACATCGCCCAGGTACTTCTCGGCGTACTTCATCACCCAACCGGTCCCCCGGGTGGCCATGGCGATGCACTGGCTCTCGTCGATGTTGAACACCACACGGCGGAACAGTTCTGCTGTTGCGTTGTACATGTGGATGTTGGCCCGCTTGGCCCCGATCAGGGACTGCGCGGTGCGTTCGATCAGGTCCTCACGGGCTTGGGTCAGGACACTGATTTGGACATCGTCGGGAACGGCATCGGATTCGATCAGGCTGCGCACGAAATCGAAGTCGGTCTGAGAGGCCGACGGGAAACCGATCTCGATCTCCTTGTAGCCCATCTTCACCAGCAGATCGAACATCTTGCGCTTGCGTGATGGCGTCATCGGGTCGATCAGCGCCTGGTTCCCGTCCCGCAGGTCGGTGGACAGCCAGCGCGGCGCCTCGGTGATCTTCTTGGTCGGCCAGGTGCGGTCAGGAACATCTACCGGATTGAAGGCGGTGTATCGCCCGAACGGCATCGGGCTGGGCTGCTGCACCGGTGTGCCCTGCTGGGGCCGGGTGCCGAAAGTGTTGGTGGTCATGGGTTTCCTCGCTTGATGTGCGTGCGGATTTACAGGCGCGTGACGAACTCCGCAGCGAGGAGGCCTGATCTAAAACTAGGCCTCGCTGCGGCGACCAAGCAGGAGTCGCGCCCATGACATGTCAGCCATGGTAGACGCAGCCTGGGGGCGATCGTCAACAATCTCGGTGATTTGGTGCAGATCATGCTCATCTGGTCAGGCCCCACGCGGGCCGAATACCGCGGTCCCCACCCGGACGATGGTGGCACCTTCGGCGATCGCCGCCTCCAGGTCGCCGCTCATTCCCATCGACAGCTCGGTGGCGGTGGACAATCCTGCGCCCAGGGCCTGGTCGCGGATCGCGGCCAGCTGGGCGTAGCCGCTGCGAACCACGCTCTGATCAGGGGTGTTGGCACCGATCGTCATGAATCCGGTGACCGCCAGCCCAGGGAGCTCGGCCACCGCCAGGGCCAGCTGCACGGCCTCATCGGTGGCCACGCCGGACTTAGTCGGCTCACCGGACACGTTGACCTGGATCATCACCTCCAGCAGGCGCGCCGGCTCCAGCCGGGACGCCACCGCGTGGGCCAGGTCGAGGCCGGCGATCGATTCGATGCCGTCGACCCACCGCAGGGCGGCGTTGATCTTGTTCGACTGCAGTGGCCCGATCAGGTGGGTGGGCACCCCCAGCCCGGCCAACGCGGGACCCTTGGCGACCAGTTCTTGCACCCGGTTCTCGCCGCGCAACATGCCCGCGGCCTCGGGTAGCGCCAAGGTGGCGGCGATCAGCTCGGCCGGCTGAGTCTTGGTGGCCAGCAACACCCGCACCGAACCGGCCGGACGCCCGGCCGCCTGTTCGGCGACAGCCACCCGTTCACGCAGGCGCGCCAACCGGTCGGCGATGGCCTGCACGCTCAGAATCCCAGCCGGTTGAGGTACTTGGGATTTCGCTGCCACTCCTTCAGCACCTTGACCCGCAGATCGAGGTGCACCGGCATGCCGACGAGTTCGGCGATCTGCAGTCGGGCGACGGTGCCGATCTGCTTGAGCCGCTCGCCCTTGTGGCCGATGATGATGCCCTTTTGGGAGTCCCGCTCGACGATCATGGAGGCGAAAATGTCGAGCAACGGCTTGTCTGCCGGCCGATCCGGGCGCTCCCCCATTTCGTCGATGACCACCATCAGCGAGTGCGGCAGCTCGTCGTTGACGCCTTCCAACGCCGACTCACGAATGAGCTCAGCGATGCGGGTCTCGGTGGGTTCGTCGGTGACTTCGCCGTCGGGGAAGTACTTCGGGCCCTCGGGCAGCAACTTGATCAGCTCGGCCGCGACCACATCAACCTGGTCGTCGGTGAGCGCAGAGACCGGCACGATCGCTTCCCAGCGAATGTCGAGTTCGGTCTCCAAGGAGGCGATCTTCAGCAGATGTTCGGCCAGCCGGGGTTTGCTGACCAGGTCTGATTTGGTGGCCAGTGCAACCAGCTTCGGCCGCTTCGGCAGCTTCGCGATCTCGGCGACCAGGTAGGTGTCGCCGGGGCCGACCCGCTGATTGGATGGCAGGCAGACGCCGATCACGTCCACCTCGGCCCAGGTGTCATGGACCAGGTCGTTGAGCCGCTCACCCAGCAGCGTGCGCGGCTTGTGCAACCCGGGGGTGTCGACCACGATCAGCTGCGCATCGTCGGTGTTGACGATGCCACGCACGACGTGGCGAGTGGTTTGAGGCTTGGAGGACGCGATCGCGATCTTCTCGCCCACCAGCGCATTGGTCAGCGTCGACTTGCCCGCGTTGGGACGTCCGACGAAACAAGCGAATCCAGATTTCATGTGTGCCGCCTTGCAGATTCTTCGGCCAACTTGGCGGCCGCTTCGGCCGCCTCGTCCACCTCGTCGACCGCCCGACTGGCCAGCACGGTCTGGATGGAGTGGCGACGGTCGGCACCACGTTCTGCGACCAGTTTGATCCCGTTCCAGGTGATCACCGAGCCGGGAATCGGCACCCGGTTGAGTTCTTTGGCCATCAACCCCAGCACGGTGTCGACGTCATCGTCGTCGACCTTGAGGCCGAACAGTTCACCGAGGTCTTCCACCCCCAACCGGGAGGAGACGCGGAACCTGTCCTCGCCCAGTTCGCTGACCGGAGCCACCTCGTCGTCGTACTCGTCGACGATCTCACCGACGATCTCCTCCAGGACATCTTCGATGGTGGCCAGGCCGGCGGTCCCGCCGAACTCGTCGATGACGATGACCACATGGCTGCGGGTCAGCTGCATCTCCCGCAACAGTTCATCGACCGGCTTGGAGTCGGGGCAGAAGATCGGCGGACGCATCAAGGTGTCCACCTGCTCGGAGGTCTGCGCGGTCGGGTCGTCATACAGCCGCTGGATGGCGTCTTTGAGGTAGAGGATCCCGACCACATCGTCGATGTCGTCACCGATGACCGGGATGCGACTGAAGCCCGACCGCAGCGCCAGCGAAACGGCTTGTCGCAGCGTCTTATCGCGCTCGACGTAGACCATTTCGGTGCGCGGCACCATGACTTCCTTGACGATGGTGTCGCCGAGTTCGAACACCGAATGGATCATCTCGCGCTCGTCGGCCTCGATCAGGTCGCGGGCTTCGGCGATGTCGACGAGTTCGCGCAGTTCGGCCTCGGAGGTGAACGGCCCTTCGGCGAAGCCCTTGCCGGGGGTGAGCGCATTGCCGATCAGAATCATCAGCTGTGACACCGGCCCCAACACTGTCGTCAGGGCTCCCACCGGCCCGGCCGCCGCCAGCGCGACCCGGTCGGCGTGCTGCCGTCCCAGAGTGCGGGGTGCAACGCCCAAGCCGATGAAGGACACCACGACCATGGTCAGCGTCGGGTACAGCAGTTGCTCCCACAGTTGGGTGAAGTGATCGGCGATGACGACGGTGACCGCCACGATCGCCACCACTTCGAGCAGGATGCGCAGGAACAAGGTGGTGTTGAGGTGCGGGGCGGCATCTTCGGCCAACAGCAACAGCCGCGGAGCGCCGCGCCGGCCCTCATCGACCAAGCGCTCGGCCCGAGCCCGGGACACCGAGGCCAGCGCCGACTCGGCCGCGGTGAGGAGCCCGGCAAGCAGCACGCACACCGCAGCGACGGCCAGCAATATCCACTGGGTCTGACTCAAGCCTGGATCACGCGCCTCAATCGAGTGTCGATGGTGAGGGGAAGTCTATCGGCAACCTGGCTCGACCGGCTCGGGATCGTCCTGGCACCTGACCGGGCGCGGCGGCGCCACGGCCAGCTCAACCACCACGTACGGCAGGAAGAGTTGCACCAGGGGGCCGATGGCGACCGCATAGACGACCGTCCCGATGCCGACCACCCCGCCCAGGGCCCACCCGATGCCGAGGACGCTCAGCTCCAGACCGGTGCGGACCAGCCGAAGCGACCAGCCGGTCCTGCGGGCCAGCCCCGTCATCAGTCCGTCGCGAGGACCTGGCCCGAGCTGCGCCCCGATGTACAGCGCTCCGGCGATGCCGTTCACCACGAGACCGACCAGCAACAGCATCCATGCCATCGCAGGATCAGTTGCCGGTCGAACCCAGGCAAGGGTGGCATCGGTGGCCACGCCGATCACGACAGCGTTGGCGATCGTCCCCAATCCTGGCGCCTGCCGCAAAGGGATCCACAGCAGCAGCACGGCAAAGCCGACCACGATCACCACGGTGCCGAACGACCAGCCGACCAAGCGTTGGACGCCGGCATGGAACACATCCCACGGGTCAAGGCCCAAACCGCTGCGGACGAACAGCGCCATCGCCGTGCCGTACAGCCACAACCCGACCAGCAGTTGAACCAGCCGGCGCGCCATTCGACCGGCGCGCAGTTGCTCCAGCGGGCCGAGGTTGGCCAGGAGGGAGACGGCCGGTCGCGGTGGAATCATGACCCCATCGTTGCGCCGATTGGCCTTGCCATAAAGGTCCAATTCGCGCAGAGTGGCCTCATGCCCCTTCCCGGAATCACCGCAGCCCGGATCGCGGAGCTGCTGATCGCCGATGGACGCATACCGCTCGGCCACGCTCTGCCTGCAGAGCGGCGGCTCAGCGAAGTGCTCGGACTCAGTCGGACGACCGTGACCCGGGCCTACTCCGTGTTGGCCGAGTCGGGCTTCCTGAGCGCTCGACAGGGTTCGGCCCATCTGGCCAGCCTCCCGATCGACCACCACCGCCGAGGTGTCGGTGGCGCTCTCCTGCCCGGAACCGACACCGACTCCGACACCCTCGATCTCACCTGCGCCGCCTCCCGCGCCCCCGCCGGCACCATCGAGGCCTACACCGCAGCACTGTCCGTGCTGCCCGGCTACCTGACCGGCACCGGGTACGCCATCGGAGGTCTGCCCGAGCTGCGAGAGCTGATCGCGAGCCGCTACGGCCAACGCGGGCTCCCGACCTCCGCCGACCAGATCATGGTGGTGAATGGCGGCCTGGCCGGGGTGAGTCTGGCCGCCCGCGCCTTGATCGGCGTCGGAGATCGCGTACTGGCCGAGAGCCCGTCCTACCCCAACAGCCTCCACGCCGTCCGGCGCTGCGGCGGACGCTTGGTGCCACTTCCGGTCGAGGCCAACGGCTGGGACATCGAACTTGCCGAAGCGACGATCGCGGCGAGCAGACCGACCTCGGCGGTGCTGATTCCCGACTTCCACAACCCCACCGGCAACCTGCTCAGCGACGAGCATCGGTCCCGATTGGCCGCCGCGCTTCGCCGCGCCGGCACCGTGCCGATCATCGACGAGACCATGCTGGAGGTGCGATTGGACGACGCCGATCACCCGCTGCCCTTCGCCGCCCACCTGGCCCGGGCCGTGTTGGTGGGCAGCGCGTCCAAGTCGCACTGGGGTGGCTTGCGAATCGGCTGGCTGCGGGTCCCCCCTGGCCTGCGATCACGCCTGGCTCAGCTGCGCCTCACCGAGGATCTCGGGGCGCCCCTGATCGAGCAACTGGCCACCATCGAGCTCCTGCGGCAACGCTTCACGCTGCACCCCGAGCGCCGCGCCGAACTCATCGCCGCCCGGCAGACGATGACCGAACTGTTGCCCTCCGCCGTGCCTGGCGCCCGATGGGTGCAGCCGGCGGGAGGGTTGAGTCTGTGGGTGGAGCTTCCCGAGGCGAGCGCCAGCGCCCTCGCCCGCACCGCCGCGCGCGACGGCCTCCTCCTCAGCCCCGGTTCGCAGTTCGCGGTCGCCGGCGGCCTGGAACGCTTCGTCCGACTGCCGTACAAGGACCCGGCACCGGTGGTGAAGGAGGCGATGAGTCGGTTGGGCGAGGCGTGGCAGCGGCGCCATCAGCACGCAGAGCCGGGCGCGCGGTCACAGCCGCGTCCGGTGGTGGCCTGAAGCCGAGCCCGCTCAGGCGCGGGAAGCGTTCCAGGCGGCGATGATCTTGTCGTTCAGCTCGAACATGACCTGCTTTTCAGCCGGCTCGGCATGGTCATGCCCCAACAGGTGCAGCAGGCCATGGATGAGCAGGTAATCGGCCTCTTCCTCTGGGGTACGACCCATGCCAGCGGCCTGGGCTGCGGTGACGGTCGGGCACAGCACGATGTCGCCGAGCAACCCGAGCGGCGGATCCTCGTCCTCCTCGGGGGCGCGCAATTCGTCCATCGGGAAGCTGAGCACGTCGGTGGGGCCGGGCTCGTCCATGAACTTCACGTGGTAGGCACTCATGGTCTCTTCGTCGACCAGCAGAATCGACAACTCGGCCTCCGGATGAATACGCAGCAGATCGAGCGCGAAGGCAGCCAACTGCACCAGGCGCTGGGTGTCGACCTCGACTCCCGACTCGTTGTTGACATCGATCATCGCTGTGTCCTCCCTGGCGCGACCCGCGCTTCGAAACGGTCGTAGGCGGCCACGATCCGTCCGACCAACTTGTGCCGGACGACATCATGGCTGGTCAGCCTGCAGAAAGCGATGTCACCCACCCCGTCCAGGATCTCCTCCACCACGGTCAGGCCTGATCGAACTCCGCCGGGGAGATCAATCTGGGTGACATCGCCGGTGACCACGATCTTGGAGCCGAAGCCCAACCGGGTCAGGAACATCTTCATCTGTTCGGCCGAAGTGTTCTGCGCCTCGTCGAGGATGATGAACGCGTCGTTCAGTGTGCGACCGCGCATGTAGGCCAGCGGCGCCACCTCGATCGTGCCGGAGGTGAGCAGCTTGGGCACCGACTCCGGATCGAGCATGTCGTGCAGTGCGTCGTAGAGCGGCCGCAAGTAGGGGTCGATCTTGTCGTTGAGGGTGCCGGGCAGGAACCCCAGTCGCTCACCGGCCTCGATCGCCGGACGGGTCAGGATGATCCGATTCACCTGCTTGGCCTGCAGTGCCTGCACCGCCTTGGCCACCGCGAGGTAGGTCTTGCCCGTGCCGGCCGGCCCGATGCCGAAAATCACCGTGTGGGCATCGATGGCATCGACATAACGCTTCTGGTTGAGCGTCTTGGCCCGGATCGTCTTGCCGCGGCTGGAAAGGATGTCGTGGGTGAGCACCTCGGACGCGCTGACGTCGTTACTGCCGGCCATCCCGAGAACGCGTTCGACGGTGTCGGCGGCCAGCCCCTGGCCGGTGCGGACGATGGTGATCAACTCGGTGAGCACGTCGGCGGCCGCCGTGACCGCCTCTGGGGTGCCGGAGAAGGTGACTTCGTTTCCCCGCACATGGATCTCCGCGTCGAGCTCTCGCTCCAAGATGCGCAGGTATTCGTCGTGCGGACCCAGCACCGACACCATGTTGATCGACGCCGGAATGGCGACGCGCCGCTCCGCGAGCGGCTGTGCTGATTCGTTCAGCGGATCCTCCTGCTAGCTGGGTAGCTCATCCTAACCACTCACCACTGACGCCCCACGTCGACACAGAAGCCCCCGATATGCCCCGGCGCCCCCGAGGTGTCGGCAGCGGCTGCGCAATTCGGGGGCGCCTGAAGGAGACCTCGACGGCGCGGGTCAGCGTCCGGCGAACCGGTCGGTGGCTGCAACGAGTTCGGCCGCGATCGCCGGTTCCCCTGCTGCATGCCCGGCCAGGACCACGTGGTAATCGGCCTCAGGCCAGGCCCGATGCAGGGCATCGGCAGTGGTCACCGGACAGGGCAGGTCGTAGCGTCCCTGGACGATCACCCCCGGGATGTGCCGAATCTTGTCCACCTCGGCCAGCAGTTGCCCCTCAGCCATCCAGCCGCCGTTGACGAAGTAGTGGTTCTCGATCCGGGCGAAGGCCACCGCGAACTCCGGCACGGCGAAATCGGCCACATGGTCGGCCGAGAACTCCAAGCTGGACGTGGCCGCTTCCCACGTGCTCCAGGCCACCCCCGCCGGCAGATGGACCGCCGGGTCCGGATCGAACAACAACTCGTGGAACTTGGCCACCCGATCACCGTCGAAGCCGTCGGGCAGCGGTGCGCAGAACTTCTCCCACCACTCGGGGGCGAGATGGGCGGCGCCACCGTTGTAGTACCAATCGATTTCGCTGCGCCGCAGGGTGAAGATGCCGCGCAGCACCAACTCGGTGACCCGTTCGGGGTGGGTCTCGGCGTAGGCCAGAGCCAACGCGCTCCCCCAGGAACCGCCGAAGACCTGCCAGGACTCGATGCCGCGCGCCTCGCGCAGCTTCTCCATGTCGGCGACCAAGTGCCAGGTGGTGTTGGTGCTCAGGTCTGCGGCCGGCTCGGCGGCATGCGGCAGGCTGTGCCCGCAGCCGCGTTGATCGAACAGCACTACCCGATAGCGAGTCGGATCGAAGTAGCGCCGATACGCCGGGATGATGCCGCCGCCCGGCCCGCCGTGGACGAACACCACCGGCTTGCCGTCCGGGTTGCCGGCCTCCTCCCAGTAGATGAGTTGGCCGTCGCCCACGTCCAAGCGCCCGTGGGCGTAGGGCTCCAGTGGCGGGTAGAGGATCTCGTCCAGGTCCCGCGCCTCAGTCATCGTCGAACTCGTCACCGGCGTCGATGATGTGCATCGCGGCTTCTTCAGCTGTGGCCGCACCGCCGTCGATACCGACGTCGTGGCCGATGCTGGTGCTTTCGGTGTCCTCGCCGTCTACTCCGCCGTTGGCGTCGACCAGCCGTCCGGCGCGCGCCCGTCCGACTTCGCGGGGCTCGGTGGGATCAGGGTTCCAGGGGCCCTCCAGGACGACGGGCGGCTGCTCCTCCTGCGCCAACCGCATCTCAAGGGTCTCCCCCTCACGCATCTCTGCGGGGGTGTTACCAAAGCCTTGAGCCGGCGACCAATTCTCTGCAGTCACATAACCCTCGTCGAGGACATCGCTGACGCCTCGATCGACCAGAGTCTCGTCACTCTGCAACTGGTCCAGCTGCTCGGATTCCTCCGGGACGCTTTCATCGTCATACTCGCTCATACCCCTAGCCTGCCACGCCGTCATGGGGTTGTCGCACGTTGCGAGAGGAT
Organism: Propionibacteriales bacterium; assembly: GCA_021286985.1. Taxonomy (GTDB): domain Bacteria; phylum Actinomycetota; class Actinomycetes; order Propionibacteriales; family Propionibacteriaceae; genus Propionicimonas. Next base: position 5,925 of record JAJTBJ010000013.1, on the reverse strand, counting down.
GAATTCCCGCGTCGGAAAAGGTTGCCGAAGAATGCGGACACGGCCGCTCCCCACCAGGTCCCGCGGTCTAGAATCCGCTCTCGTGTCAGAACTTCCCGCCACCCACGATGTGCGCCGCACCGGCTCCTACGATCTGGTGCTGGCAGCGTTCGTCGGCATGCTGCTGATCTCCAATATCGGTGCCACCAAGCTGATCTCGCTGGGCCCTTCCTGGACCCCTGGCGGGGTGCCGATCCTGCCGATCATCACCGACGGTGGCGCGATCCTGTTCCCGCTGACCTACATCCTCGGCGATGTTCTGGCCGAGGTGTACGGGTTGCGCAAGGCCAACCGGGCGATCATCACCGGCTTTGTCCTGGCTGCGGTGATGTCGGTGACCTTCCTGATCGTGGACGCTGCCCCACCGGCGGCCGACTGGCCCAACCAGGACGCCTGGCACGCCGTCCTCGGCTTCGTCCCACGGATCGTGGTCGCCAGCCTGCTGGGCTACTTGGCCGGGCAGCTTCTGAACGCGTTGGTGCTGGTGCGGATCAAACAGCGCTGGGGCGAAAGTCGGCTGTGGGTGCGGCTGATCGGCTCGACGCTGGTGGGCGAGTTCGCCGACACCATGGTCTTCTGCCTGATCGCCTTCGGCCCGCTGGGCAATATGCTGGGCGGTGATTCGATCCCGTGGCCCGCCCTGATCAACTACATCGCCGTCGGCTGGCTGTACAAGGTCGGCGTCGAGGTGATCTTCCTGCCGATCACCTACCGGGTGATCGCCGCGATCAAGCGCCGCGAAGCCACCGCCTGACCCCGACCGACTACGAGCGAGCGATCCGCAGCGCGAAGCGAGCTCCGTCCCCGTCCGGCACCAGGCTGAAGCCTGCGCTGGTCAGCGCCTTCAGGAACGGCACCTGATCGGCATACTCGGCCGGCACCTGATCGATCAATCCCGCGAACGGGGCGAAGTCGACGTAGGCGGCGTACACCGACTTCGACGCCTCCGGGACGACGGCAGTGAACTTGGCTGCTCCGGCCAACTTCGGGACGGTCGGATCACTCAGCTGCGCGGCGTAGGCGTCGGTGGTGGCCACGGTGACCTTGCCGGCTTCGCTGCGCACCTTCAGGGTGCCGGTCGGATCGGTCAGACCGACCAACTGCTGCACCCGATCGGTCTGATCGGTGGTGAGCCGCAGTCCGATCGAGGGGAGATCCTGGCCCGCGCCGGAAATCAGATCGGTGACTTCGGTGACCACGTTCGGCCCGGCAGCCATGGTCGCCTGGCTCCCGAGCACAGCTGCCAGGTCGTTCGGCAACTCCCAGCCCATCGAGGTGAGCGAATCGGTCGACACCGAGTCCTTGATCCGATCCCAGTTCGCGGTGACCCACGCGCCGCCACCTTGGACACTGATCGCCGCCGCGGTATCGGCCGGCAGATCGGCCAGGTCCATGCCGCCGGTGCCCGCCGGGAGCGCATTGGCGTCCATGCCGAACACGTTGCCGCCCCACTCCAGGGTGTTGCCGGCGAAGCGAAGCGCGTAGATCGCCCGACCTGAGCCCAGGTTGCCGCTCTGGATCGAGGCGATGCCCTTCAGATCAGCCCAGCCCATGGCGTACCCGGTGGCGCCCAGTCGGGCCAGATCACCGGTGAAGGTGGCGTTCTTGGCCAGCGTGCCGGCATCGAGGGCCGTCTTGACCGCGTCGACATCGGCTGGCTTGGTGATCACCGCGTAGCCGTTCAGAGTGGTCACCACCGACGCGTCCGAACCGAGCAGCTGTGGCAGCTTCTGGGTTGCGGCGGCCTCGTCGGTCACCTCAACGGCGACCACGGTGATGGGCTCCTCGCCGGCGGCGCCGCGCACCAGCAGCGCCATTCCGATGCGTTGACCCAGCCACGGCTTGATGTCGGTGGCGTAGTTCAGCCCGTGGGTGTCGTTCGACTTGGCCCACTCGTTCCAGATCACTTCCCGGAAGTCGAAGTTGGGGTTGGCGGCGTCCTTCATCTGCGGGAGCTCCCGGAAGAACGCGATCGCGGCGGTCTTCTGCTCCGCCGAGGGGTTCAGATCGAGCTGGGAGTAGGCGACCGCAGCCGCGGGCAACGCCTCGTACGGCAGCTTGCCGGCGCCTCCGAACCAGTTGAGCTTCCACCCGGCAACAGCAACCCCACCGCCGATCAGCAGCACGGCCAACACTCCCACCAGAGCGACCACGAGACCACGGCGCTTCTTCGGGGCGGCCGGGGTGGGCTGCGGAGCGCTGGTCGGCATCGCGACCGTGGGCTCGCCGGTCAAGATCGCGGTCGGCTCCGACAGCGCCAACGTCGGCTCGTTTGCCGCCGGCGAAGGCGCCGACGCCGGGGCCGGCGCGTCGCCGGGAAGGGTCGCGATGGTGCCGCACCCCGGGCAGGCCTGGCCGATCGTGGCTTCGGGGAAACGACAGGTGCGACAGATCATGGTGACGGCTCTCTCATGCTGGGGTGGACGAGTCGCGCCAACTCTAGCCGCCGCACCTCGCGCCGACTGCGGCGGCGTGCGGATGTCCGTCGCAGCGCCGGGCACGCGCGTCAGCGCGGGCAAGGGCGGAGTCTCGACGGACGGCGCGTCAGCGACGCCACACCGAAGAGTCTCGACGGACGGCGCGTCAGCGGCGTCCGGAATAGAACCGTCCCAGATAGGCGTCCCGGAACTCCTCGAAGCGCCCCTCGATGATGCTGTCGCGGATGTTGTCGACCAGCCGCACGGTGAAGCGCTCGTTGTGGATGGTGGCCAAGGTGGCCGCCAGCATCTCCTTGGCCTTGAACAGGTGGTGCAGGTAGGCCCGGGTGTAGTGGGTGCAGGTGTAGCAGTCGCAGCCCTCTTCCAGCGGAAGGAAGCTGCGTCGGTGCTTTGCGGTGTTCACGTTGTAGCGGCCGTCTGCGGTGTAGATGGCGGCATTGCGCGCCACCCGCGACGGCATCACGCAGTCGAAGGTGTCAGCGCCGGCGGCGATGGCGGCGAAGAAGTCGTCCGGTTCGGAGATGCCCAGCAGGTGCCGCGGCTTGTCGAACGGGAGTTCCTCGGCCACCCAGGAGACGATGGTGCCCAGATTCTCCTTCTCCAGCGCACCACCGATGCCGAAGCCGTCGAAGCGTTGGCCGTCCACGTCGAGTTCGGCCAGATCGCGGGCCGCCTTGCGCCGCAAGTCCTCGTACTGCGCGCCTTGGACGACGCCGAACAGTGCCTGATACGGCTTGTCGGCGCGCTCCGCGGTGAGCTCGGCGTGCGCGGCCAGGCAGCGCACTGCCCAGGCCTGGGTCCGCTCCAGGGAGCTTTCCTGGTAGCCGCGGGTGTTCATCAACGTGGTGCACTCGTCGAAGGCGAACATGATGTCTGCCCCCAGCTGATGCTGGATCCGCATCGACACCTCGGGGGTGAACCGGTGCTGATCGCCGTTGAGGTGCGAGGTGAACGTGACGCCCTCGTCATCGACGTGCGCCAGCCGGTTCTTGCCCGGCGCGATCACGTCGTCATTGGCCAGACCGGCGGTGTCCATGGCCAACACCTTCTTGAAGCCGACACCCAGGCTCATCACCTGGAATCCGCCCGAATCGGTGAAGGTCGGGCCGGGCCAGTTCATGAACGCGCCCAGCCCGCCGGCCTCATCGACCAGGTCGGAACCCGGCTGCAGATAGAGGTGATAGGCGTTGGCCAGCACCGCTTGCGCACCGACGCCGGCCACCGACTCGGGCAGGACGGCTTTGACCGTCGCCTTGGTGCCCACCGCAATGAAAGCAGGGGTCTGAATGTCACCGTGCGGGGTGTGAATCACCCCGGTGCGTCCCAGACCGTTGGGCAGCACTGCGCCCGGAGTGAACCCGAACTCAGCCACGTCCGACCAACGCCTGCAACTGCGCCAGCGCGACCACTCCGGCCGTCGATGTCCGCAGCACTGCGTCGGCGATCAGCGCGACCCGGCCACCGGCGGCGGTGAACGTCGCCACCTCTTCGTCGGTCAGGCCACCTTCGGGTCCGACGATGAACATCACTTCGCCCTCTGTAGGCAACTCCAATGTGGCCAGCGGGGTCTCGGCGGTCTCGTGCAGCACCACGGTCAGGGCGGTCTGCTCGATCCGCAACGCAAGTTCCCGGGTGGTCATCGGCATCGAGACCGTCGGCACCCGGAAGCGGCGCGACTGCTTGGCCGCCTCACGCGCGGACGCCCGCCACCTCGTCAGCCCGCGCTCGGCACGCTCGCTCGACCAGCGCACCACCGAACGCGCGGCCTGCCAGGGCACGATCTCGTCGATCCCCAGCTCGGTGAGCATCTCCACTGCCAGCTCGGCTCGATCACCCTTCGGCAAGGCCTGGACGGCCACGTACCGCACGGCACGCTCGGGCGCATGCAGCACTTCGTCGACCGTGACGGTGATGCTGCCCTTCTCGGTGGCGCTCACCGGACCACGCACCGCGGTGCCGTTGCCGTCGGAGATCCAGACCACTTCGCCGATCTTGATCCGGCGCACATCGGCGGCGTGGTGGCCTTCCGAGCCGGCCAACACGACCGGCTTGCCGACCTCCGGGGCCTCCAGCGGCGCCAGGAACAGCGGCTCGGTCACGAGAACGCCTCCTTCAACCAGCCGAACATGCCCTTGCCCTGCTTGGCCACCGAGGCCGTGGGCCGGGTCTCGTTGCGGGCGGCGGCCAACTGCGCCAACAGCTCGCGCTGGGCTTCGTCCAGCTTGGTCGGGGTGTCGACGATCAGGGTGACGCCGAGGTCACCGCGCCCGCCGCCACGAAGGCGGGGCACGCCGCGTCCGGCCATCGCCAGGCGGGCATGGGATTGGGTACCGGCCGCGATCTGCACCTCGACGGTGGCTTCTTCAGGGTCGAGGTCGTCCCGCTCGGCCTCCAGGGTGTCCAAGGTGATCACCGTGCCGAGAGCGGCGGCGGTCATCGGAATGTGCACCACGACTTCCAGGTCGTCGCCGTTGCGCTGGAACACCTCATGCGGCGCCACCCGCAACTCCACATACAAGTCGCCGGACGGGCCGCCGCCGGGCCCGACCTCGCCCTGATGGGCCAGGTGCACCCGGTTGCCGGTGTCGACACCGGCGGGGATCTTCACATTGATCGTGCGATGACTGCGCACCCGGCCCTCACCGGAGCACTCCCCACACGGGTTGGGGATGATCGTGCCGTAGCCGCGGCAGACCTGACACGGCTGGGAGGTGCGGATCTCGCCCAGGAAGGACCGCTGGACGGCAATCACCTCGCCGCTGCCGTGACAGTTGGTGCAGGTGACCGGCTCGCCGCCACCGTCCGAACCGCTGCCGGAGCAGCGCGGACAGATCACCGCGGTGTCGATCTTGAGTTCCTTGGTGATGCCGAAGGCGGCTTCGGCCAGACTCAGATTGAGCCGGGCCAGCGAGTCCTGCCCGCGGCGCACCCGCGAGCGCGGCCCGCGGGAGGTCTGCTGGCCGAACATCGCATCGACCAGGTTGGTGAAGTCGAAACCACCGCCAGTAAAGCCGAACCCGCCGGGGGCGAACCCACCGCCGCCCATCGGGTTGCCGCCGCGGTCGTACATGGCGCGCTTGTTGGGATCGTGGAGGACCTCATAGGCCTCACCGATCTCCTTGAACTTGTCCGCGGCGTCCGGGGCATCGGCGACGTCGGGGTGATACTTCATGGCCAACTTGCGGTAGGCCTTCTTGATCTCCTCCGGAGTCGCGTCCCGCGAGACGCCGAGCACCTGGTAATAGTCAGCGCTCACGCATCATCCTTCAGCTAGATAGCGGCTGATGTACCTCGCCACTGCCCGCACTGCGGCCATGGTCGAGGGGTAGTCCATTCGGGTCGGTCCGACCACGCCGAGGCTGGCGTGCTGGCCGGGGCCGACACCATAGCCGCTGGCCACCATCGAGGTGGTGCGCAGCGGCGCGTACGGGTTCTCCTGGCCGATCCG
>JAJTBJ010000270.1 GCA_021286985.1 Propionibacteriales bacterium | reverse complement strand
GGTGCTGTCGGGGACGGTGGCTGAGCAGAAGGTGGCGCTGATCCGGGCCGAAGCATCGGCCAAGGACAGCCAGTACCAGCAGATCATCGACCTGGTGCGTGCCGCCGCCGAGACCAAGTCGCCGATCGTCCGGTTGGCCGATCGCTACGCGGTGCCGTTCACCATCGTTTCCTTGCTCATCGCCGGCGTGGCGTGGTGGCTGTCGGGCGACCCCGTCCGGTTCGCCGAAGTGTTGGTGGTCGCCACGCCCTGCCCGCTGCTGATCGCCGCGCCGGTGGCGTTCCTGGCCGGGATGAGTCGAGCCGCCAGCAACGGCGTGATCGTGAAGTCCGGCGCGGTGATGGAGGCGCTGTCACGGGTGCGCACGGTGGCCTTCGACAAGACCGGCACCATCACCGGCGGTCAGCCGGTGGTGGACGCGATCGAGCCCGCGGACGGGATCAGCCCCGACGACCTGCTGGCGATCGCGGCGGCCGCCGAGGCGTACTCGGCGCACGTCCTGGCCAAGACCGTCGTGGCGGCAGCCGTCGACCGCGGGCTGGCCATCCCGGAGGCGATCGGGGTGGAGGAGATCACCGCGGGCGGGATGACCGCCACCATCGGCGGACGCACGACCGCGGTCGGCAACGCCCGCCACGTCGCTCAGGTGACCGGGCACACCCCGGAGTCCGCCGACATCCCACCGGGTCACATCGCGATCTACCTCGGCACCGCTGACGGTCCGTTGGGCCGGATCCTGCTGGCCGACCAGGTGCGCTCCCACGCGGCGGCGACCCTCACTGCGCTGCATCACCTCGGGGTGCGTAGCGTGGCCATGCTCACCGGCGACACCGAAGCCACCGGACGCCACGTCGCCACCCAACTCGGCATCGACGACGTCCGGGCCGGGTTGCTGCCCGCCGACAAGGTGGCCTGCGTGGCTGAGTTGCCGCAGCGTCCGGTGGCCATGGTGGGCGACGGCATCAACGACGCTCCCGTGCTCGCCGCTGCCGATGTGGGCATCGCGATGGGCGCCCGGGGCGCGACGGCGGCCAGCGAGTCGGCTGACGTGGTGATCATGCTGGACGACCTCAGCCGAGTCGCCACCAGCGTCGCCATCGCTCAGCGGACGGTGCGGGTGGCGCTGCAGGCGATCTGGCTCGGCATCGCGATCAGCGTCGCCTTGATGCTGATCGCGGCCGCCGGAGCGCTGCCGGCGATCATCGGCGCCACCCTGCAGGAGTTCGTCGACCTGGCCGCCATCGTGGCCGCGCTGCGCGCCGTCCGTCCGGGGGCGAGTGAGCGTGACCTTTCCGCCATCCTTCAGCGTCCCGAGCCGACTGTGGAGGCGCCCCCAGTTCCGGCGCTCGCTGGGTGATTGCGCTCAGGCCTACGGCACCTGCAGTGCGTTCTGGGTGGTTTCGCCGACGTACTCGTCAGAGCCCGGTCCGTTAATGGTGATCGCGTGCTCGGGAAGTTGGCCGTCGACCACGGCCCACCAGGCGATCGAGTCCTTGCCCGCCTTCACCCCGCACCAGGCCCCGGCGGCGGATTCGTCCAGACCGGGGAAGGCATCTTCCAGCGGCCGATGGGGTTTCGGGCCGCTGTATTGGTAGCCGCGGAAGTCGGCGATGGTGGCCGGCACCCAGGCGAGCAGGGTCTGGTTGGCCAGCACCGAATTGCACAGTTGCTGGGCACCTGGGGCCGTCGAAGCGGACGGCGAGGTCGCCGGGGTCTCGCTGGGCGAGTAGGTGGTGCTGACGGTCGAACACCCCGCCAATGCAGTCAGCAGAACCGCGGCGAGCGACGCGATGGGGGTGAGCTTCATAACCCCAGAGTGCTCGCGGCGGCCAAACTCACTTCTTCTCGGCGTGACCGCCGAACTGCTTGCGCATCGCCGACAGCAGCTTGTGCTCGAACACGTCCGCGCCCTGGCTGGAGAACCGCGACACCAGAGCGGCGGTCAGAGTGGGTGCCGGGACGCCCAGGTCGATCGCGGCAGCGGCCGTCCAGCGGCCTTCGCCCGAGTCGGACACCCGACCGCCGAACTCGTCCAGCGACGGGTCGGCCACCAGGGCGGACGCGGTCAGGTCGAGCAGCCACGACTGCACCACCGAGCCGCGCCGCCACACCTCGGCGACCTCGGCCAGGTCGAGGTCGTAGCCGTAGTGCTCGGGGTGTTCCAGGGGTGCGGTTTCGGCGTCGGCGTCGCGCTGATGAGCGCCCGCACCGGCATGCGCCAACAGGTTCAGGCCCTCGGCGTAGGCGGCCATCAGGCCGTATTCGATGCCGTTGTGCACCATCTTCACCAGGTGCCCCGAGCCGGCCGGGCCGCAGTGCAGGAAGCCGTGCTCGGCGTCGGTCGGAGTGCCGCTGCGTCCGGGCGTCCGGCCGGCGGCGTCCACGCCAGGAGACAGCGCCTCCCAGATCGGACGCAGCCGCTCGAAATGCTCAGTTGGCCCGCCGATCATCAGCGAATAGCC
>JAJTBJ010000012.1 GCA_021286985.1 Propionibacteriales bacterium | reverse complement strand
AGCGCATTACCCAGACTGCCGGTGCTGAGCACGATCACGAACAGCACCATCAGCAAGAAGTTGATCCGAGTGAAGACATTGGCCCGGATGATGTCCCAGGTGGTGCGGCCACTGCGGGGAGGCAGCGTATTCACCTCACCCCGGGCAAGCCGTTCAGCAACGTCGGCGTCCGACAGTCCGGCGGCGACCACAGTGGTGTTCGTCATGGCTGCCAGCTTGCCAGACGATGCCAGCACACGTGGGACACCGGGGACGGTTCCTCCTGTCCCAACCTTCGACGCCCCCCAGTGGGACACGAGGAACCGTCCCCGCCGTCCACTCATTCACGAGGACGGGGCGGGCGGACGCGCAAAGGGCCGCCGGCGAACCGGCGGCCCTTCGTGCATTGCGTGGCTCAGCGAGCGGCGTGACCTTCGACGTAGTCGGTGTCGTGGGACTTCACCCACGACATCAGGCCGCGCAGCTTCTTGCCGGTCTCCTCGATCGGGTGCTGCTCACCCTTGGCGCGCAGCGCCTTGAACTCCGGCGCGCCGGCGTCCTGGTCATCGATGAAGCGCTTGGCGAAGGCGCCGGACTGGATGTCGGCCAGCACTTCCTTCATCCGCTGCTTGGTGCCGGCATCGATCACCCGCGGGCCGGAGACGTAGTCACCGAACTCGGCGGTGTCCGAGACACTCCAGCGCTGCTTGGCGATGCCGCCTTCGTACATCAGGTCGACGATCAGCTTCAGCTCGTGCAGGCACTCGAAGTAGGCGACCTCCGGCTGGTAGCCGGCCTCGGTCAGCACCTCGAACCCGGCCTGAACCAGCGCCGACGTGCCACCACACAGGACGGCCTGCTCACCGAACAGGTCAGTCTCGGTCTCCTCGGTGAAGGTGGTCTTGATGCCACCGGCCCGCAGGCCACCGATCGCCTTGGCGTAGCTCAGGGCCAGCGGCCAGGCGTTGCCGGTCGCGTCGACCTCGACGGCCACGATCACCGGCACGCCGCGACCCTCGGTGTACTCCCGACGTACCAGGTGGCCGGGGCCCTTGGGGGCGACCATGCAGACATCCACGCCTTCGGGCGGGGTGATGTAGCCGAAGCGGATATTGAAGCCGTGGGCGAAGAACAGCGCATCGCCGGGGACGAGGTTGGGCTCGATCGCCTCTTTGTAGAGGTGCCGCTGCACCTGGTCGGGAGCCAGGATCATGATCAGGTCGGCCTCTTCGGCAGCCTGGGCCGGGGTCACCACTCGCAGACCCTCGGCTTCGGCCTTGGCCCAGCTCGCCGAGCCCTCGCGCAGACCAACCCGGACGTCGACCCCCGAATCGCGCAGGCTCAGCGCGTGCGCGTGACCCTGGCTGCCGTAGCCGATCACGGCCACGCTGCGACCCTGGATCACAGCCAGGTCGGCGTCGGAGTCATAGAACATTTCTGCCATTAGGGTTCCTTTTCAGCTTCAGTTGGCCGAGCCTGCAGAGGCGCGGGTCTTCTCGATCTTGGCACGATCCGACAGCGAGCGCCCACCGCGCCCAAGCGCGACAAGTCCCGACTGCACCAGTTCGCGCACGCCGTAGGGCTTGAGCATCTCCAGCAGGGCCTCCAATTTATCCGGAGAGCCGGTCGCTTCGATGGTCATCGCCTCGTTGTGGACATCCACGGTCTTGCCGCGGAACAACTGGACGATCTCGATGATCTGACTGCGGGTCGCCGGATCGGCCTTGACCTTGATCAGCATCAGCTCGCGACGGACAGAGGCAGATTCCTCCAGCTCGACGATCTTGAGCACCTCGATCAGCTTGTTCAGCTGCTTGATGATCTGCTCCAGCACCTGTTGGCTACTCACCGCCACCTGGACGGTGATCCGGGAGAATTCCTCGTTCTCGGTCGGGCCGACCGCCAGGGATTCGATGTTGTAGCCGCGTCGGGCGAACAGGCCGGAGATGCGGGCCAGGACGCCCGGCTTGTTCTCCACCAGCACGCTCAAAGTGTGAGTGTTCACAGGTCTTCCTCCCCGCTCCAATCGGGAGCCATGTCCCGAGCGATCTTGATGTCGTCATTGCTGGTGCCGGCCGGGACCATCGGCCAGACCATGGCGTCCTTGTGGACCACGAACTCGACCACGACCGGACGGTCGTTGATCGCCATGGCCTGAGCGATCACCGCGTCCACCTCTTCGGGGGTCTCGGCACGCAAGCCCACCGCCCCCATGGCTTCGGCCAGTTTGGGGAAGTCGGGCACCAAGTGCGACTTCAGGTTCGTGTTGGAGTAGCGCTCGTTGTAGAACAGCGTCTGCCACTGCCGCACCATGCCCAGGCTGCGGTTGTTGAGCACCGCGATCTTGACCGGGATGTTCTCCAGGAAGCAGGTCACCAGTTCCTGGTTGGTCATCTGGAAGCAGCCGTCGCCGTCGATGCCCCACACCACTTCATCCGGACGTCCGACCTTGGCGCCCATGGCCGTGGGCACGCAGTAACCCATCGTGCCGGCGCCGCCGGAGTTGAAGAAGCTGGCCGGACGCTCATGCGGCAGCAGGTGAGCCGCCCACATCTGGTGCTGACCCACCCCGGCGACGTAGGTGGCCTCGGGCCCGACCAACTCGCCAAGGCGCCGAATCACATACTCCGGGCGCAGCAGCTCCTCGTCCATGGCGGGGAACTCCTTGGACTCGTAGCGACCCCGCAAACCGTCGAGGTAGCGCACCCACGCGGTGTAGTCGTTGCGCGGCTCCTCACGCAGGGCTGCGTTCAGCTCGGTGAGCACCTCGGCCAGGTCGCCCACGATCGGAACGTCGGCCACACGGTTCTTGCTGATCTCGGCGGGGTCGATGTCCGCGTGGATGACCTTGGCGCCGGGGGCGAAGGTGTCCAGCTTGCCGGTGACCCGATCATCGAAACGCGCACCGAGGGTGATCAGCAGATCCGAGCGCTGCAGCGCGCCCACCGCGGCCACGGTCCCGTGCATTCCGGGCATGCCGTAGTTCAGCGGATGGCTGTCAGGGAAGGCGCCGCGCGCCATCAAGGTGGTGATCACCGGAATCTTGGTCAACTCGACCAGTTCGGCCAGCTGCGCCCAGGCGCGGGCCCGATTGACGCCGCCGCCGAGGTAGATCACCGGACGCTCTGCCTCACCGATCAGACGGGTGGCCTCGCGAATCTGCTTGCCATGCGGCTTGGTCACCGGACGGTAGCCCGGCAGATCGAGTTCCTCGGGCCACACGAACTCGGTCGTTGCGGCCAGGGCGTCCTTGGCGATGTCAACCAGCACCGGGCCGGGTCGTCCGGTCTTGGCCAGGTGGAAGGCAGCCGCAATCGCATGCGGAATCTCCAGCGGGTCGGTGATCAGGAAGCTGTGCTTGGTGATCGGGAAGGTGATGCCCCGGATGTCGGCCTCCTGGAAGGCATCGGTGCCGATGGCTCGGCTCGCCACCTGTCCGGTGATCGCCACCATCGGGATCGAATCCATGTAGGCATCGGCGATCGCAGTGACCAGGTTCGTGGCGCCGGGGCCGGAGGTGGCAATACACACCCCGACGCGTCCGGTCGCCTGGGCATAGCCTTCGGCGGCGTGCCCGGCGCCCTGCTCATGGCGCACGAGGATGTGGCGAATCGTGGAATCGAACAGCGGGTCATAGGCCGGGAGGATCGACCCGCCGGGGATGCCGAAGATCACCTCCACGCCGACTCGCTCCAGGGACTTGACCAGCGACTGTGCTCCAGTCATCGACTGCGGTGACTCCCCAGGCATTTGTTACCTCACTTTGACGTTTGGACGGGGTACGGACAGAAAAAAACCCCCGCTGCATGAGCAGACGAGGGAGCGTGTCGGGATGAGATTGTCTCAGCCGACACGCTTGCTAACTACGAGAATGAACTTCCGCACGGGACAAGAGTCGCGGCCACAGACCCGGGTTGTCAAACACCCACACCCCCAGTCCCACATCCTGGGCGCCGCCACGAAGGCTCGACCCAAAGGTTCGACTTCGGCGGCCAAACCTGGAGGTTTGGGCTCTCCACTAGCAACTCGACACGCCGGGGGCCATGATGAAGATGAGCTGAAAGCACACCTAAGGACCCCCCAATCATGCCCTCAGAACGCAGACAGCGGCTCGGCCTACGCATTATCGCCTCCTTCAGCGGCGTCGGTGCGTTGGTGCTTGGTGCCGCCATCCCCGCCGCCGCCGACGACGCGATCACTCCCACCGATCAACAGGTCGTCATCAACGGTGCCGGTTGGGGTCACGGTAAAGGAATGTCGCAGTACGGCGCCGCGGGCGCAGCCAAGGCCGGCCTGACCTACGACAAGATCGTGGCCTTCTACTACACCAACACCACCCTGGGCGATCTGCCCGCCAGCAACACCATGCGGGTGTGGATCACCGCCGACAGCGATTCGGCGCTGCACTTCCGTCCGGTGTCCGGCCAGATCGTCACCGACTCCGCCGGCAAGAAGGTCACCCTGCCGACGTCGAGCAAGTACACCAAGTGGCGCATCTCCCGCAGTGGCTCCAAGCGGGTCCTCTACTACCGCAACACCTCTGGCAAGTACGTGAAGTACACCAACAAACTGTCCGCCACCCGCACCTGGTACGTGTCGAACCCCAAGACCGGCACCGTGAAGCTGGCCATGCCGGACGGTTCCACCCGGACCTACCCGGGCAAGCTGGTGTTGCGCTTCTCCGGCGGCAAGGCGATCACCGTCAACTACCTCAGCATGGAGACCTACCTGCGCTCGGTGGTGCCGGCGGAAATGCCGGCCAGTTGGTCGACCGAAGCGTTGAAGGCCCAAGCCGTCGCGGCCCGGACCTATGCGGCCAAGGAGCGGTCAGCCAAATCGTCCAGCGCGGTCTACGACATCTGCGACACCTCGGCCTGCCAGGTCTACAAGGACGTTTCCTACCGCTACCCCACCACCGATGCGGCGATCGCCGGCACTGCGAACAAGGTGGTCCTCTACCAGGGCAAGCTGGCCCTGACTCAGTTCTCCAGTTCCAACGGTGGCTGGGCCGCCGGCTACTCCGGAGTGCCCTATCTGGCAGCCAAGCAGGACCCCTACGACCCGGTCCGCACCTGGTCGGTCACGCTGAGTTCGGCGGCACTGCAGAAGGCCTACCCCAGCATCGGTACCTTCACCTCGATCCAGGTGACCGAACGCGCTGATGTCGGCCCCTACGCCGGCCAGGGACGGGTGTCCAAGGTCAAGATCACCGGCACGGCCGGCTCGGTGTCGGTGTCCGGTGGCAGCTTCAAGTCGAAGTTCGGCCTGAAGGAGACTCTGTTCTCACTGTCGGTCACCGGAACGGTGAACCCGCTCAAGAAGTGAGCCGTCAGGCCTGACCGAGAATGCGTCGATGGACCGCGTCCAGATCGATGTCGGCCTCGCGCTCCATCAACGCCGCCATGCCGGGACGATCGGCGTACCGCGGGATCAGATGGGCGTGGAGGTGGAAGACCTCCTGACCTGACGTTGCCCCGGAGTTGATCAGGACGTTCAGGCCGTCCGCTCCCAAGCGCTGGGTGAGCAGACGAGAGGTGGCGTTGATCGCCGGGGCGATCTCGCTGAGGGCTTCGGGCTGGCTCAACACATCGGCGACATGGCGCCGGGGCACCACCAAGGTGTGACCGGCGTGCCAAGGGCTGATGTCGAGAAAGGCCACCGCAGCGTCGTCGGCGTAGACCTGCCGAGAGGGGATGTCACCGGCGATGATGGCGCAGAACAGGCAATCCATACCCTCAGCGTACGGGGAAACCGGCCGCCGCCAGGCCCGCCTTCACCTCGGCGATCGACAGGGTTCCGTAGTGGAAGACGCTGGCTGCCAACACCGCATCAGCCCCGGCGTGCGCTGCCGCGACAAAATGCGCCACCGTGCCGGCACCGCCGGAGGCGATTACTGGCACATCGACGACCGCCTTGACGGCAGCGATCATCTCCACATCGAAACCGTCGGTGGTGCCGTCAGCGTCCATCGAGTTGAGCAGGATCTCGCCGGCTCCTCGCTCGGTGGCCTCCTTGGCCCAGGCGATCGCGTCCAGCCCGGCCGCACGGCGACCGCCATGTGTGGTGACTCCGAAGCCGGACGGCTGTCCAGCTTCGCGACGCGCATCCAGGGACAGCACCAGCACCTGATTGCCGAACCGGTGGGCAATCTCGTCGATCACCGGCGGGCGGGTGATCGCGCCGGTGTTGATGCCGACCTTGTCCGCTCCGGTGCGCAGGAGGGTGTCGACATCCTCCACGCTGCGCACTCCCCCGCCGACCGCGAGTGGAATGAACACCGTCTCGGCGGTACGTCGGACCATGTCGAAGGTGGTCGCGCGCCCTTCGCTGGAGGCCGAGATGTCGAGGAACACCAGCTCGTCGGCGCCCGCACGTCCGTAGGCTGCAGCGAGTTCCACCGGGTCGCCGGCGTCACGCAGGTTGAGGAAGTTGACCCCCTTCACCACGCGGCCATCGTGGACGTCCAGGCACGGAATGACCCTGATTGCGAGCGACATGGCTCAAGGCTAGCGACCGCGAGGACACCGGGACGCGCCGAGCGTCGGCCTGGGACGAATCACAGGCCCGGCAGTCGGGGGAACCTCTTGAGCTTGGAGTTGCGAGCGTAGAAGCCCCAGAAGCGCTTCAGCCAATGGCCGATCACCGGCAGCGAGATGGCGTACTGCTTGGTGGTGCTGCGGTAGACCAGCACGGCACCGTCGCCGGTATCCATCAGGCACAGGATCGACACGTGTTCGGCATAGCCGACCCGTTCGTTGCGACCGGCCTCGGCGTTGATGATGTTCGCCGCGGCGGCGTGCGCCATCGCCTCGGCCACGTGGCCCTGCTTGGCGCGGAAGTCGGGGCCGCTCAGTTCGGCCACATCACCAACGGCGTAGACGTTCGACGTGCCGTCCACCAGGGTGTTGGCGTCGATCTTGAGGAAGCCGGCCTCGTTCACCGGCAGGCCCGAGGCGGTGACCACCGGGTGCCCCACCCCGCCCGGGATGAAGATGATCAGATCGGCGGGCAGCCTCGTCCCGTTGGCGAAGGAGATGCCGTCCGCTTCGAAAGTGGTGATCGGCGAACCCACTCGCTGAGCGATGCCGCGGGCGGCGAGCTGCGGACCGATCTTGGCCAGCGCCTTCTCCCCCATCCGCTGGCCGGGAGTGGCCATCGGCGCGAAGAAGGTGAGTTCGAAAGCGTCGCGCATACCCCGGCGGCGCAGTAGGTGGTCGATGTTGAACAAGATCTCGAACGCAGGCCCACCCCGCATGGCCGAGGGATCCTTCGGGTTTGCCCCGAAGCCCACCGCGATTCGGCCTTCGCAATGCTCCAGCAGAGCGTCCACCCGATCACGGATCTCGATGGCTTGGGCGGGGCCGGCGCACAGCGACAGGGTGTGCTCGGCTCCCGGTGGCGTGGGCTTGCCCGCACCCAGCGCGACGATCAGGTAGTCGTAGTCGAGGACGTCCCCGCCGACCGTGACCTGGTTGGCCTCGGGCGTGATCGCGGTCACCTCGTCGAGGCGGACCTCGAAGCCGTGGGCGGACGCGATCGCGGACAGCGCGACCTGGGTGCGGGCGGGCGCGATCGTCCTGGTCGGCGTCCAGATGGACACCGGAAAGAGGTGCAGGAAGCTGCGTTCGGAGACCACCGTGACGTCGAAGCGGCGTGTCTTCGACAGCGCGATCGCCGCCTCCACCCCGGCGAAGCCGCCGCCGAGAATCACCACCCGAGATTTGGCCGCTGCCGTTGCCATCCTGATCACCTCTCGCCACTCATGCCGATCCCGCCGATCCGCGGTGGCCGAGTTTTGCCCGTGGCTGCAAGTTCCAGCAAGCACCTTTGCTGGTATGGCAAAGTTGAGCCCATGTCCGCCACCTTCGATGACACCGTCCCGGCCGTCGGCCCCCGGCTGAAGCGCCTGCGCACCCGCACCGCGATGACCCTGCAGCAGGTCGCTGATCAGACCGGAATCTCGATCAGCACGCTGTCTCGATTGGAGGCCGGTCAGCGCCGTCCGACCCTGGAGTTGCTGCTGCCGCTGGCCCGGGTCTATCGGGTCAGCCTGGACGACCTCGTGGGAGCACCGGCCACCGGGGATCCGCGGATCAGCCCCCGACCGGTGGTTCGTCGTGGTGGTGCGACGTGGATGCAGTTGGCGAAGAACCCTGGTGGCGCCAACGCCTTCAAGCAGGTTCTGCCGGTGGAAACGCCCACTACTCGCCCCCGGGAGCTGTGCTCCCACGAAGGCTACGAGTGGGCCTACGTCCTCAACGGCCAACTACGACTCACTCTGGGCGACACCGACTACCTGCTCAACCCGGGCGAGGCCGCAGAGTTCGACACCAATACCCAGCACGGCTACGCCAACGCCGGCAAGATCCCGCTGGAACTCCTGGTGATCTTCGGCGGACAAGGCGATCGAGTACACCTCCGGGTGCGCGCCTCGCGCTAGTCCTCCAAGGGGGCGGCATCAACCACCCCGCGTCGGATCCGGAAGATGGCCTCTTTGGCCACCTGCCGCAGCGGGCCGGCACCGACCGCGTCAGCCACCTGCCCGGTGGCGTCGGCCACCTGCCGGGCCCAGCGGACGAAGTCGCCGGCGGTCAGGCCGGAGATTGCCAGCACCTCGGCCAACTCCGCCCCGCCGACCCAGGCGTGGATGGCCTCGGCGAAGCCGATTTCGGGCTCTGACGCGCTGGGCAAGCGGTGGTCGCGCTCGGTCAGGCAGACCGCCCGCCACACCTTGCGCAGCCGGATCCCGGCCGCCTCACTGGCCCGATCGGGCATCCGCGCCGGCTCCCGACGATCACCGCGGGCCTCGAAGACCAGGCAGGAGATCACCGCAGCCACCTGGGCAGCGTTGAGCTCGTCGAACACGCCCTCACGGATCGCCTCAGCGGTGACCAGGTCGAGCTCTGAATACAGCCGGGCCAGCATGCGTCCGGAATCGGTGACCGCGGTGCCCCCGGAATTCAGGTAGCCCAACGACTCCAGAACCAGGCAGATCCGATCGAAGCGCACCGCGATGGTGTTGGTGCGTCGATCGGCTTGCGCCTGCAGACTCTCGTTGTCGCGCTCGGCCCGCAAGGCGGTCTCGGCGTAGCGGGCATGCACCTCCCGATCCGGGCAGGCGTGGACGGGGTGAGCCTTCAGCTCGGCGCGCAGTTCGGCCACCCGAGCCATGGCATCGCCATCGGCCCCGATCGCATTCACCGGCGGAGCGAACTCGGCAGACTCCACCCGCTGCCGCAGCGCGGCGGCGAGATTGCGCCGCGAGGCCGGTGAACGCAGATCGAAATGCTTGGGCACCTTCACCCGTCCGGCCACCGTGGGCGGCTCGGGGAAGTCGACCACGCTCAGTCGCTTCACCTGCCGATCGGCGGTGAGGACGGTCGGGCCGTCCATGCTGCGCCCGGTCTCGACCACCACCGCCCAACCGCGATGACGCTTGGCCGGAATGTCGATGATGTCGCCCACCTTCAACGTCGCCAGCACCTGCAGCGCTTCGGCACGCCGATCTGAGCGCCGCAACCGCGCCGCTTCGGCCTCCAGGGCGGAAATGCGTCCACGCAGCCGGAAGTAGCCTTCGGCATCGCCCCGATCACAAGCGACTTCGCCCCAGTCGGCCGCGATTCGGGCCTTGTTGGAGTTGATCGAGCGGGCCAGCCCCACCACCGAACGGTCGGACTGGAACTGGGCGAACGACTGCTCCAGCAGCGTCCTGGCTCGCTCACGTCCGACCGTGGCCACCAGGTTCACCGCCATGTTGTACGTCGGCTGGAAGCTGGACCGCAGTGGGTAGGTGCGCCGCGACGCCAAACCGGCCAGGGCCCGCGGATCGAGGCCCGGCTGCCAACAGATCACCGCGTGGCCTTCGGTGTCGATACCACGGCGACCGGCCCGTCCGGTCAGCTGGGTGAACTCACCGGCGGTGATATCGGCGTGGGTTTCGCCGTTGAACTTGACCAACTTCTCCAACACCACGCTGCGGGCCGGCATGTTGATACCCAAGGCGAGGGTCTCGGTGGCGAAGACCACCTTCACCAGACCACGGACGAAACCCTCCTCGACCGCCTCCTTGAACGCCGGCAGCAGACCGGCATGGTGGGCGGCGATCCCTGCGCCAAAGGCGGCCAGAAAGTTGTCGTAGTCGAGCGCGGCGAGGTCGTGCACGCTCAGCCCGGCGGTATGGCGTCGGGCGATCGCCATCAACTGGGTTCGTTCATCGGCATTGGTGAGGCGCAGCCCCGAGTTCATCAGCTGCCCCACCGCCGTGTCGCAGCCTTGACGAGAGAAGATGAAGAAGATCGCCGGCAGCAGCCCTTCGGCCCCCAGGCGCTCCACCGCGCCATCGCGGCGCGGCACCAGGTGCCGCGAGGTTTCCAGGCGTCCGCGAGCCGCCGCTCCTCCGTAGCGACCCGAGCCGTAGGCGACGTTGCGGCGCCCATTGCCCGAACGTCCGCGCGGACGCCGGCTGTCATCGCGCTGATCGCGCGATTCCTCCTTCGCGATCCGCAGCAACTCCGGATTCACGTCGTTGCCGGCGAACAACTCCAGCAAACGCCGTCCGACCAGAACGTGCTGATACAGCGGCACCGGGCGCCGCTCGGTGACCACCACCTCCACGCCCCCACGGACTTCATCGAGCCAGTCGCCGAACTCCTCGGCGTTGCTGACCGTGGCCGACAAGGCGATCACCTGCACCGATTCGGCCAGCGAGATGATCACCTCCTCCCACACCGCCCCTCGGGAGCGATCGGCCAGGTAATGCACCTCGTCCATCACCACATAGCCCAGCCCGGCCAGCGTGGGGGAACCGGCGTAGATCATGTTGCGCAGCACTTCTGTGGTCATCACCACCACCGCCGCCTCGGAGTTGATCGAGGTGTCTCCGGTGAGCAGGCCTACCGAATCTTCTCCGTGGCGGGCGCACAGGTCGTGGTACTTCTGATTGCTCAGCGCCTTGATCGGGGTGGTGTAGAAGCACTTCCGGCCCGATTTCAGGGCCACATAGACCGCGTACTCCCCCACCACGGTCTTGCCGGCTCCGGTCGGCGCGGCCACCAGCACGCCGCGGCCGGAATCCAAGTGCTCACAGGCGAGCACCTGATAGTCGTCGAGGGCAAAGGGGTAGCCGGCGGCGAACTCTGCCAAGAAGCTCATCGTGGAGCCGGGACGTAGACGCTCAGCGCCTCGCGGACCGCCCGGACGGTCACCGGCACCGGGCCCAACTCCTCGCCGTCGGCCATGGCGTAGAGCCCGTCGCCGTCGAGGACCACCTCCTGGGCCCGCAGCAACTCCACGGCCGGGTCGTTGACGAAGCCGCCGGTGAACATGGTGGGCAGCAGCCGCACCAGGGTTGCTCGACTCACCGGGTTGATCACGGTGAGGTCCAACAGCCCGTCATTGAGCTCGGCGGTGGGGCAGGCCTGCATGCCCCCGCCGTAGTAGGCCGAGTTACCGACGGCGATGAACATCGCGGTCTGCTCCCGAGGCACGCCGTCGATCAGGATGCGGTAGGCCAGCGGCTCGAAGGTGCGTAGTTCGGCCAAGGTGGCGACGGCGTACTCCAGGCCGCCGAAACTGCGCTTCATCTTGTCGGCGCGATAGCCGACCCGTCCGTCGAAGCCGGTGGAGACGATGCACCCCACCCAGCGGTGGTCGGTGCCGTCCACCAGGTTCCCGGTGACCGAGGCCAGGTCGATTCGACGGACGACCCCGTCGACGATCGCCTGAACAGCGCCCAGGGCATCCGTCGGCACCCCGACCCCGCGGCAGAAGTCATTGCCCCGGCCTCCGGGGATCAGCCCCAACGGCACCTCGGTCTGCGCGGCAGCATTGAGCCCGATGTGCATCATCCCGTCGCCGCCCATCACCACCAGCGAATCCCGGCGGGAATCGGTGGCGCTGGCCTGCGCAGCACGGACCACTTCAGCGCAACGCGCCCGGGACTCCTCAGGACTGGAGGTCTGCACCACCTTCAACGTGTCGGAGGGCAGCCCGGCGACCAGCGCGGCAGTCACTCTCGGCAGCAGCTTCGCTGTCCGGCCCCGTCCAGCCGACGGGTTGACCACCAGGGTCATGGTCGAGCCGTGTTGGTGCGGACTCACGATTCCACCTCGACGGTTCTGCCGGCCTTGCGCCGATCGTTGACATGACAGATGACTTCGGCGACAAGGTAGAGCACCGTCATCGGAATGGCGAGAGCCAGCATCGAGAAGGGATCACTGGACGGGGTCGCGACCGCGCCGAACACGAAGATGCCGAAGATCACATAGGTGCGCGCCTTCGCCAGTTGCTGGGCGGTGACCACGCCCATCAGGTTCGCTCCGACGATCACCACCGGCATCAGGAACCCCAGACCGAAGACCACCATCAATTGCAGGGTGAGTTTGAGGAAGTCGCTGATGTCCAACAAGTTGGTCACTGAGTTGGGGGTGAAGGCCAGCAGCACCGAGATGCCCTGCGGGAGGATGTAGTACCCCACCACCACCCCGAGCAGGAACAGCGGGATCGCTGCGGCCAGGAAGCCCAGCGCATACTTCTTCTCCTTGGCCAGCAGCGCCGGAGCGATGTAGGCCCACAACTGGTACAACCACACCGGGCTGGAGGCCACCAATCCCGCCACCACTGCGATCTGCATGACCAGCATCAGCGGTGCGGTGACCCCGGTGATCACCGTGGTCGCGTTGAGGTCGGGGTTGGTCTGCTTCAGCATCTCGGCAGCCAGGATGTAGGGGTGCATCATCACCGCGTACAACTGCTGGTACCAGATGCCGGAGGCGACCGCCGCCAGCGTGATCGCCAGAGCCGACACGATCACCCGGTAGCGCAACTCCCGCAAATGATCGGCGAGGGTCATCACCCCGTCCGGGCTCGGTTTCGGCGGACGCAGCCAGGCCAGCCGCGCACTCAGTCTGGACATCGCTAGATCAGTCGGTTTCTACGCTCGGGGTCGGCGGTACGTCGGCCGGATCCGGAGACGGGCTTGGCGACGGCGCGGACGAGGCCGGGGAACTCGGGCTCGTCGGCGCGGCGGGCTCCAGCGGAGCTTCCTCAGCGGCTGGGGCACCGACGTCCCGGGTGATTCCGGACAGTCGGGCACCGCCAACCAGCAGTACAGCGATCAACACTAGGATCGCCCACTCCCACCCGTTGGGCATTACCGCCTCCTTTGACGCTCGTCAGCGCCCGCCAAGCTTAGGGCGTGTCTCCACGCGGCGTCGGCTCGAGCTGGCTCAACAGGTCGGCGAGCTCTTCGGCACGTCTGCCCAACATCTCCAGCTCGCTGAACAAGTCGGCCGCCTTGTGGGCCAGCCACACCGCATAGCTCACCAGCATGATCAGGCCAGCCAGGGCGATCAGCCCGAACACCAGCACCCAGATCATGGCGAAACCCTACCCTGCGCGATAGGCAGCCAGGGCCTCGGCGGCAGCAGCCCGGGCCGAATCAGCGACCTCGGCCGGACGGATCTCGCGCAGACCTGCACCCAACCGCAGAATCAGGGCACGCAGCCAGGCCGGATCGGCCACCAGCAGTTGCAGTTCGATGGCACCGGCGTGCTCGGTCACTGACTGCACCGGGATGTATTCGGCCATCCACCTCCACGCCGGCTCCAACACCAAGGTCACCGGCAACGCCGACTCGCTACGTTCAAACCAGCCCGGATCGAACACTGGCGGCTCTCCGAGCTGGCTTCGGCGTTGTCCGGTGCGCGCGATGCCCACGATGCGATCCAGTCGGTAGGTGCGCCAGTCGGCACGCTCCTGACTCCAGGCCTGGAGGTAGCCGATGCCGTCGCGCACCAACAGCCGGGCCGGACTGACCACCGGATGGGACGGCTGGAGCCCGGCATCGGTGTAATCGAACTCGACCATCTCGTCGGCGTTGATCGCAGCGGACAGCACGTCTCGCACCTCAGCCTCGCCGCCGGCGACGGCCACCTTGGGCAGCGCCGGGGCGCCGGTGGCCGCTTCCAGCTTGGCCAGCGCGGAGGCCACGGCCTCACCCTCGTCGTCGCCGACCAACTCCGCTACCGCTCGCAGCGCCACCACCAGGCTGAGCGCTTCGTCGGGGGTGAATCGCATCGGACGGGCCAGGTAGTCGGCGTTCGACAGCCGGATCCGGCCGGCTGCGTCAATCGCCTCGAAGTCGATCTCAATCAAGTCGCCGGGCATCCCGCCGGGCAGCCCGCAGTACCACAGCACGTTGAGGTCGGCCAGTAGCTGCTTGCCGGTCACGCCGAACGTGGCCGCGGTGGTGTCCACGTCGGCGTCCGGGTGTCGCTGCAGATACGGCACCAGAGCCAGCAGCCGGGAGACCTGCTCCGCTGAGGTCATCGGGTCACCCCCTCGGCGACGGCGGTCAACTGGGCGATCACGGCCTGCCGCAATGCGGCGGGCTCCAGCACCACAACGTCCGGGCCGTGGGCGCACACCTCTGCGACCACATCACCGAGATAGGAGTAGCCCACCGCGAAGGCCTCGAAGCCGGCCGGTACCACTGCCGGGTGCGGGTTCGCTCTCCGGCGCAGGTCGTGGGCGCGACCGACTCGCAGCGCCACCACGGCGACGTCCTCGGCCGGGGCTGGCTCCAGCCGCGCCCACGCCGCCTCCATGTCCACGGTCTCGCTGACGTGATAGCTGCCCGGCTTTCCGATCCGGCTCACCGCCGCGTCGACACGAGCCAACTTGAACATCCGGGGCTCCTGGCGTCCGCGGTCATAGCCCAGCAGGTACCAGGATCCACGCCGGGAAGTCATCGCCCACGGCTCTACCTGCCGGGTCTCACCACGGTAACCAAAACTGATCGGGACCTGTTCGACGTAAGCCGACCAGACCGCATCGAAGGCGGGCTCGCGTGCCGCGATCGTCGGCGCCAGCGCCGCCAGTCGGGACGGGTCTGGATCGACCCCGGCCGCGCGTAGCTTGGCCAGGGCGGACGTGGTCTGTCCGGCCTGGGTGGCTGACTCCCACACGGTGGCGGCCAGCCCGAGCGCGGCGGTCTCGGCTGCGGTGAAATCGATCGCGGGGAGTTCGAAATCCTCCCGGCGGATCCGATAGCCGACTTCATCCGGGAAGAACGCATCATTACTGCCGGTCTCGACCGGCACGCCCAGGGTGCGCAGTTCGTCCTTGTCGCGCTCGAAAGTGCGCTCGAAGGCAGCGTCGCTCAGATCGTGGTAGCCCTCGACGATCTCTCGGATTCGGGTCTTCTCCAGATAGCGACGCGACATGAGCAGGCAGATCGCCAGGTTCATGATGCGTTCGGACTTGTGCTGCGTCATTGCTCCGCTCTCCCAGTGCCGCGCACGAGATTATCAGCGCGGCCGCAGCGACTCCCGCAGCGCGTCCGGTGACCGGAGGGATGCGCGGACGCCGCCCTACGTGTGCGACGCGATGATCACACTGACCCAGAGCCAACCCTTGCTGTCCCACGCGAAGCCGACGCCGATCTTCGACCACAGGGCCTCGACGCTGTCGCTACAGTCAGCGACCGCGTTGTCACCGTTGGCCCAGGCTCCGCAGCTCATCATCGGATCGTCGGTACCCGCGAACCACTGGGTGGCCGCTTCCTCACTCATCGTCGGCACATACGGGTTCCCGGTCTTCACCGGCAGATACCAGGCCCATTCGTACGCCGCCGGAACCTTCGACCAATCCGGATTGACGTACTTGTGCTTCTTCGCAGACTTCTTGGCCCACGAAGTGGCGATCTTGTCCAGCGTGGTGGAGCGATGCAGCGTCGCCACCGCAGGATCAAGGCCGTACCTGGTCATGAAATCGAGGATGGCGGTGTTCTTCAACCGAGCGGCGTTCAACGAAGAAACAAGGCCTTTTGCCGCCTTGGAGGCACTGAAGGTCGAGATGCGCAGAGGCGTGGTCGCAACAGTGGTGTTGGTCCCTGGCAGGCCGCTTGACGTCCACTGGACCGTCGTCGTCACTTGGTAGCTGCCGGCACGCAACTTGACGCTTTTCACGTTCTTGGCGACGGTCTTCTTGCCATGTTTGACCGTCATCTTCGCGGACAACACGATGACCGAACCCTGCGTGGTGACCTGGGGTTTGACCGTGGTCTTCTTACCCTTTGGCACGAAATACTGCGCGAAGTTGCCGACGGTCACGCTCGGCGGCGTTGTCTCATCGGCGGTCGCGACCGTCGGGAAGGCAAAAGCCAGCGCCATCGCGGCCACAATGGCCACCCATTTCTTCATTTCCGCCCCCGTCGCAAGAACACCATTTCCCCGAATGCTAGCGGGCCTAGCCCCGCAGCGGAACAGGGCCAGCGAACATCACTAGGCTGTACCGTCGATCACCAGGAGCCGTCGATCGAAGGGAGCCGCGTTGACCTCACCTACCGGAGCGGGACGATTCGCCCCCAGCCCCACCTCGGCGTTGCACCTGGGCAATCTGCGCACTGCGTTGCTGGCCTGGCTGTTCGCCCGCAGCACCGGACGGGCGTTCCTGCTGAGGATCGAGGATCTGGACACCCAACGCGTGCGGGCCGCGGCCGGTGTGGCCGCCGAGCAGCAGGCCGACCTGGCCGCCCTCGGGCTGAGATTCGATGCGCCGGTGGTGTGGCAGTCCGAGCGGTTGGACGCCTATCACGACGCGTTGGTCGGGCTGGAGACCTACCCCTGCTACTGCACCCGCAAGGAGATTGCCGAGGCGTCCTCGGCGCCGCATTCAGCGTCGCGTCCCTATCCAGGGACCTGCCTGCGGCTCACCGCCGCCCGGCGCGCCGAACTGGCGGCCACCCGTCCGCCCGCGCTGCGGGTTCGCGCCGAGGGCGCGCTCAGCTCCATCACCGACGTGCTGCACGGGGAGTCGACCGCACCTGTGGACGACTTCGTGCTGCTGCGCAACGACGGCACTCCGGCCTACAACCTGGCCGTGGTGGTCGACGAGCTGTTCAGCGGCATTGATCAGGTGGTGCGCGGCGACGACTTGCTGGAGTCTTCCCCACGACAGGCCTGGCTGGCTCACCAACTGAGCGGCACGGCGCCGTCGTACGCCCACGTCCCGCTCGCGGTGAACGCCGCCGGCCAGCGGCTGGCTAAGCGGGACGGCGCGGTGACCCTTGCCGACCTGCAGGCCCGCGGGGCCAGCCCGTCCCAGGTCCTGACCCTGCTGGCGAGTTCGCTGGGGCTGGCGGAGCCGGACGAGGCGGTCACGCCGGATCAGCTACTGACCCGTTTCGACCCCGATCGACTCCCCCGCCACCCGTGGGTCGCGACTCAGGCAGACGCCTTGTAGGAGTAGAGGATGTCGATCACGTAGACGATCGTGTCCCCGGCTTCCAACGGCGGGTTGTTGCTGCCTTCGGGGTAGCCATCCTTCGGGGGCAGCACGAGCATCACCCGCGACCCGACGGCCTTGCCCAGCAGGCCGGTCTGCCAGCCGGGGATCGTCGACGACAGCAACCCATCGGTCGGTGTCCACTGGTCGTCGACCAGCGCGCCGGTCTTCCAGGAGTAACCCACGTAGCGCACCGAGATGGTGTCGCCCTTGGCGACCTTCGGCCCCGTGCCGGCGATCAACGAAACCGCCGACATGGAGGTCGGTGCAGCCGTCCCGGGCATGGTCACCGTCGGCTTGTCAGCTGCTGCCCCGGCCACCGTCGGCAGACCCTTCGGCGGCGTCACGACCTTGCCGCTGGGCTGCGACACTGCAGCACCAAGGATGTCGACGACGAACACCAGGGTGTCGCCCACCTTGATCGAGCCATCCGGCGAGCCACCCTGGGCGTCATAGGCGTCCGGGCCGGGGATGGCCAGCAGCACCCGGCTGCCGGCACGCTTGCCGACCAGACCGGTTTGGAAGCCCTTGATCAAACCGGACGGGGCGGTGGTGAAGTCGGACTTGCTGGAGAAGCTCTCCTCCAGCTTCTTGCCGGTGGGCCCGGAGGCCAAGTAGTAGCGGAAGGTGAACACCCCGTCGGCGGTGACTTCGGCACCCTTGCCGGCGATCAGCACCTTCGCCTGAGTCTTGTCGATCGCGAACGGCGCCGGGAAGGTCACCTTCGGTAGCTTCAGCCAGGCCCCACTCACCTTGATCTCGTCCAAGTTGGTGCGCACCGGCACGCTCGCACTCGGCGAAGGGGACGGCGTGGGCACGACCGAGGACGCGCCAGGGGTCGGCGTCGACGTGGCTGCGGGGGCACCACAACCGGCGAGCGCGAACATGGGGATCAGAGCCAGAGCGAGAGCACGACGATTCAGCACGACGGCAAGGTTACCCAAGCTTTCCCAGCCTGGTGACCAGGCGCGATCACAGCCCGAGCAGATCGAACAGTTCGCCGAGTTCCTCACGGCTCAGCTCGCGAGTCTGGCCAGGCTTGAGATCGCCCAACTTCACCGGACCGATGGCCAGCCGGGAGAGCCGCCGCACCGGGTGGCCGACGGCATCGAACATCCGCCGGACGATCCGGTTGCGGCCCGAATGCAGCCGCACCCGCACCAGCGTCCGCTGATCGGTGCGCTGCACCACGTTGATGTGGTCGGGGGTGATCGGACCGTCGTCGAGGGTGATGCCCTTGCGCAACTTCGCGGCGGTGGCGTCGGTGAGGTTGCCGGCCACTTCCGCCAGGTACAGCTTGCTGACCTCGTAGGACGGGTGCGTCAGCCGCTGCGCCAGATCGCCGTCGTTGGTCAACAGCAGGAGCCCTTCGGTGTCGGCGTCCAGACGTCCGACGTGGAAAAGCCGCTCGCCGGGTGGCACGTAGGTGGCCAGGGTCGGACGGCCGTGCGGATCCTCCATCGCCGACAGCACCCCGCGCGGTTTGTTCAAGACCAGATAGCGGTGACTGCGCTGCGGTGGTACTCGGGCGCCATCCACCCGGATCTCGTCACGCGCCGGGTCCACCCGCATCCCCTGCTCAGTGACCACCCGGCCGTTCACCTCGACCCGCCCGGCCTCGATCATCTCCTCCGAAGCCCGGCGCGAGCCGATCCCGGCCGCCGCCAACACCTTCTGCAGCCGGACGCCCTCGGTCTCACTCATCGTCGGCCTCCACCAACGGCACCGGCTCAGCCTCGGGCACGCTGGCCGCGGCCAGGTCGGCCAGCTCGGCTTCGAGTGCCGAGGCTTCGGGCAGGTGGGGTGCCAGCGGCGGCAACTCCTCCAGCGAACTCAGCCCCATCCGCTCCAGGAAGTAGCTGGTCGTGGCGAACAGCCGGGCGCCGGTCTCGGGATCGCGTCCGACCTCCTCGATCAGATCGCGGGTGGCCAGGGTGCGCATCACGCCATCGACGTTCACTCCACGCACCGCCGAGACCCGACCGCGGCTGATCGGCTGCAGATAGGCGACCACAGCGAGGGTTTCCAACGCGGCCTGGCTGAGCGTGGCCCGCTGGCCTTCGAGCAGCCAGGTGGAGATCAGTTCGGCGTGTTCCTCGCGGGTGTAGTAGCGCCAGCCGCCACCCAGGTGTCGCAGTTCAAAGCCGCGGCCGGTGCTGTCGTAAAAGGCGGCCAGTTCAGCGAGCACCGCTTCCACAGCGGTCACCGGCTCGCCGACGGCCTCAGCCAGATCGGCCGCGCTCACCGGCTCAGTGGCCAGCATCAGCAGCGCCTCCAGCGCAGGGGCAAAGGTGTCAGGCATCGTCGTCCTCAATGGTCTCGGCGGGGGTAGCAGGAACGTCGGCGGCATCGAACTCGGCACCGATGGCATCAGCGTCGATCTCGTTGCCCAGCC
The DNA here is from genome assembly GCA_021286985.1 of Propionibacteriales bacterium. GTDB lineage: Bacteria > Actinomycetota > Actinomycetes > Propionibacteriales > Propionibacteriaceae > Propionicimonas. The sequence continues at coordinate 6,197 of JAJTBJ010000012.1, read as the reverse complement.
AACGCACCGTCAACTCACCTAGTGGGTTCAGCTGTTCGAAGGTCACTGCACGTTCCCGGAACAGCTCCAGCAGGGCCAGGAATCGGGCCACCACCACCAGCTTGTCGGCGGCGTCAGCGGTGAGGCTACGGAAGCTCAGCGACGAATGCTCTCGCAACCGCGACACCAGCAGATCGGCCTGCTCGCGCACACTCACCAGTGGCATGTGCAGGTGGGCCAAGGGCACCACGGTCGGCTCAGTCGGGGTCATCGCGCGGGCGGCGAAGGCAGCGATCACGTCGGCGAAGCCGTCCAGGGTGGGCGCAGGCAGCAGCTTGGCGAAGCGCTCCTCCAACCCACCGGGACGGGGATAGCGCCGGGCCTGTTGGTTCAGGGTCTCAGCAATCCACCCCGACACGATCTTGAACGCCCGGTACTGCAGCAATCGGGCGAACAGCAGGTCGCGGGCTTCGAGCAGGGCCAGGTCCTCGGCGTCGTCCACCTCTCCGGACGGCAGCAGCCGCGCAGCCTTGAGGTCGAGCAGGGTGGCCGCGATCACGATGAACGAACTGGACTGGTCCAGATCCCACCACCCCGGCCCCTGGCTGGCCTGGGCCGCCTTGATGTGGGCAATGAAGTCATCGGTGACCTGCGACAAGGCGACTTCGGTGACGTCCAGCTTGTGTTTGCTGATCAGCTGCAGCAGCAGGTCGAAAGGGCCGGTGAAGTTGGTCAGCGAAACGGTGAACGCGCTGCGCTCGATCGGGCCGGCAGAGGTGGCAGTCACGACGCTTCGAGCCGACGCACCAAGTCGGACTCGGCACCACGGGCGGCCAGGTCGGCCACCGCCAATCCGATCGCGGTGCGGACGATCCGGCCGCGATCCACCGCCACCCCGTGCTCAGCGCGCAACAGCAGGCGCGCCTGTTCCAAGGCAATCAGTTCGTCGCTGGTGACGTAGACGGTGATCTTCTCCTCGTGGCGCACTCGCCCGCTCCCGGCGACCACTTCGGGATCGGCGGTGTCGGTGCGCCGGAACAACGCATCGGTTCCCGGCAGGTTTACGCGCCTGGGCATCGGTACAACACCTCTCGGGCAAGCATGCGGTACGACTTGGCGCCCGGCGAGGACGACGCGTAAGTGGTGATCGGCTCACCGGCCACAGTGGTCTCAGGGAACTTGATGGTGCGGCGAATGACGTTGTGGAACACCACATCGCCGAAGGCCGACACCACCCGCTCCAGCACCTCTCGGCTGTGCAGCGTCCGCGCGTCGTACATGGTGCCCAGGATCCCGAGCACCTTGAGATCGGGGTTGAGTCGCTCCTGCACCTTCTCGATGGTGTCGGTCAGCAGCGCGATGCCGCGCAGCGCGAAGAACTCCAACTCCAGCGGCATCAGCACCCAGTCGGCGCAGGTGAGAGCGTTGACGGTCAGCAGGCCGAGCGAGGGCGCACAGTCGATCAGGATCAGGTCGTAGCGATGCTTGACCTTCGACAACACCCGGGTCAGGGTCTGCTCCCGGGCAACTTCGGAGACCAACTGCACCTCAGCGGCCGACAGATCGATGTTGGACGGCAGCAGGTCGAGCCCTTCGACCACGGTGGGCAGGATCACGTCGGTGATGTCCGCCCCGCGGTTGAGCAGCAGGTTGTAGATGCTCAACTCCAGGGTGTGGGGGTTGACGCCCAGCCCCACCGACAGCGAACCCTGCGGGTCAAAGTCGACCAGCAGCACCTTGCGTCCGGTCTCGGCGAGGGCGGCTCCCAGGTTGATCGTGGTGGTGGTCTTGCCGACGCCACCCTTCTGGTTGCACATGGCGATGACCAGCGCGTCCTTGGGCTTATCGGGATCGGGCACGACCGGCGCCGGGAAGTCGGGCATCGGACGCCCGGTGGGACCGATCTCACCGACCTCGACCGACTCGTCTTGCTCGAACAGGGCCTCGGAGGACTTCGCCTTGGTCTTCGTCACGGACCACAGCCTAGGCGGATTTGTCGACAAGTCTGCCCGGGCTCGCCGATCATTCCGCTCCTCGGTCAGCGGGCCCGGGGATGCGCCGAAAGGAACACTTCACGCAAGTGCTCGGCGGTCACCAAGGTGTAGATCTGCGTGGTCGTGACCGAGGCGTGGCCGAGCAACTCCTGCACCACTCGGACGTCCGCGCCACCGTCGAGCAGGTGGGTGGCGAACGAATGCCGAAGGGTGTGCGGCGAGATCTCGACGCCTAAGTGCGCGGCCTCCCCCGCCCCATGCAGGATCTGCCAGGCGCTTTGGCGGCTGAGTCGCCGTCCCAAGCTGTTCAGCAGCAGGGCCGGGCTGGGCCGGCTCGACGCCTGAGCGAATTGCGGACGTCCCCGCACCAGCCAGGCCTCCATGGCCGCGCGGGCGTACGAGCCCACCGGCACGATCCGCTCTTTGCGCCCCTTGCCGAACAGCCGCAGGCCGCCGTCGGGATTGGCGAGCAGAGTGCTGGCCTCATCCACGTCGATCGCCAGCACCTCGGAAATTCGGGCACCGGTGCCGTACAGCAGCTCCAACAAGGCCGCGTCCCGCAGCCCGGCCGGCGTGCTCACGTCCGGGGTGTCGAGCACTGCCTGCACCTGTTCAAGGCTGAGCGCTTTGGGTAGTCGCCGCGGCGTCTTGGGGGGACGCACAGCCGCAGCCGCGCTGTCGGCTGTGACCCCTTCGGTGGCCAGAAAGGCATGCAGCGAACGCACCGCAGCCAAAGCCCGGGTGGCGCTGGTCACCGACAATGCGACCCGGTCACCATCGGGAGTCTGCAGCCAGGCGAGAAAGGCGCTGACCTCAGCGGAGCTCACCGCGCCGGGGTCGGTGATCCCACGATCGGCCAGAAAGTTCACATAGCGGGTCAGGTCGCGGCGGTACGCGGCCACCGTGTGACCGGAGGCGCCGCGCTCAACCGCGAGGTGATCGAGGAAACTGCGCACGGCGCGTTCAGCCGGGGTCGCCGACATCGTTCAGTTCTCGGTTCTGCTGCGCCCACGCCGTTCGGGCGGGCCACGGGGCATCTGCTGCGCGCAGCTGATCCAGCCGTCCGCTGAGCCGCGCGGTCTCCAAGGCCATCGTCCCGGCCACCAGCAGCGGATTCTGCACCCGTCCGGCCAGGACGGCGGTGACCACGTCCGCGCGCGGCGCCCAGGCCACCTCCATGTGGGCTTCCTCGGAATCGGCCACGAACCCGTCGGGCGGCGGCGCCGACGACAACTGTCGGGCCAGGTAGATCCGCACCGACTCCTGATTGCCACCCGGCGTGGTGAACAGGTCCACCAGCACCCGCCAGTCGGCGGCGGCTAAACCGGCCTCCTCGGCCAGTTCACGCTGTACCGCGGGCAGCGGGTCCTCGTCGGCCTGATCGAGCAAGCCGGCCGGTGGCTCCACCAGGGTGTGGGCCACCGGATGCCGGTACTGCAACACGACCGCGATCCGATCTTCGGCGTCCCAGGCGATCACCCCGACCGCGCCCGGATGCAGCAGGTACTGCCGCGCCATCGCCGCACCGTCTGGGGTCTGAACGGAGTCCTCCACGAAGCTGGACACGTTCCCCCGCGCCCGCACCTCATGCCGGGTCACCGGCCAGAACTCCCGCCGGTCGGCGATGTCGTCTGCTGCCAGTTCCCGCGCCATCGGGCTCAGCTTCCGGTGACCGGAAGCCGTGCTGACAGCTTGCGCGCCAACGCGGCCTCGATCAGCCCAGCGAACAGCGGGTGCGGCTGCGTGGGCCGAGACTTCAATTCCGGGTGAGCCTGGGTGCCGACGTAGTACGGGTGCAGGTCGCGGTCCAACTCCACGAACTCGACCAGATTGCCGTCCGGGCTGGTGCCGGAGATCTTCAACCCCGCGGTCTCCAGCTGCTCGCGGTAGGCGTTGTTGACCTCGTAGCGGTGACGGTGCCGTTCGCTCACCTTGGTAGTGCCATACGCCCCGGCTACCAGGGTCCCGGCCACCAGGTCGGCCGGGTAGGCCCCCAACCGCATGGTGGCTCCCATATCGCCCTGACCAGCGACGATGGCCACTTGCTCGGCCATCGTGGCGATCACCGGATCGGCGGTGTCGGGGTCGAACTCGCTCGAGCCCGCCCCTTCCAAACCGACCAGGTTGCGGGCGGCCTCGATCACCATGCACTGCAGCCCCAAGCACAGGCCGAGCGTGGGGATCTGATTCTCCCGGGCGTAGCGCAGAGCGCCGAGTTTGCCTTCAACGCCACGGATCCCGAATCCCCCGGGCACGCAGATGCCGTCGAGTTCACCGAGTTGGCCAGCCGCGCCGGCCGGGGTCTCGCAGGTATCGGAGGCCACCCAGCGGATGTTCACCTTGGCCCAGTTAGCGAAGCCACCGGCGCGCAGCGCCTCCGACACCGACAGGTAGGCGTCCGGCAGGTCGATGTACTTGCCGACCAGGCCGATGGTGACTTCTTCCTTGGGCGCGTGGACGCGCTCGAGGAGGTCGTTCCACTTGTTCCAGTTGACGTCGCGGAAACCCACCCCGAGCCGGCGCACCACGTAGGCGTCCAGGCCCTCGGCGTGGATCACCTTGGGGATGTCGTAGATGCTGGGGGCGTCGGGGCAGGAAATGACCGCCTCTTCGTCCACGTCACACATCAGCGCGATCTTGCGCTTCACCCCAGAGGGCACTTCCATCGACGACCGACACACGATCGCGTCGGGCTGAATGCCGACCTGGCGTAGCGCGGCCACCGAGTGCTGGGTCGGTTTGGTCTTCAGCTCGCCGGACGGGCCGATGTAGGGCACCAGCGACACGTGCAGGAAGAACACGTGGTCGCGACCGACTTCGCGGCGCACCTGGCGGGCGGCTTCCAGGAACGGCAGCGACTCGATATCGCCGACGGTGCCGCCGATCTCATGAATCACCACGTCCACTCCGGGAGTGGCCATCGCCAGCATCTCGTCCTTGATGGCGTTGGTGATGTGCGGGATCACCTGGACGGTGTCGCCCAGGAAGTCACCGCGGCGCTCCTTGGCGATCACCGAGGAGTAGATCTTGCCGGTGGTGACGTTGGCCTCCGCGTTCAGGTTCACGTTGAGGAACCGTTCGTAGTGGCCGATGTCGAGGTCTGTTTCGGCGCCGTCCTCGGTGACGAAGACTTCGCCATGCTGGAACGGGTTCATCGTTCCGGGATCAACGTTGAGATACGGATCCAGCTTCTGCATCGTGACCTTCATGCCACGAGCCACCAATAGAGATCCCAGGCTGGAGGCGGTGAGACCCTTGCCGAGGGAGGAGACGACCCCTCCGGTTACGAATACATGCTTGGTTTGAGTCGAGTTCCCCACGGGCCTCCAGCCTACGTGGGAACTACCTCACTCAGCCAACTCGACGCTCCGTGGACAACGGATCCTTTACCCACTAACGATTCCAGCTCGGCGAGATACTCCTGGACGGCCTCAGCCTCGGGAACCTGCGCCTGAACCGCCGCTTCCGCCACCCCGCGAAGGCAGGAAAGGACCAAGAGGCCCGCGCTCCTTCGGTAGCTCTCGACCTCGACCCCACTCGACCCGTGAAGCACACCCGTCCGAAGCAATCCGACAGCATGGGCCCTCACCAAAGCCAAGTTGCGCATGGCGATCCGTGATTGAAGCTCCCCGAGGACCCCGGTGCGCACCAGGTTGCGCGCAAGAAGGTAGGCACGATCCAACGGACTCCACCACTCGTCGACCATGGCAAACAAGTCACCCACCTCCTTGTCAGCGAATCGCCAGCCATAGCTAAGGAGCTCCGGATCGTCTGCTTCCGGTCGCCTGGAGATTGCGGCCATCCGGGCGAGTGGCGTGCCCAGTTGGAGGCGCAACACACCGAAGGGAGTGGCGAGATTGCGATACAGGCCGCTTCGATAGAGAAGCTCGGTGGACTCACGCAGTTCGCTGATGGTAGCCATGGGGTCAAACGGGATATTGCCAATTTCGACCTCCACGCCGTGAGCCTCCAGCGCCTTCACCACCGCCACAGCAACCAGCGGCTCCTGACGCTTTCCGTAACGTTGAAGCTGGGAAGCGCTCAATGACTCGACGCCAATGAACGCCAGCTTCAGCCCCGCTCTGCGGAGTGCTGCGATCAGCTCAAGATCGACAGACCCAGGGTCCGGCCCGCACAGCGAGTCGGCCCGAAATGACGCAGTGAAGGAAAGCGGCGCAAAGGCACCAAGACGGTCCAGCAGGAGCTCAAGGCGGTCACGATCAC
>JAJTBJ010000269.1 GCA_021286985.1 Propionibacteriales bacterium | reverse complement strand
TGATGTGGGTGGCGATCGAGCTGACCACCATCACCACCGCCTTCCTGGTGGCCTCCGGTGAGGGCCGGTATTCGCTGGAAGCGGCGTGGAAGTACGTGGTGCTCGGCGCGGTCGGCGTGGCCATCGCCTTCCTCGGGGTGGCGCTGCTGTCGGCCGCCGCGCTCAGCATCGAGGGCGTGGGGGTCTCCTGGGTCGGCTTGATGGCCCACGCCGGGGCGCTGGATCCGGGGCTGACCAAGATCGCCGGGGCGCTGGCCGTCCTCGGCTTCGCCACCAAAGCCGGACTTGCGCCGATGCACTCCTGGCTCCCGGACGCGCACAGCCAGGCGCCGGCCCCGGTGAGCGGGCTGATGTCGGGCGTCCTGCTGAGCGTGGCCTTCTATGCGATCCTGCGGATCCAGGCGATCACCGATGCCGTCGTCGGCCCCGGATTGATGCAGACCATGCTGCTCACCGCCGGGCTGCTGTCGCTGGCGGTCACCGCCGGACTGGTGATCGCCCAGCGCGACTACAAACGACTGCTGGCCTACTCCAGCATCGAGCACATGGGGCTGCTCGCACTCGGTGCAGCCGCCGGTGGCCCGTTGGCGATCGCCGCGGTGCTGCTGCACATGCTCGGCCACGGCCTGCTGAAGTCGATGCTGTTCGTGACTGCCGGACGCATCCTCACCTTCACCGGCACTCACCACATCAGCGAAGTGCATGGGCTGCTGCGCCGTCGTCCGGATCTGGGTCAGCCGTTCCTGCTGGGAGTGGCTGGGCTGCTCGGCTTCCCGCCGTTCGTCACCTTCTTCACCGAAGTGGGCATCATCGTGGCCGGCTTCACCCGCGGCCTGGGCTGGCAGTTCGCGGTGGCGCTGGTGCTGCTGCTGGTGGTGTTCGCCGGGATCACTCGGCAAGTGCTGGCGATGACGCTGGGGCCGGGCGATCCGGTGGCGGGGCGTCCGAAGTGGTGGCGACGGCTGCCGCTGTGGCTGCCGCTGGCCGCCAGTGCCGCGCTCGGCTTCGCCGCGTGGCCGCTGGCAGCGCCTCTGCTCGCCGCGGTCGCAGCCCTGGGAGGTGCCCGATGAGGCGACAACAACCCGAAACTCATCACGTCTCGCGGGAGCATTTGACCGGCGCGGTGGCTGGGCAGTTGGAGCTCGGACGGCGGTTGGCGCTGGTCAGTGGGCAGGAGGTCGCCGACGGCTTCGAAGTGGTCTGGGTCTTCCTGGGCTCCGACGGCAGCCGCGCTGAGGTGATCGTGGCCGTCGACGCCGCCGACCCGCACCTGCCGACCTTGGCCGGGCTGTCGTACCAGGCCGGACGTTTCGAGCGGGAGTTGCACGACCTGCTCGGCTTGATCGCCGACGGCCATCCGCAGCCGTTCCGGCTGGTGCGCCATGCGCATTGGCCGCCGGGCTACTACCCCCAGCGCTCTGACGCGGTCGCGCCGGCTGCCTTCGATGCCGACGCCGGCTTCCCCTTCGTCGAAGTCGCCGGCAAGGGCGTGTATGAGATCCCGGTCGGGCCGGTGCATGCCGGGCTGATCGAACCGGGACATTTCCGCTTCTCGGTGGTGGGGGAGACCATCGTGCGGATGTATCAGCGGCTGTACTTCGTCCATCGGGGAGTGGAGAAGCTGTTCGTCGGCCGGTCGATCGCCGACGGCATCACCTTGGCCGAGCGGATCAGCGGCGACACCGCAGTGGGCCACAGTCTGGCCTTCCTGATGGCGGTCGAGGATGCGCTCGGCATCGAGATCTCGCCGCAGGCGGCGCTGACCCGCGCCCTGCTGCTGGAACTGGAGCGGCTCTACAACCACATCAACGATCTGGGTCTGCTGGCCAACGACGCGGGCTTCGGCATCGCCAATGCCCACGCCGGACGACTGCGTGAAACCCTGCTGCGACACAACGCCCGGCTGACCGGGCACCGCCTGCTGCGCGGGGCGCTGAGCCTGGGTGATGCCCGGCTGTTGGCCGACCCCGAGGTGGAGCTGGTGGCCGGGGTGGCTGCCGAAGTGGCCGAGCTGGCCGAGATCGCCACCAGCCATTCGCTCGTGGCCAACCGCTTCAACACCACCGCCGTGCTGCCTGCCGAGCAGGCCGAACGCCTCGGCGTGCTGGGCTATGTGGCCCGGGCCAGCGGGGTGGCCATCGACGCCCGTGCCGACCAGCCGTTCGTCGATCTCGGTCCGAACTTCCGGGTCGTCACCCGCGAAGCCGGCGATGTGCGCGCCCGTTTCGATGTGCGCGCCGAGGAAGTCGCGGTGTCGGCGCAGATGGTGGCCGACCTGGCTGCGCGGCTCGCTGACCTGGGTGCCGCTGAGCCCCGTCCGTCCGGTCGGGTCACCCGCACCGGCCCGGGGTTGGGTGTGGTTGAGGCCTGGCGCGGCACGCTGGTGCACCGCGTGGTCGTCGGGCGCGGCGGCACGCTGACCAGGGTGAAGGTGGTCGATCCGTCCTTCCTCACCTGGCCCGGTCTGCCGGTGGCCCTGAACGACGTGATCGTGCCGGACTTCCCGCTGGCCAACAAGAG
>JAJTBJ010000268.1 GCA_021286985.1 Propionibacteriales bacterium | reverse complement strand
GCGGTGTGTCGGCCATACCCACCCGGGTAGCGCGCGGCGTATCCCCTAGCCAGCGGGATGTACCGGCGATCGTGCCTGCGGGGGCGGGCAGGTGGCGGGTGGTGGTCTAATGAGCGAGCCGTGCGGTGCTCTAAAAGCGCGTAAAATGTCGCGAAATGCCCCACGCTTGGCACTATTTGCATTTCATGGTCGGTGAGGTGAATCGGTCGGTTCGCCCATTTGGCGGGCGTGGGATTCACCCCAACGGTTGCGGTATTCATCATGCTGGGAATCTCGGCGGCTTCGTTGGCCGGTCGCCACCGGACATCAGGTGGGCGTGCACGAACTCGGCACCGGTGTGCTGCGGGTGGTGGGGCTGCCGAAGCGTGGCTCTCGTCGATGAGTGAATCTGCTTGTCAGGCCCCAGACAGGGAAGGAGCCCGCCACGAACCGGGAGCGTTCTGCGGGCACTGCCGGGGGGCAGCTAATCCGGCTCGGGGGGAACCGGAGTTCTTATGAGGCCTTGGCTCGGGGGGAACCTCCGGCCTCATGAGTACTTTAGTCCTGGTCTGCGGGCGGCGCGCAAGCCCTTTTCTGAAACTTCTTCAGCTTTTCCACGGCGCATTCATCTACGCACTTCGGTTGTCCCCCGCCGGGGGGACTCGCCTGTCACCCGAGGGGGGACATATTCGCCGGAATTGCCGGTTTCTGCATTGAAAAATGTCCCCCGCGTAGGTGACGCCCGTCTTGGCGCGGTCAAGTCTCGATCACCGGTAGAGTGCTGCGCTGTGACTGTGGCTGACCTACAGGCCGCTCTGGCCGACCTTGATCGCACGCTGGCTTCGATCGAGGCTGTGCTCGACCCTGCGGCCAAGAAGGCCGAAATCGCCGAACTCGCCGAACAAGCGGCCGCCCCTGACCTGTGGGACGACCAGGATCGCGCCCAGCAGGTGACCTCGCGGCTGTCCCGGCTGCAATCCGAGGTCGATCGACTGACCGGGCTGCGAGGCCGGGTCGACGACCTTGGCGTGCTGATCGAGCTGGCAGAAGAGGAGTCCGACGCCTCGGCGCTGGACGAGGCTCAGCGTGAACTCAAGTCCCTGGGCGGCGAGATCGAGATCCTGGAGATCCGCACCTTGCTATCGGGCGAGTACGACCAGCGCGACGCCCTGGTCACGATCCGCTCGGAGGCCGGCGGTGTGGATGCGGCCGACTTCGCGGCGATGTTGCTGCGGATGTATCTGCGCTGGGCCGAGCGGCACGGCTACGCCACCGAGGTCTACGACATCTCTTATGCAGAAGAGGCGGGCATCAAGTCGGCCACCTTCGCTGTCAAAGAGCCCTTCGCCTACGGCCTGTTGTCGGTCGAGCAGGGCACCCATCGGCTGGTACGGATCAGCCCGTTCGACAACCAGGGACGTCGGCAGACGTCGTTTGCCGGCGTGGACGTCCTGCCGGTGACCGAGGAGACCGACCACATCGACATCCCCGAAGGCGACATTCGGGTGGATGTGTTCCGCTCGTCCGGTCCCGGCGGGCAGAGCGTCAACACCACCGACTCCGCCGTCCGGATCACCCACCTGCCCACCGGGCTGGTGGTCTCGTGTCAGAACGAGAAGTCGCAGCTGCAGAACAAGGCAGCGGCGATGCGGGTGCTGCAGTCGCGCCTGCTGGAGCGGATGCGGGCCGAAAAGGAAGCCGAGATGCGTGAGCTCAAGGGCGACGGCGGCAACTCGTGGGGCTCCCAGATGCGGTCCTACGTCCTGCACCCGTATCAGATGGTCAAAGATCTGCGCACGAACCATGAGGTCGGTAACCCCGATGCGGTCTTCGACGGCGATCTGGACGCCTTCATCGACGCGGGAGTGCGCTGGCGTCGCCAGCAAGGTGAGCGCTGAACACGCCGGGCGGCTTGGGTTGCGCCTCGGGCGATGCCACCTAGACTGCAAGCAGGCCGTCCTTAGCTTGCTCTAAGGAAACTTCCCCATCGCCTACCCGGCCTGCCACGCATCGTGATCCGATTCGAAGACGTCACCAAGACCTACGACGGTCAATCGCGCGCTGCCCTGAACAAGGTCACCGTGGAGATCGGCAAGGGCGAGTTCGCCTTTCTGGTGGGCACCTCGGGTTCAGGCAAGTCCACCTTCATGCGGCTGATTCTGCGCGAGTACCTGCCGACCAGCGGCCACATCCACGTCGCCGGCAAAGACCTGACCAGGCTGCACAGCTGGCAGGTGCCGGCGCTGCGCCGTCAGATCGGCACGGTCTTTCAGGACTTCCGGCTGTTGCCGGGCAAGACCGTCAACGAGAACGTCGCCTTCGCCCTGCAGGTGATCGGCAAGCCGGCCTCGCTGATCCGCAAGGTAGTGCCCGAGACCCTCGAACTGGTCGGGCTTGAGGGCAAGGGGGATCGCTTGCCCGAGGAGCTCTCCGGTGGCGAGCAGCAGCGGGTGGCAATCGCGCGAGCCTTCGTGAATCGTCCGGCCATCCTGATCTGCGACGAGCCGACCGGAAACCTGGATCCCGCCACCAGCGTCGGCATC
>JAJTBJ010000267.1 GCA_021286985.1 Propionibacteriales bacterium | reverse complement strand
GCGGCCAAGCAGTACTTCCTGACCACCGGACGACGGGTCTCGATCGAATACGCCCTGATCAGGGACGTCAACGACCAGGGGTTCCGGGCCGAGGAGTTGGCCGCGGTGTTGCGTGGTCCCCATGGCTACGGCTGGGTGCATGTGAATCTGATCCCGTTGAATCCCACCCCGGGCTCCAAGTGGACGGCCTCACGTCCCGGCGTCGCCGAGGAGTTCGTCGCTCGGCTGGAAGCCAGGGGAGTGCCGGTGACCATCCGCGACACCCGCGGCAGCGACATCGACGGCGCCTGCGGGCAGCTGGCTGCAGCCGAGGGCTGAACCGCAGCGATCGCGGTAAAGTTGGCGACGTCATCCCTGACGAGCAAACCGCACAGCCCGGCCGGAAGTCCGGGCGGCGCCCCAGGCGTCCGTCGCTCCTGATGGAGAATCCAGTTGGTCAGGTCCGCTTTTGCGTACCTGGAGGCTGCGATGTCGGTCGAGTTCTGTTGTTACCACGATGGTCAGTTCTGGGTGGGGGTGTTGAGCCTTCGCCACGGTCAAGACGTCCGGGCTGCCCGGGTGGTGTTCGGTGCCGAACCGAGCGACGCCGAGCTCATGGCCTTTCTGCAGCAGCGCGGCTATGAACTATTGGCCCGGGCCGAGCGAGCACCGGCGGTGAGCGCTGGCGTTGCCGAAATCGGCAGGATCAACCCGAAACGGGCTGCCCGACGGGCGGCGACGCAGGCGCGCGAGCCGCGGCCGAGCACTGCTGCACAAGATGCTGTACGGATGGCCCAGGAGGCTGACAAAGCGCTGCGCACGCAGAGCGCGCGAGACCGACGAGAGCGGCGTGCTGAGGAGCAGTGGCGGGCTCGCCAGGCGCGAGCGAAGGCGAAGCGGAGGGGACGCTGAGGTGGCGGCCGCGCGCCGCCGCGGAGGGCGGCGCGCGGAGTGGCGCGAGGTCGTCGGCCCCGCGCCTAGGGGTGGGTCAGACGCCGACGAGTTCGACTCGGGTGCTGTCGATGTAGGCCAACAGGTCGTTTCGCTCCGCCGCCGGTACGGCGAAGTCGTCCAGGGTGTCGTTCAGGTAGCCGACGAACAGGTCCCAGTCCTGGTCGGTGATACCCATCCCGGTGTGCGACTGGAGGAGCCCGCGTCCGGTGTAGAGCAGCGGCCCGCCGGCGGCGTGGGAGAGGAAGTCGATGAGGAGTTGCTTCTCGCGGGCGAGGCCGTCGCTGCCGCGGTTCTGCCAGAAGCGACCGATGGTCGGATCGGCATGGAGTCGGCCAAGGAGAGCGGTGGAGACTGCGGCGATCGCGTCGTAGCCGCCCAGGCGCTCATAAAGGGTGGGGTCGGTCATAGGATCCTCCTGTTGGGGTGTCTGCAAAGCGGAGCTAATCAGGACTTGCCACCAAGGTCAAGTCCATGGAATATTTCATGCTGAGGGAAGGGGATGGGCCGTTGACAAGCGGCGACGACTCTGAGCGCATGGCCAGGCAGGGCCGGGTGATGCGCGAACTCAGCGCCGTCCAACGCCTTTCGGAGACGCGGCTCAACCGGTCGCTACGGCCGTTGGGGCTGTCGATGATCCAACTCACCGTGTTGACCCAACTGATCAGCGCGCCGGACGGGGAGACTGTCGGCCAGTTGGCCGAGGTCATGGAGATCAACCAGTCGGGGGTTTCCAAAGTGGTGATGGCCCTGGCTGAGCGTGGCGCCGTCGAGGTCGTCGGTGTGCCTGGTGATGCCCGCCGACGTCTGGTGAAGTTGACCGGCCGCGGCTGGGAGTTGATCATCGCTGCGCGGGAGGCGATGCATCCCGAAGCGTCGGCGATTCTGGCCGATCTCGATGACGATGCGCTCGATCAGCTGTGGCAGGTGCTGGACCGCATCCGTCAGCGCCTTCAGGGGCAACCTGATTGATCCGCGCCGCACTGACGAGGTTGCCTTCGCGTCGGTGCCCCTGCAACCATGGAAGTGACATCGCCTACCCGATTGAGGCCGACATGTACTTCGACTCCCGTCTCGCGTAATCCCGCGCTGATTGGTTGAGTCGTCGACGACTCCCGGTCCGCGCCCCGCTGATCGATGGAGTCAAAAATGCCTGCTGTTCCTGCTGTCGTCCTTGACGGCGTTGATTTCTCCTGGCCGGATGGCCGGGTGGTGCTGCATGAGGCCAGCGCCCGCTTCGAGCGTCGCACCGGCCTGATCGGCGCCAACGGGGTGGGCAAATCCACTCTGCTGCGACTGATCGCCGGTGACCTGGAGCCCCAAGCCGGACGGGTGGTGGTGCCCGGCGAGGTCGCGGTGCTCCCACAGAACCTCACCCTGCAGGCCCAGGCCACCGTCGCTGACGTCCTGGGAATAGGCGCGAAGGTCGCTGCCGTCCGCGCTGTGACCGCCGGCGCGCTGGAGGCCCACTGGTACGAGGTGATCGGCCGCGATTGGGACGTTGAGGCGCGAGCTGAGGCAACCTTGTCGGAGGTGGGCTTGGGCGCGCTCGGTTTGGATCGGCCGGTGGGTACTTTGTCCGGCGGAGAGGTGATTCTG
>JAJTBJ010000266.1 GCA_021286985.1 Propionibacteriales bacterium | reverse complement strand
GGCGGCGGCATCAACGCCTACGGCAACGCGTATCTGATCTGGGTGCTGCCGCACTCGCTGATCACGGTGTCCTTGGCCACCGCAATGCTGCCGTCAGCGTCCGCCGCGGCCCAGGAGGGACGGCTGGAGCAGGTGGCGGCCGAGACCGTCCGTGCGATCCGGTTGGCGTTGACCTTCCTGCTGCCGGCGTCGGTGGCCTTCATCGCGCTCGCCGATCCGATCGCCCGGGTGCCGTACGGCAACGGCGTGGGCGCCGGCGACTACCACCTGGTCTCCTGGGCGCTGATGGCCTTCGGGGTCGGCCTGGTGCCGTTCACCATCCAGTACTTGTATCTGCGCGCCTTCTACGCCCTCGACAACACCAAGACCCCGTTCCTGCTGCAGATCTGGATCAGTGGCGCCAACGCCGCCCTCGCGGTGGCGTTCGTGGTGCCGTGGGACGATCCGGCCACGGTCGCGGCGCGGCTGGCGCTGGCCTACTCGGTGTCCTATCTGATCGGGGTTTTCCTCACCCATCGGGCCTTGCGGCGACGACTTCCTGAGCTCGACGGCATGGCCGTGCTGCGGCATCTGGGTCGGCTTGCGGTGCCCACCCTGGCCGCGGTCGCGCTGGCCTGGCTGATCACCTGGCTGTTCTCCAGTAACCCCAGCGCGCTGCTGCGCCTGGCCGGGTTCGCGGTGGCCATGGCGGCCGCCGTGCTGGTGTTCTTCTTCGCCGCCAAGCGGATGGGCATTCCCGAGGCCGCGTCCTTGTTGGACGTGCTGCGTCGGCGCAAGGTCGACGATGGTGACGCCGACGCCGCCGAGACCATCGTCGAGGAGTCCGAAACCATCGCCGTCGGCGGCGGCGAGACCCCCAATCTCGATCCGGATGGCACCGGCGTCTTCGTCCCGGTGCGGGCCACCGACCCCCTCGATTACCCCGCCCCCGACACCGGCGCGGTCGCCGGTCTGGTGCTGGCCGATCGCTACGAGCTGGCCGAGCAGTTGGCGATCAACGACGGCATCCAGACCTGGCGGGCCCACGATCCGGTGCTCGGACGTCCGGTGCTGGTGCATCTGCTGGCCAACAATGACCCTCGCACCGCGCGGATTCTCACCGCAGCCCGCTCGGCTGCGGTGGCAACCGACTCCCGATTCCTGCGGGTGCTGGATGTGGTCGAGGCCGCCGAAGGGGTCAACGCCTACCTGGTCTACGAGTACGAGCCGGGCCAGAGTCTGGAGAAGTTGCTGCGCGACGGCCCGCTGACCTCGGTCGAGACCGCGTGGGTGGTGCGCGAAGTCAGTGACGCCCTGGTTGCGGTGCACGCCCAGGGGCATTTTCACCAGCACCTGAGCCCGGCCACCGTGCTGATCACCGCCAACGGCAATGTGAAGATCCTGGGTTTCGAGACGGACGCAGCGATGCATTCCGATGGCACCCCGGCTTCGGTCAGCACTGCCACCGACGTCCAGGCCCTCGGCGATCTGCTGTACGCCTGCCTGGTGGCGCACTGGCCTCGTGGTGAGCGGTTCGGACTGCCCGCGGCGCCGATCGAGCGTGGCCGGGCGGTGCCGCCCAGCCGGGTGCGCGGCGGCGTGGCCCCCGCCCTCGACCTGGTGATCGACCGGATCCGTTCGGGCAATCCGCGGGGGCACGCGTCGCGACTGTTCACCGCCGCAGCGGTGGCCGCTGAGCTGTCCAGCATTCTCGGCCCGGCGGACGCGTCCGGCGGGCTGCGGACGCGGCTGGGCGCCTCGGAGGAGTCTGAGATCGGTTCGTTGCAGTCGCCGCCGATCCCGACCCCGGCGACCAGCCACACCTTCGTGACCTCACGGGTGAGCGCCGACGAGGTGCACGATCCGGGAGCCGACGACGCCGAGGAGCCGTTCGTCGACGCCGCCTTGGCTCGTAGCGACAGTTACACGCCGATCCCGCCGCCGGGGAAGGCACCCCATGGGCCCCGGAACATTCCGCTGCTGCTGTTGACCTCCGCCCTGGTCAGTGTGGTCGGGCTGGTTGCTGCGGCGATCGTGACCGTGCAGGCCACTCAGGCCACGGTGTCCCCGCTGGTGGCGGTGGCCAAGGTCGACGACTTCGACCCCAAGGGCGACGGCGGCAGCGGCGGGGAGAACTCCGCCGGCGCCGCGTTGGCGATCGACGGCAACCTGTCCACCGCCTGGACCACCGACACCTACCGGACGGCCAAGTTCAGCGCCAAGCCCGGCGTCGGCCTGCTGGTCGACCTCGGCTCGGTGCATGCGGTGAAGACCGTCACCGTGCACCTCACCGGTCAGGGCAGCGATGTCGACGTCCGGGTACCGAAGAACACCTCGGCATCGGGGGCGTCCAAGACGATCGCCGACTGGCGAGTGGTCACTTCGGTGACCAACGCCGGCGACGTGGCCACCTTCAATCTGGGCACCGAGAACACCCGCTACCTGCTGGTCTACTTCACTGGCCTGCCGCCGGTGGGCAACGGCAAGTACCAAGGCGGCATCGCCGAGATCGAGGTCCTGGGCAGCTAGGGACCGTCGCTGGTTGAGCCCGGCCCCGCTGCCG
>JAJTBJ010000265.1 GCA_021286985.1 Propionibacteriales bacterium | reverse complement strand
TCACACCGTCGAAGACGACGTTGGCGTCGTCGCCGATCTCGACCTTGCTCAGCAGCGGGAAGGCGCAGTCGTCCAACTCCATGACGACGCCCTCGAGGGCCTTCAGCGCCGGGGTGATCTCCAGCAGGCGCAGTTCGACGGGCTGGTCAGGACCGAGCAGCGCGCCGCTGGCGATCCGGAAAAGCAGGCTGTAGCAGATCTGGCCGGCGGCGCCGGTGACCGCTACCTTCACGGGAGTTTTGCTCACGTCTGTCTCCTCAACGAGTACGGAATGTGGTCCACTTCCGACGCTAGCAGTTGCGGGGTCTCGGCAGACACCGGTGAGAACATTCAGCGAAAGGTGGGCGGGCCTGCTCAGCAGGTGAAATTACGTGCACGCCCCCGGCGTCCCGACCCTCGTTGCGGCGTGACGACACCGGAGCGCAAGGCCGGCGGACGGCCCGGGTGAAGGCATGGCCCCGGCGGCGTCTTATGCTCTTGTTCATGCGTTTGATCCTCGTCCGCCACGGCCAGACCAGCTCGAATGTGGGGCTGCTGCTGGACACTGCCGCCCCCGGCGCCGACCTCGACCCCACCGGCCACCAGCAGGCTCGTGAGCTGGTCGATCGGCTGGCCCACGAATCGATCGACGCGATCTACGCCTCCACCCTGGTGCGCACCCAGCAGACCGCGGCGCCGTTGGCCGCCGCACGCGGACTCGACGTCCGGGTGCTTCCGGGGCTGCGCGAGATCCCGGCCGGGCACGAGGAGATGGGTAACGTCGCCACCGCCTACGTGACCACGATGATGCGCTGGCACTCCGGAGACGTGCACGCCCGGATCCCCGGCGGGGAGACCGCCGTGGAGTTCCTCGAGCGCTACGACGATGCGGTCAACCAGATCGCTGCGGCCGGCCACCAAACGGCGGTGGTGATCAGCCACGGCGCGGCCCTTCGGGTGTGGGCGATCGCCCGCGTCCCCGGCTTCGCCGAAGCCATCGGACGCGCGCATTTCGACAACACCGGCTTCATGGTGGCCGAAGGCTCGCCGGGCAGCTGGCGACTGCTGGACGCGGTCGGCTTCATGCATTACGGCAACGACCCGACTGCGCTGAGCATCGACGCGTCGCAGTAACACCGCGCGGGGGTGCAGACCCCCTAGGATTTCGCTCACGGTCTCACCGGTACCGGCGGGGGAAGTGGCGGCACGCCCTGCGAGGCTTCCGGACGTTCGACCGACAGCACTCGATCACGAATCACGGAGGGTCCCGATGGCCAAGAGCGAAAAGAAGGTGGTACGCGCCGAGGCGCTGCCCGATGCGGTGGCGACCACCGCGAACGATGATATCGCTGACGACTGGCAGCCCACCCCGGAGGCGAAGCAGCAGGCGACCACTTTCCGGATCATCTCCTGGGTGGCCTGGGTGCTGGCCATCGGCGCGGAAGCGTTCGCCATCTTCTGGCTGCTGCGTCAGGTGCCCTTCGAGACCGTCCACCTGATCTGGCTGATCGTGATCGCGGTCGCCATCGCCGGCCTGGCGATCACCGGCCCGATCCTGTGGAAGAAGGCCAACCACCTCGATCCGGCGTCGAAGAAGCAGCCGGTGCGACTGTTCGTGCAGAACCAGCTCGGCGTCCTGATGACTCTGCTGGCGTTCGTGCCGCTGATCGTGCTGATCCTCACCAACAAGAACATGGACGGCAAGCAGAAGGCGATCGCGGGCAGCGTCGCCGGCGTGCTGGCCATCGTGGCGCTGGTCTTCGCCCCCGACCTGGCCCCGGTCTCGCGCGAGGACATCGCCGCCGATCAGAACGCGGTGGTCAAGCTCACCGGCAAGGACGAGGTGTTCTGGACCAAGGCCGGTTCGGTGTACCACCTGTGCCAGCAGGCTTCTGCGGTGAACCTGCAGTCGAAGGACGGCACTATCTACTCCGGCACCGTCACCCAGGCCGTTGCGGCCGGCAAGAACCGCCTCACCAAGCAGGTCGACCTCGAGCTCAAGCAGTGCGGGATCACCCCGCCGGCCGGCACCGCGTCGAGCGCGCCCGCACCGAGCGCGTCGGCGACCAAGTAGTCACACCAACACCGGCCGGTTCCCTCGCGGAGCCGGCCGGTGTTGTCGTGTTCAGCTGAAGATGACCGTCCGCGCGCCGTCGGCGAGCACCCGATGCTCGGCGAACAGGCGGACGGCCTCGGTGAGCGTGCGGCTCTCCTGCTCCTGACCCATGGCGACCAGCTCGGGCACGTCCATGGTGTGATCGACCCGGCGGACGTTCTGCTCGATGATCGGGCCCTCGTCGAGGTCGGAGGTGACGAAGTGCGCCGTGGCCCCGATCAGTTTCACCCCGCGAGCGTGGGCCTGCCGGTACGGGTTGGCGCCCAGGAAGGCGGGCAGGAACGAGTGGTGGATGTTGATCGCTCGCCCGGCCAGCGCCTCGCACAGCTCGGGTGAGAGGATCTGCATGTAGCGGGCCAGCACCACCAGTTCGATGTCGTGCTCGGCCACCGCGTCGAGGATGCGACGCTCGACGGCAGCCTTGGTGTCGGGGTTGACGGTGTGCACCTCGAACGG
>JAJTBJ010000264.1 GCA_021286985.1 Propionibacteriales bacterium | reverse complement strand
CGCTGGTTGAGCAGGTCGCGTAGCGACCGTGTCGAAACCTGACCCACGCTTCGGCAGTTCAGCCGAGCTGGTGACTCACCAGCCACCCGTGCGCCACTTCAGCCACGGCCGTACCTTGAGCGACCTGGCCGGCCAGGGCGACCACTTGATCGGTGGTCAGCGCCTGCACCACCGCGTTCATCGCCAGCACCTGCTGAGGAGAGGCGTCGGCGTAGGTGGAGTTCACCAGCAGCACGAGCTGGTCAGAAACACACATCTGATCGGGGTCGATCAACTCCACCAGACTCACGCCCCCCAGGTACTCGCTGCGCCGGAAGGCGCCGATCGCTGCCTGCCCTGAAGCAACGGCGGTGGCTCGCGCGACCGGATCGTCCAGAGTGAGGGCTTGGAAGTTGGTCCGGTAGATCGCGTTCAGGGCGCCTAGACCGTCGCTGCGCTCGATGGCCATCGCCGGCACAGCAGCAGCCTTGCCTTGCGACCACTCGGAGAGGTCCTCCAGCGACTTCTGCCCAGAGGCAGCCGTGGCCATCCACACCAGACCGCCGTCCACCAGTCCGGGCGCCAGCACACTCACTTTCGGCTCCAATAGCCCGGCCAGCTCGGTCAGGACGTCTTGAGGGAGTTCTTCGTCGTCACTGAGTTCTGCCCAGGTGGAGCTCGCCCACACCGGGGTCGCCACGAAGGTACCCGCCTGCAAGGCTGAGATCACTTCGGTGGGCGAGGGTTGGGCGATCGCAGCGGTGCCGAGCTTGGCCGCCGCCCCGACCAGCAGGGCACCCAGAAGGGTGCCGGTCGCGGTCGCCTCCACGCCGATCCCCACCCCGGCGGCGCTGGGGCTACCGACGGGCGTCGGGCTCGGGGTGGGCGCACTCGGCTCGACCCGCGCACAGCCGGCCAGGAGCAGCGCCGAAGCGCCGAGCAGCAATGATCGTCGATCCACCGATCCAGTGTCGCCCGGTCGGCACCGGCGACCTGGCAGCGACACCGCTGCCCTTAGGAACTTGGCCCAATTTCCCTCAGGCTGAGTTCACCAAACCCGACCCCGCAAGGCACTTCGCCTCCACCCTCACAGCTACCCAAGAGCAACCCCAAAGCAATCCGGATGTTCTCAGAGAACGGCGTTCGCAAATCGGCTAGGGTGACGCCACAACCAGCAAGGAGGACTTCATGAAAACCCCACTCTCCGTGATCGTCACCCTCGCGGCCGGCCTCACCGTGCCGCTTCTGATCCCCACGCACAGCGTGGCTGCACCACTTCCGACCACTCCGCTGCCCCAGAAGGCCAGCCTCGTCCAGACCAAGCATGCCGATGTCGACGGCGACGGTCGCAGCGACACCGTCCGGATCTACAAGGTCGGCATGAAGGACGAGCACGTGATCTGGAAGGTCAAGGTCACCACCGCCAAGGGCAAGGTCAGCTCGGTGACCTACACCAGCCCCGGCTTCGCCCCGGACGCCCCCTGGGAAGGCTGGGCCAAGCTGGACGGCAGCAAGGGCGCGGAGGTGCTGCTCAACGGTTACACCGACGACTTCTACACCTACACGGTCCTGAACTGGCGAAGCGGCAAGCTCCGCGTCGAGAAGAGCCCGGCCCATCCGGGCACCACCACCCATTCCCGGTACTGGTCAGCTGCCAGCGAGACCGACGCCGGCGGATTCCGCTTCTACGAATCCGCGGGTCACCGCTACGTCAACGTCTGGTTTGCCGACTGCCCCGAATCCCCCGACGCCAACACCGGCACGTGCACGGTGAAGACCAAGCGCTCCGTCTGGAAGAACGGCGCCTGGAAGACGGTCAAGACCCTGGCCACGACCAAGGTCTCGGCGCGCGAGATTCACGCCCGAGCCCCCCTCGGCGCCCTGGTGGTGCACAAGTAACCACCACAACGGCGAAGGCCGGCGTCCCCGCGGGGGCGCCGGCCTTCGCCGTGGTTGATCAGGCTTGCTGCTTCAGCGCCGACTGGGCCGCCGCCAGGCGAGCCACCGGCACCCGGAACGGCGAGCAGGACACGTAGTTCAGACCCACGCTCTGGCAGAACTCGATGGACGACGGATCGCCACCGTGCTCACCACAGATGCCCAGCTTGATGTCGGGACGGGTCTTCTTGCCCAGCTCGACGGCCATCGCCATCAGCTTGCCCACGCCGGTCTGATCGAGCCGAGCGAACGGATCGTTCTCGTAGATCTTCTTGTCGTAGTAGGCGTCCAGGAACTTGCCCGCATCGTCCCGGCTGAAGCCGAAGGTCATCTGGGTCAGGTCATTGGTGCCGAACGAGAAGAACTGCGCCTCGGTGGCCACGTCATCGGCGGTCAATGCCGCCCGCGGGATCTCGATCATGGTGCCGACCAGGTACTCCAAGGCGACGCCGGCCTCGGCGATGATCGCGTCGGCGGTGTCGGTGACGATCTTCTTGACGAACGCCAGCTCCTTCACCTCGCCCACCAGCGGGATCATGATCTCCGGAACGACCTTCCACTCCGGATGGCGCAACTGAACGTTGATCGCGGCCTCGATGATCGCCCGGGTCTGCATGGCGCCGATCTCGGGGTAGGT
>JAJTBJ010000263.1 GCA_021286985.1 Propionibacteriales bacterium | reverse complement strand
CGGGTCTGCTGCACGGATAGGTGACAACTGATCTGCCTAGCCTTCGGGCTGGGCTGGGAGGATGTCCACCGTGTCGAAGAAGCCGTACCCCAAGGAGTTCCGTGACGACGTGGTTCGCGTCGCCAGGAACCGTGAGCCCGGTGTCGGGCTGGACCAGATCGCCAAGGACTTCGGGATCCACTTCACCACGTTGTACGACTGGTTGAAGAAGGCCGACATCGAGGACGGTGAGCGGCCCGACGCGACTCAGGTTCAGTCGGCGGAGCTGCGGGAGGCGAAGCGGCGGATCCGGCTGCTGGAACAGGAGAACGAAGTCCTCCGCAGGGCGGCGGCGTACCTGTCGCAGGCGAACCTGCCGGGAAAATGATGTACCCGCTCGTCAAAGAGCTGGCCGCGGACGGGATCCCTGTCACGGTCGCGTGCGGGGTGTTGAAGCTCGCCAGGGCGCCCTACTACCGCTGGCTCGCCGATCCGGTGACTGATGCCGAGTGGGTGGAGGCGCATCGGGCCAATGCGCTGTTCGACGCCCACGCCGATGATCCGGAGTTCGGCTACCGGTTCCTGGCTGATGAGGCCCGCCAGGCCGGGCAGGTGATGGCTGAACGCACCGCGTGGCGGATCTGTGCTGACAACGGCTGGTGGTCAGCGTTCGGGAAGAAGCGCGGCCGCAACGGCAAGAAGCCTGGCCCGCCGGTCCACGACGACCTGTGCGCCACCACTGATGAGAAGGGCCGGACCCGGCACGAGTTCACCGCACAGAACCCGAACGAGTTGTGGATCGGTGACATCACCGAGCACTGGACTGGTGAGGGCAAGCTGTACCTGTGCGCGTTCAAGGACGTGTACTCCAACCGGATCGTGGGCTACTCCATCGACTCCCGGATGAAGTCCCGCCTCGCCGTCACCGCCCTCAACAACGCCGTCGCCCGCCGCGGTGACGTTGCCGGTTGTGTGGTGCACACCGACAGAGGATCGCAATTTCGAAGCCGGAAATTCGTCGGTGCGCTCAACCGGCACCACATGGTCGGATCCATGGGCCGGGTCGGTGCCTGCGGCGACAACGCCGCCATGGAGTCGTTCTTCTCCCTGCTTCAGAAGAATGTCCTGAACCGGCGCACCTGGGCCACCCGTGACGAGCTCCGGATCGCGATCGTGACCTGGATCGAACGCACCTACCACCGCCGCCGGCGCCAGGACGGGTTGGGCCGGTTGACCCCCATCGAGTACGAGACCATCATGACCACGACAGCCACTCAGGCTGCGTGACTAACCACTGTCACCTGATCGTGCAGCAGACCCGAACTTGTTCGGACTGCCGAGGCCAAGGAGGGGGTAGTAGGCCCGCTAGGGCCGATACCCCGACGAAATTCGAGGGCAGGGGAAGCACCGCTTCTCCTGCCTTTGCCGTTGGTTGAGCCCCGTCGAAACCACACCGGCCGGCCGATCACAGGAGGCCGGTTTCCGGCTCTCATTCCGGGAGCGTTTCGTCCTCGCCGCGAGACGCACCCGCTCCACGCGGGTAGAACGTTGCCGGCGCTCCGGCGCGCCCTGGTGTGCGCGGAGACGGCTGATTCCGATTCATCGCTCGGGCCAACCTGGCAAGCCCCGTTTCCCACTCAGGCACCTGGTGGGCCACCACGGATTGCCTTGCTGCGTCGCTCCCCCGGTCCAGATGCTGGCGGTCCCGCTGAGTGAGCCCGGTGAAGTCGTCCTCGGGCACGATCATGGTGGCCAGCAGAGCGAAGTCGGCCTTGTGCTGTTCGCTATCGCCGGAGGGCGCACTCGTCGCTGCACCCTTGATAACCAGCGCCCCGACGAGATTGGGCCTGCGAACTCTGCCTGTGCGTCCGGCGACACTCACTTCGACCAGTTCGGACCTATCAAGGGCCTGCTGCGCGCCGCTGGCTCCGACAGTGGTGCTGCCGGTGACGCCGGTCACACCCTGCGATCGGCCGAGGTTGGTTGCGATGAGCACGTCGATGACAGCGTCACCGTCCCTCCAACGATGCTCATGGCCCTCGGCAGACACCCCGTCTGAGGCATAGCCCAGCTGCAGCAGTTCCGAGGTGAACTGGGCCAGCATGTGTCGATCTGCCCGGATGTCGACGACGATGTCGCCGTCCGTGGTTGCCCGGTGGGGTTGTCGGCCACGTTCAGCACAGTGCAGATGAACCATTTGCCCGCCGACAAGGGTCCAGCCTCCGGGGAGCTTGTCGCAGAGGGTGAACAGTGAGTGCCAAACGCGCTCCTGCGCAGCGGGCATGATCGGCATGGTGATCATGGCAGGGCCTCGGCGATCAAGTCTTCAGCCCGGCGCAGCTCCCGCGGCCCACCGCGGTCGACGAGATCAGCGACCAACAACAGCAGCGAGACGGGACTCTCCAGATGGACGGGCGCCTCACGCAGTCGAATCTGCCCACTCGGATCGTCCACCAGCAAGTGCCGATCCATGACGTGCTCGAGAGTTCCGGGTTGGGCATAGAACTCCAATGCGTCGCCCCCAGACATCTGCGAGCGCGGATCGCTGATCCCAGAAGGCACGAGATCAGGGTCGTCCCAAAGTCCTGCGGGCCGCGGTGCGGAC
>JAJTBJ010000262.1 GCA_021286985.1 Propionibacteriales bacterium | reverse complement strand
CCCATGATGCCAGAGGTCTCTTCGGCGCTGGTTGAGCCCGTCGAAACCGAGCGGGTGGGCGGCGAAGGGGAGCCGTCGTGACGCAGCGGTGGGTGTTGGACGAGATCGTCGATCCGTTCGGGGCCAAAGTGGTGGTCGAGACGGACGCCGCCGGTCAGGTGCGAGCCGCACGATTCGATCTGGCGGGCCTGCCCCGGGTGGACGCCCTGCTGGCCGGCCAAGAGGTCGCCGCAGTGCCCAATCTGGTGGAGAAGCTGTGCGGGATCTGCCCGGCCGCCCACCACCTGGCCGGGGTAGGTGCCCTGGAGGCGCTGGCCGGGGTGAGCGAGGTGCCGCCGGCAGCGGACGCGGTTCGCCGCCTGCTGCATCACGGTTCGGCACTGGAGACCCACGCCCCCCGACTGATCGCCCACGACCGGGAGACGGCGTTGGCCATGCGCCGATTCGGCAAGGCGGCGATGGCCGCCGCCGGTTCGCCAGGCCACTTTCCCACCACCGCTGTCCCCGGCGGGGTGAAGGCCCTGGTCGGCGCCGAGGCCGCCGAGAAGCTGGCCGCCGATGCGCCGGCGCTCCGGGACACCCTGGTTGCCCTGGCTCGTGAGCAGGTGGCCAGCGGCGCGTCCCTGCCGGCCTTCGGTGGCGCCGACGTGGCCCTGGTCGACCGCTACGGCAGCCCGGACCTGGTCGGCGACCGCCTGCGAGCGGTGACGGCCGACGGCGGCACGCTGATCTCCGGCGCGGCGGCTGCCGGCTGGGATTCGCTGATCGCCGAGTTGTTCCCGGGTGCGGCCGCGCCGCGTCCGTACCTGATGGCTCTCGGACCGGAGAACGGACGCTACCGGGTGGGCCCGGTGGCCCAACTGCGGGTCGGTGAGCTGACCACGCCGATCGCCGCCGAGTTGCAGGCGTCCTGGTTGGCCAGCGGCGGTGATGCGGCCGGCGCGCGGGCGATCATGACCGTCCATGCCGTGGAGGCGATCATCAGCCTGCTCGAAACAGGCGAGTTCGGAAGCGGAGAGGTGGCCGTCCCGGTCGACGGCTTCGCCCCCGACGCGGTCGGTGTCGGCTGGGTGGACGGGCCGCGCGGCCTGCTGGTGCATCGCTACCAGACCGGTGCGGACGGACGGCTGGTCTCGGCGCAGATCCTCACCCCGACCGCGCAGAACGAGCCCTGGTTGGCCGAGTTGCTGCTGGCGGCAGCGTCCGGCTCGACGGCGGGGCTCGATTTGGAGGATGCTGTGCGCGAGGCCGATCCGTGTCTGCCCTGCTCATCGGCCCCGGTGGGCGGAATGGGATTGCAGGTGGACACCGTGGCCGCCGAGGGAGGGAACTGAGATGTGCGTGGGAATTCCGGCCGAGATCATCGCCATCACGCCCGGCATTCTGCCGATGGCGCGGGTGCTGCTGAACGGCGAGGAACTCGACTGCCAGCTGGCGTACTTCCCCGAGGCTGAGATCGGCGACTACGTGCTGATCCAGAACGGCTTCGTGATGGACGTCCTCGACCCCCAGGCAGCCGCCGATTCGCTGGCCGCGTTCGCCGAGCTGGGAGTCATCGAGCTTCCCGCTGAGGCCGGCTGAGCCTGCCATGTCTGCGCCGGAGGTCACGGTGGCGCAGCTCGCCACCGAACTGGCTCAGCCGACGGACCGACGGCGGCTGATCGGGCTGGTCGGTGCGCCAGGGGCCGGCAAGAGCACCGTCGCCGGCGAACTCATCGATGCCCTGGCCGCGCAAGGAATCACCGCGGTCACCGTTCCGATGGACGGCTTCCACCTGGCCGACGTGAGCCTGCGGCGGCTCGGCCGCCTCGACCGCAAAGGCGCCATCGACACCTTCGACGGCCACGGCTATGTGGCGCTGCTGCGCCGGCTGCGTGCCGAGAGCGACCACACCGTCTTCGCGCCCGGCTTCGACCGTGACCTCGAACAGCCGCTGGCCGGCGCGATCGCGGTCGATCCCGAGGTGCAGGTCGTGATCACCGAGGGCAACTACCTGCTGGTCGATGCCGATCCGTGGAATCAGGTGCCTGCCCTGCTGGACGAGGTGATCTACGTCCACCTCGATGACGGCGAACGTCGGACGCGGCTGCGCGCTCGGCATGAGCAGTTCGGCAAGACGCCGGCGCAGGCTGCGGCGTGGGTCGACACCGTCGATCAGCCCAATGCCGAGTCCGTGGAGTCCACGGCGATCGCCGCCGGACGCATGATCATTCGCTAACCCCTCTCCGTGAGACAACGGGGACGGTTCCCGGTGTCCCACCCAGCCGCAGCGGTGCGGGCCGCCCGGGTGCTGCGCCGTTAGCCAGAGGCGTCCGACCAGGCGAGGTTGATGAGGTCTTCGGTGAGCTGTTGCAGCGGCGGTGGTACGCGAAGATCGAACCTGTAGGAATTCAGTTCGGTGAGGCAGTGAACCGATCCCGCAGCGGCGCTCAACTCGCGCACCGGTGTGCGGATCACGTCAACCGGGATCATTCGGTAAACCACCTGCTCCTCGCGAAAGATCCGCAAGGTCTCCCGCTCGGCGTCGGGGTAGGTGTGCCGCAAGATCATCGAATCTGCGACGCCACCAGTGAACTCGAACTCGACGTGGTCTT
>JAJTBJ010000011.1 GCA_021286985.1 Propionibacteriales bacterium | reverse complement strand
AGGACGGGTAGATCCGCTCCAGGTAGTAGTCGCGGTCCTCCTCGGCGATCTCGCGGGGATCCTTTTCGCAATCCTCGACCTTCTTGGGCACCCAGATCCGTCCGTCGTTACGCAACGACTCGCTCATCAAGGTGAGCTTGGACTGGCTGTCACCGTGCACCGGGATGCAGGTCGGGTGGATCTGCGTGTAGCACGGGTTGGCCATGTAGGCGCCCTTGCGGTGCGCCCGCCACGCCGCGGTGACGTTCGAACCCATCGCATTGGTCGACAGGTAGAACACGTTGCCGTAACCACCGGTGGCCAGCACGACGGCATCGGCCAGGTGAGTCTCGATGGCACCGGTGACCATGTCGCGGGCCACGATGCCGCGAGCACGGCCATCGGCCACGATCACTTCCAGCATCTCGTGACGGGTGAAGGCCTGCACGGTTCCGGCGGCGATCTGGCGCTCCAGTGCCTGGTAGGCCCCGATCAGCAGCTGCTGACCAGTTTGACCACGGGCGTAGAAGGTGCGCTGCACCTGGACGCCACCGAAGGAGCGGGTGTCCAGCAGACCGCCGTATTCGCGAGCGAACGGCACCCCCTGGGCCACACACTGATCGATGATGTTGGCGCTGATCTCGGCCAGGCGGTAGACGTTGGTCTCCCGGGCGCGGTAGTCGCCACCCTTCACGGTGTCGTAGAAGAGCCGGTACACCGAGTCGTTGTCGTTGCGGTAGTTCTTGGCCGCGTTGATACCACCCTGAGCGGCGATCGAATGGGCCCGGCGCGGGCTGTCCTGGTAGCAGAAGTTCAGGACGTTGTAGCCGGCCTCACCGAGCGAGGCAGCAGCGGCGCCACCGGCCAGGCCGGTGCCCACGATGATCACGGTCAGCTTGCGGCGGTTGGCCGGGTTGACCAGCTTGGCGCTGAACTTGCGCTGCGACCACTTCTTCTCGATCGGGCCGGCCGGCGCCTTGGTGTCAGCGATTTCGGCACCGACGGAGAAGTAGTCGGTGACCGCGGCGGTCTTGGAAGTCGTAGCCATCAGTGAATCCATCCGACGAGAACGGCCACCGGCGCAAAGATGAAGCCGATGTAGAGCAGGATCGCGATCGCCCAGGCGCAGGCGTTGAGCACGCGGAAGGCCTTGGGGCTGGTGTTCGCACCGAGAGTGGCGAACGCGCTCCAGAAGCCGTGACGCACATGCATGGTCACGGTCAGCATCCAGATCGCGTAGATCGCCACCATCCACCACTGCTGGAACTCACCGACGAACATCTTGTACGGCGAGTCAGCGTAGGTGCCGGCGAAGCTGCCAGCGGTCAGCGCCGAGTGCACGGTGAACTGGGCCAGGTGGAAGATCAGCAGACCGGCCAGAATGACGCCACCCCACCGCATGGTGCGGGCGGAGTAGGTCTGAGCCAGGGCCTTGCGCGCCTTGTAGGTCGACGGGGTCGCCGCCTTGGCGCGCAGCCACAGGGTCACCGCGGAGTAGATGTGCAGGATCACTGCCAGCACCAGCACCGCCCGGAAGACCCAGATGAAGGCGCCCGCGGGCAGGATCGGGTAGAGGATGCCACCATCAGGAGTCTCGCCCTTGAGCCACCCTGCGTAGTGGTTGAAGGCCTCCTCCCCGAGGAACATCTTGAAGTTGCCAAACATGTGCATCAGCAGGAAAGCGATCAGCAGCAAGCCGGTGACGGCCATCAAGGCCTTCAACGCGACTGATGATCGAACAGCCCCCTGATGAGGGGTAAGGGTCGTAGTCGCCACGAGCCACACCCTAACTAGTCCTGACGCCCGTGGCGCACATGGGCAGACATTGCCCATAACGGTGTCTCAGAATGTGGACTTACCCACTCCGACTAGGAAATACAGACCTATTCAGCAAGCTCCGCGTTGCCTAATTCGGCTGCTTTGAGGAGGTCGGGACGGCGTTCGGCGGTAATCCGGCGGGCCTGCTCGGCGCGCCAGCGAGCTACTTCTCCGTGGTGCCCGCTCAACAGCACCGGCGGGACGTCCAGCCCTCGCCAGCTGGCGGGCTTGGTGTAGACCGGGTACTCCAGCAGCCCGGCCAACTCCGCACCGTGGGACTCCTCCACCAACGATTCGGGGTTGCCCAGCACCCCCGGCAGCAGCCGGACGACCGCCTCGGTGATCGCCAGCGCAGCCACCTCGCCCCCATTGAGGACGTAGTCGCCCAGGCTGAGTTCGCGGACGTCCATCCGCGTGCGGGCGTGCTCCATCACCCGGGCATCGATGCCCTCGTAGCGGCCACAGGCGAACATCAGCCATTCGGCCTGAGCCAGCTCCGCGGCGATCGGCTGGGTGAACGGCTGCCCCGACGGGGTCGGCACGATCAGCACCGGACGCGGACCGTCAGCGGGAACCAAGGCGTCCAGGGCCTCCCCCCAGGGCTCCGGCTTCATCACCATGCCGGCACCGCCACCGTAGGGGGTGTCATCGACGGTGCGGTGGCGATCGTGGGTCCAGTCGCGCAGGTCGTGGATGCCCAGTTCCAGCAATCCCCCGGCGATCGCCTTGCCTACCAAGGACAACTCCAGGGCGGCGAAGTAGTCGGGGAAGATGCTGATCAGATCAATCCTCATCGGCCACCTCGCTGAGAAGACCCGGAATGGGTCGCACCACCAGGCGCCCGGCCACGGGATCGACCTCGGGGACCAGTTCAGTGACGAAAGGCACCAGCCAGTCGCCGGCGTCGTTGCGGATGGTGAGCAGATCCTGGGCCGGGTGATGCTGCACCGCCATCACCGTGCCCAGCGGCGCCCCCTGCGGATCGACCACGGCCATCCCGATCAAGGTGGTGTCGTGGTACTCCTCGGCGTCGAGTTCGTCGGCATCGGCGTCGGCCCACAGCTCTGCCCCACGCAGGGCCTCGGCGCCGGAACGATCGGTCACCCCGGCCAGTGCCACCACCAGGCGGCCCTGGGTCCAGGAGGACCCGGTGACCGTGACCGGGCGGGAACCGATCAGCACCTCGGCCCCCACGGCGAATCGCTCCTCGATCCGGTCGGTGCGGGGACGCACGGTCACCTCGCCCCGCAACCCGTGCGGACGTCCGATCGTGCCGATGATCACCTGCTGACTCATCGTTCCTTCCTGCACCTCACCAGAAAACACGACCGCCCCGCCGCGGTCAGGCGGACGGGGCGTCGCAGTAATGACAACGACAGACTCAGCGGCGGCGGGCCCGGCGATCCACATCGACAAAGTCGATGCGCACCTGCTCGCGTCCGGCCAGGGCAGCGATCACGGTGCGCAGCGCACTCGCGGTCCGGCCCTGACGGCCGATCACCTTGCCGATGTCTTCGGGATGCACCCGCACCTCGAGGGTGCGAACGCGGCCACGTTCGTACTCACGCACCCGCACATCGTCGGGGTTGGGCACCAGTCCGCGGACCAGATGCTCCAGTGCGTCGGTGAGCATGCTCAGGCCTCTTCGGTCGCTTCGGCCTCAACCTCGGCCGGAGCATCCTCAGCCACGACCTCGGCGGCCTCTTCGTCGGCCTTCTTGGCCTTCTTCGACTTGGAGATGGCCGCAGTGGCCGGCTCGTCGTCGGCCTCGGCCAGGGCAGCATTGATGATGGCTACCTTGTCCTTCGGCGCGGGCTGCGGATCGACACCGGACGGGATGGTGGTGTCGCCGGTGAACTTCTGCCAGTCACCGGTGCGCTTGAAGATGGCGACGACGGCCTCAGTGGGCTGAGCGCCGACGCCCAGCCAGTACTGCGCGCGCTCGGAATTGACGCGGATCACCGACGGGTCGTTCTTCGGGTGGTAGAGCCCGATCTCCTCGATCGCCCGGCCATCCCGCTTGGTGCGGGAATCCATGACGACGATGCGGTAGTGGGGCGAGCGGATCTTGCCGAGCCGCTTCAGTCGGATTTTGACAGCCACGGGTGTGGTTTCTCCTGTAGGAACTTGGACCGATGACGCCACCGGCCCGGATGGGTGGTTCCGCTCATCGATGTGGGGCAACAATCAGCGAATCCGGATGAATCGTGTGCGCGGCAGGCGTGAGAGGGCGCTACCGGCACAGATGCGCAGGCCATTCTGCCAGAGCAGACGGGATAGACGCCAATGCGCGCCGACGCAGCCGTCCCACGCGGGCCCGTGTGCCGTTCGGCAGGGAACGTACGACTCGGTTAGCCTGCCCGTCATGACGACCTCCGGGCAAGGCAGGGCCGGCAGCGGGCTGCTGCCCGGCCAGATCCTGCGCCTGCTCGGACCCGCCTTCGTGGCCAGCGTCGCGTACGTCGACCCGGGAAATGTCGCCGCCAACCTCAGCGCCGGCGGACGCTACGGCTACCGCCTGGTCTGGGTCCTGGCCGCCGCCTCCGTGATGGCCATGCTGGTCCAGTTCCAATCAGCAAAGCTCGGCCTGGTCAGCGGTCGCACCTTGCCGCAGGTGATGACCGAACGCTTCGCCCGCTCGCGCCTGCACACCCCTCTCACCTGGGGCTACGGGCTGCAGGCTTTCGTGATCGCCATCGCCACCGACATCGCCGAGGTGGTCGGCGGCGCGCTGGGCCTCGGCTTGCTGTTCGGGACGCCGCTGTGGCTGGGCGGCATCATCGTCGGCCTGGTCTCGTTGGCGTTGCTCGCGGGGTTGCGCAACCGTGGAGAGCGGGCGTTCGAGTTCGGAGTCGGGGCTTTGCTGACCATCGTCGCTGCCGGCTTCATCGGCACCTTGTTCTTCCGTCCGCCGGATTGGACGGCCACCGTTGCGGGGCTGTTGCCCAGCGTGCCCGATCAGGCCGCCCTGCCACTGATCGCAGCCATGCTCGGCGCCACCGTGATGCCCCACGCCATCTACCTGCACTCGGGCCTGGCGATCGACCGGTTCCGCCCCGAGGGCACGCTGCCTGCGGTCGGGCTGAAACGGCTGCTTCGCGTCCAACGAATCGATGTGGTGTTGGCCCTGGTGGTGTCAGGCTCGGTCAACATCGCCATGCTGCTCCTCGGCGCCACGATTCTGGGTGGTGGCGGTGCGGCCACCATTGAGTCCGCCCATGCCGGCCTGGCCGCCACCCTCGGCCCGGCCGCAGCCGCAGTGTTCGCCATCGGGCTGCTGGCCTCCGGGATCGGTTCGGCGGTGGTGGGCACCCACGCCGGCTCCCGAATCCTGAAGGACATGCGGCTGTGGCAGGTCTCTCCCCTGGTCCGACGGACGCTCACCATCGCCCCGGCGGTGGTGCTGCTGCTCCTGGGCGCCCCACCGACCTCGGTGCTGATCTGGAGCCAGGTCGTGTTGAGCTTCGGGATCGCCTTCGCCGCGATCCCGCTGGCCGTGGTGACCGCCGACCGCGCCCTGATGGGCGACCACGCCGACCGCGGTTGGCAGCGGCTGGTGAACTGGACGGTGGTGGCGCTGATCGTGGCGCTGAACCTCTCCACCGTGTGGTGGGCGGCGTTCGGGGGCTGAGGCGTCCGTCCGCTCAGCCGCGCACCACTCGTCCACGCAGGATGACCAACCGCGGATGCGACACCACCGACAACTCCTGTCGGGGATCGGTGTCGAAGACCACCAGATCGGCCCAGGCACCCTCGGTCAGAGGCGGCGCCCCCAGCCAGGCCCGCGCCCGCCAGGAGGCCGCACCCAAGGCGAACTCGGCACCGCCAAGCTGGGCCAACAACCCGATCTCCTCGGCGATCAGACCGTGAGAAATGGTGCCGCCAGCGTCGGTCCCAGCGAACACCGGGACGCCGGCCTCCACGGCTGCGCCGAGAGTCTGGAAGCGCCGGGCGTGCAGATCGCGCATATGGGTGGCGTAGCGGGGAAACTTCTCCTGACCTGCATCGGCGAACTCGGTGAAGTTCTCCAGATTGATCATGGTCGGCACCAAGGCCACCTGGCGGGCCGCCATCAACTCGATGGTGGCCGAATCCAGCCCGGTGCCGTGCTCGATGCCGTCGATACCGGCCCGCACCAGCTGCTGCACCGACTCCTCGCCGAAACAGTGGGCGGTCACCTTCGCGCCCAGTTCATGCGCCTTCGCGATCGCGGCCGCAGCCACGTCCGCCGGCCACAGCGGCCCCAGGTCACCGGAATCGCGATCGATCCAGTCCCCCACCAGCTTCACCCAGCCGTCACCCCGGACGGCCTGGCGGGCGACCTCGTCGATCAGGTCTTCCGGCTCGATCTCGTTGGCGTAGTTGCGCAGGTACCGCTTCGTGCGCGCAATGTGCCGCCCGGCGCGGATGATCCGAGGCAGGTCGGCCCGCTCATCGATCCAATGGGTGTCGATCGGTGAGCCGGCGTCACGCACCAGCAAGGTGCCGGCCTCACGATCGGTGACCGCCTGCGCCTCGGCCACCTCATCGGCGACCGGCCCGTGCGGCCCCAGCCCGATATGGCAGTGGGCGTCCACCAGGCCCGGCATGATCCAGGCCCCGCGGCACACCGTGACCGCGCCTGCCACCGGCTCGGTGCGGATCAGGCCGTCGACCACCCACAGGTCGCGCTGCTCACCCTCGGGCAGGACCACTCCGGCCAGGTGCAGCGGTGTCGATTCGGGGACCCCGGACGGGCTCGCAGCGCCATGGTCGTGGGCGAAGAACTCGGGCTCGCCGAGCCCCGGTGGCCCGTGATGGTGACTCATGGCGGGAGGCTACCGGATCGGCCGCCTCCCGCCAGGGAGTCGGGCTCACTTGTTGAGGGCGACCTTTGCCACCTGGACGAAGCCGTCCAACTGGTAAACCATCACCGACTGGGGCGAGGCGACGTACAGCCGCCCATCGATGGTCAGCCCTCGCACCGGTGCCGTCGACTGGTCGAGGTCGGAGCCGACCTTGATCCGACCCACCTGCGCGAAGCCGGACGCGGAGTCGTAGCGGTAGAGCTCGTAGAACGCCTTGCCGTCGGTCCAGCTGTTCGCCGGGAACCCGACCAGCCCGGCCTGAGCATCGACCAACACGGCGCGATGATCGCTCAGTGCGGGAGAGTCGTCGCCTTTGACCTTCAACGTGGTCAGCTCCGCCACAGCCAGCGGATTACTGGTGTCGAACATCGACAGCTTCATCCCCCGGTCTTCGCCCTTGTCGGTGGCGTCCCGCCCGAACCCCAGCAGGCGCCCGTCCGCCCACGGGTGCAGATAGGAGCTGAAGCCGGGAATCTTCAACGCGCTGAGTACTCGCGGCGTGGTCGCGTCAGCCAGATCAATGGCGAACAGCGGATCCATTGACCGGAACGTCACGACGTAACCGATGGCGCCCTCGAAACGTGCCGAGCGCACGGCCTCGTCTTTCGCCAGCGCAGGGATCGAGCCCACCAGGGACAGATCGGAGTCCAGAACCCACAGCCCGGACCGAAGGATCCGCTTGTGGTGGGCGTTCTCGCCCTCCATCGTGGTCACCACCCGCAGGCGTCCATCCCATTCGTCCAAGGCGAACTGGTCGAGCACGCGGCCGGGCAGCGATCCCTTCGCCGCCACGGTGAGCTGGCCGCCGGCGACGCTGATCCGGACCAGGTTGGTCACCGACACCTGCTTCAGGTCCTTCGGCACTCCGGCCTTCTCGGCCACCGACCCCGACGGCGAATCGTCGACGGTCGCGAGGTAGAGGTTGCCCGCACTCTGATAGACGGTGCCGGCACCTCCGAAGATCGACTCGGAGTCGATCCGGGCACGCTTGTCCAGGTCGAGGCTGCTCACCACGGCATAGGTAGGCCCGCTGGGGGCGGGCATGATCACACAGTCGGCGGGACGAGCGGGCTCGGCCACCTGGTCCTGGGTGAACACCGGCACGAAGCTGCTCGGATCATCCTTCTTGGCACCGTCCTGGTCGGCGACGGTGTATTCGGTGACCAGGTACAGCACGTTGTCGCTCAACCGAGTGGTGACCAGGCCGCCGCTTTGCCCCAGGCTGCCCTGGTAGCGCGGCTGGGAGGGGTCGGCCACGTCGTAGATCAGCGCCTTGGTCAGCGCTGCGTCGAACGGCAGGTTGACGCTGTTGCGAGGCATCGGCAGGCTCACCGGAAGGTCAGTGGTGCGCGGTTGATACTCGGTCACCAACACCACCAACGTGGTGCCGCGCAATATCAGGTCGACCACGGGACCTTGCAGGGTGTACCCCTTGCCGGCCGGTTTTCCGGCATCACCGGTGGAAGTGTCGATCCGCGCCAGCACTCGGGTCGTATCTCCGGCGGCGGCCACGACCGCCACCTGCGTGCCCGCGGCGATGAAGATCGTCCGGCCGTCGCTCTTGACCGTGTCGCCTTCGTCGATGGCCTGCACTTGGACGTTGGTCGTCCACGAACCCGTCTCCGCAGTGGGTACAGGCGCCCAGCGGTCGCCGAAGCCGTCCCCCATCGCATACTGGACCGGCGCGGGCGCCTCCCGCACGGCGGCGTACAAGGCGGCGTAGTCGGTCACCCCTTGATCGGCGGTGTTGGTCCGACCACCAGAGTTGACCGACCACCCACCGCTCAGCCCGGTACCGATCAGCGCAGCCACGGTGACGGCGGCGACCGCCGGGGCGAGCCAGCGCACCCAGCCGCGCCGCGGCGGACGTGTGGCAAAAGCCTCGTGCACGCCAGAAGCCTCGGCGTCGATGCGGTCGAACAGCTCCTGCCGTACCGACGCGCTCGGTCGCATCTGCTCGGCCATCTGGCGGAAGATCGGGTCAGTCATCGAACACTCCTTGGGTGAGTTGTTCGCGCATCAGCACCCGGCCACGAGAGAGTCGCATCTTCACCGTGGACGCCGTCAGCTCCAGAAGCTCGGCGATCCGCAGGATCGGCAGATCCTCGAAGTAGAACAGGTGCAGGACCGAGCGGTAACTGGCCGGCAGCGCGGTCAGCGCTGCGAACAGCGCATTCTGCTCGATCGTGGCGAACTCGAACTGCACAGGGGCGGCGTCCACCGCACCGGTGGTCAGGGGCACCACTCGGGTCCGCCAGGAACTCCTGGCGGCCTGACGGGCGCAGTTGATAGTGGTGGTGATCAGCCAGGCCTTGCGATGCTCCTCGCTGCGGAACTCCGGCTGGCGTCGGTGGTAGGTCAAGAAGACGTCCTGGAACACGTCATCGGCGTCACCTCGGCATTGGGTGTGGGTCACGGCGATGGCGTAGACCATCGACTCGTAGCGCACCACCACCGCCTGGGTGTCCAGGGGCTCGGCGGCGGTCTCACCGCTCACGTCACTGTCGGTGACGCGTTGCGCTTCGACCTCCACCGCGACCTCCCCGATGAGCACCGTCGCAGTCACCGTTGGTGACGAGAGGCGACGAGCTCCTCACTCACAACTGGCCACAGTCGACCAGAAAGTCACAGCGAAGGAGCGCCGGTTTTCAATCTGCTCACTTCTGGTCGAACAGCTTGGCCAACTCCGGCGGCAACTGGAAGTCGCCCGGTGCGGCCGACGCCTGGCTGGGAAGACCGAACGCACCACCCGAGGCCGGCGGCGGGGTCGGTGCCACGGCTGTGGCCGGACGCGGCGGCCCCACCGGCCCCTTGCGCTTCTTGGCGGCCTTGGCCTGGCGCTTCTTGCCACCGCCACCGGCGAATCCGCCGCCCGGCATTCCGGGCATCGCGGGCATGCCGCCGGCCATCTGCTGCATCAGCTTCTTGGCCTCGGTGAAGCGCTTCACCAGCGCGTTCACGTCGGACACCTTCGTGCCCGAACCGTTGGCGATGCGCAACCGGCGCGACCCGTTGAGGATCTTCGGGTCAGAGCGCTCGGTCGGCGTCATCGAGTAGATGATCGCCTCGATCCGGTCGATCTCGCGTTCATCGATGCCGGCGATCTGGTCCTTCATCTGGCCCATCCCGGGCATCATTCCCAGGATCTTCGACAGCGGCCCCATCCGGCGGACGGCCTGCATCTGCTGCAGGAAGTCGTCCAGGCCGAAATCGCCCTTGCCGCCGAGCAGCTTCTCCGCGGCCCGGGCGCTCTCCTCGGCGTCGAACGTCTTCTGCGCCTGTTCGATCAGGGTGAGCACGTCACCCAGGTCGAGGATCCGTCCGGCCATCCGGTCGGGGTGGAAGGCGTCGAAATCGCCGAGGCCCTCACCGTTGGAGGCGAACATGATCGGCTTGCCGGTGACCTTGGCGATCGACAGCGCCGCACCGCCACGGGCATCGCCGTCCAGCTTGGACAGCACCACCCCGTCGAAGCCCACGCCCTCGGCGAAGGCATTGGCGGTGTTGACCGCATCCTGGCCGATCATCGCGTCCACGACGAACAGCACTTCGGTGGGGTTGACCGCGTCGCGAATGTCGGCAGCCTGCTTCATCAGTTCGGCGTCGACGCCGAGGCGTCCGGCGGTGTCGACGATGACCACGTCGTACAACTTGGTGGTGGCCTGAGTGATGGCGGCCCGCGCCACCGCCACCGGGTCACCAACACCGTTGCCGGGTTCGGGGGCGAAGACATGGACGCCTGCGCGTTCGCCGACCACCTGCAACTGGGTGACCGCGTTCGGACGCTGCAGGTCGGCCGCGACCAGCAAGGGCGAGTGGCCCTGCTCCTTCAGCCATTTGCCGAGCTTGCCGGCCAGGGTGGTCTTACCGGCGCCCTGGAGACCGGCCAGCATGATCACCGTGGGCGGCTGTTTGGCGAACCGCAGCTGCCGGGTCTGGCCACCAAGGATCTCGGTGAGTTCGGCGTTGACGATCTGAATGATCTGCTGGGCCGGGTTGAGGGCGGCGTGGATCTGCGCGCCGACGGCCTTCTCCCTGACCGCAGCGATGAAGTCCTTGACCACGCCGAGATTGACGTCGGCCTCCAGCAGGGCCAAGCGGATCTCACGCAGCGTTTCGGTCAGGTCGGCTTCGGTGAGCCGACCCTTGCCGCGCAGGTTGCGGAATACCGCCGAGAGGCGATCAGAGAGGGTGTCGAACAAGGCTTGCCTAACGCTCGTTGGTGTGGCCGGGGCACATCCTACCGGCGCTCCCCTAGAGGATGAGTTGCACGAACACCAGGTCGAGCCAGCGGTCGAACTTGCGTCCCACCTCGGGCATCCGCGCCACTTCCACAAAGCCCAACGCGGCGTGCAGCTTCAGCGACGCTTCGTTGTCGGCGCTCAACCCACCCACCAGGACGTGGACGCCGTTGGCGCGAGCCTGGTCGATCAGGGCGAGCATCAGGTCCCGGCCCACGCCCCGGCCTTGGGCCGCGGGGGCCACATAGACGCTGTGCTCCCGAGTGGAGTCGAAGCCGACCTTGTGCCGAAACTCCCCGTAGCTCGCATAGCCGAGCACCTGGCCGTCCTCGACCGCCACCAGCAAGGGGAAACCGCGCTCGACCTTGTAGGCGTACCAGTCGGCGTGCTCGGCCGGCGTCCAGGGCTGATAGTCCCAACTGGCCGTGGTATCGAGCACCGATTGGTTGTAGATCGCCGCGATCGCCGACAGGTCGGACGGGGTGGCCGCGCGCAGCTGCACCATCACTCCTCCAGCAGCGCGTCGACGAACACCTCGGCGTCGAAGGCCGCGAGATCGTCCGGCCCCTCCCCCAGCCCGATCAGCTTCACCGGAACCCCGAGCTCGCGTTGCACGGGCACCACGATGCCGCCCTTGGCTGAGCCGTCCAGCTTGCTGAGCACGATGCCGGTGACATCGACCACCTCGGCGAAGACCCGCGCCTGGGCGAGTCCGTTCTGTCCGGTAGTGGCATCGATCAGCAGCAACACCTCGGTGACCGCAGCCTTGCGTTCGATCACTCGCTTGATCTTGCCCAGTTCGTCCATCAGGCCGGCCTTGGTGTGCAGGCGTCCGGCGGTGTCGACCACCACGACCGAGGCACCATCGGCGATGCCCTGGGTGACCGCGTCGAAGGCGACAGCGGCCGGGTCGCCGCCCTCGGGCCCGCGGACGACCTCAACGCCCACCCGGGATCCCCAGGTCTGCAGTTGGTCAGCGGCTGCGGCACGGAAGGTATCAGCGGCCGCCAGCAGCACCTGGCGGCCGTCGGCCACCAACAGGCGAGCCAGTTTGCCCACGGTGGTGGTCTTGCCCGTGCCGTTCACCCCGACCACTAGCACCACGCCCGGGAGCCCGTCGGCGCCGGTGGTCCGCAGGCTGCGATCGAGGCTGGGGTCGACCAACTTCAGCAGCTCGCTGCGGAGCACCTTCTTGGCCGAGGCCGGGTCACTCACCCCGTCGATCGACAGTTCCCGGCGCAAGGCGGTGACCAGTTCGTCAGTGGGGCCCACGCCCAGATCCGCGGTGATCAAGGTGGCTTCCAGGTCGTCCCAGGCCTCGGCGTCCAGCCGGTCGGCCGACAGCACTGACAGCAAGCCGCGGGCGAACGGATTGGTGCTCGCGGAGAGCTTGCGTCGCAGGCGGGTCAGCCGCGACGCCGCCGCCTCGGGCACATCGGCAGCTGCGACCTCCGGCTCCGCGACGACCGGCTGGTCGGGTGCGAGGACCTCGTCCTTCGCCGGGGTCAACGCCTCCGGTTCGTCAGCGGGCGGCAGCACCTTCTGCTGGCCGAAGATGATGACACCGGTCGCGATCAGCAACACCAGGACGACGCCGCCGAGAATGATCCAGAAGAATTCCACCCTGGGAGTCTACGGGTAGGCCCGCGCGGCTCAGCGCGCGTCGGCGCTGGCGGTGCCGTCGGTGTTCACCGACGGCGCGGAGGTTGCGCTACGCGCAGAAGGACGCAACTCGGGAATCTCGTCGAAGAGATCCACCAACACCTTCGGAGGCTCTGCATCACCGTTCATGTGCCGCGCCGTGGTAGCCGCCACATCGGCGATCTCGGGCGCCCGGTGAGCCCAGGGGCCCATCCCCACGGCCACCACCAGGATGATCACCACAGCGATCACCAAGATCACTGCGGTCGAAACCCAGGCGAGCACCACGACAAAATCCCCTTCATTTTGGCGAACCGCACCCAGTATGCCTCAGTGAAATGCACCAACCCAGCGGCTCAGGCGTTTCCTAGGTGGATTCAGCTTTCCCTCAGCCGCTGGCTGATCACCGTAGTGACGCCGTCAGCGCGCATAGTCACGCCGTAGAGGGCGTCGGCAATCTCCATGGTTCGCTTCTGGTGAGTGATAACCAGCAATTGGCTGTCGGCTCGCAATTCCTGGTAGATCTCCAGCAACCGGCCCAAGTTCACATCGTCCAGAGCAGCCTCGACCTCGTCCAGGATGTAGAACGGGCTGGGCCGTGCCTTGAACAG
This sequence comes from Propionibacteriales bacterium, assembly GCA_021286985.1. Classification (GTDB taxonomy): domain Bacteria; phylum Actinomycetota; class Actinomycetes; order Propionibacteriales; family Propionibacteriaceae; genus Propionicimonas. The sequence continues at coordinate 13,587 of JAJTBJ010000011.1, read as the reverse complement.
CGCCACCAGGAACGCCACCGCCACCAACGAGCGTTCCCCACCGGACAGCAGCGACAGCCGCTTGACCTTCTTGCCGGCCGGACGGGCTTCGACGTCGACACCAGTGGTGAGCCACTCCCCCGGCTCGGTGAGCACCAGCCGTCCCTCGCCGCCGGGGAAAAGCCGGGCGAAGGAATCGGCGAACGCGGCCTCGACGTCGGCGTAAGCGGCAGCGAACACGTCCTGCACTCGGGCGTCCACGTCGTTGATGATGTCAACCAGGTCGTCGCGGGTCTTGCGGAGGTCAACCAATTGCTCGGCCAGGAAGGTGTGCCGCTCGCTCAGCGCCTCAAACTCCTCCAGCGCCAAGGGATTCACCCGCCCCAGCACAGCCAGGTCGCGCTCGGCCGCCCGCAGGCGCTTCTCCTGCTCGGCCCGCACGAAGGGCACCGTTTCGGGCTCGGCGCCGTCCTCGACAGGGTCGACGCTGAGTACCGGCACCGGCACCTGCGGCCCGTAGTCGGTCAGCAGGGCCTCTGCTTCCAGCCCCAGCTCGGCCAGGGCCTTCTCGGTCAACGCCTCGATCTTCATCTGCTGCTGTGCGCGGGCCAACTCGTCGCGGTGCACGGTGTCGACCATGCCCTCGAACTCCTTTGCCAGCTCACGACCCCGCTGCCGGGCGCCACTCAACTCGCTCTCGGCGGCGGCACGGGCGCCCTGGGCCGCGACCCGTTCAGCCTCGGCCAGCGCACGGGAGTTCGCCAGTTGGACGGCCAGCCAGTCTGCGGCCAGTTGCACCGCCGCGGCGGTCTCGGCCTCCCGCCGCAACTGCTCGCGGCGCGCAGCGGCCTGGGCGCGGGCGTCACGTTCGGCCTGGGCCGCTCGGGTCAGGCTCTCCACCCGCCCGGCCAGAGCACGGGCCCGTTCTTCCATCGTCCGCAGTGCCAGCCGGGCGTCCATCTCGGCAGCGCGCGCGGCCCGCGCAGCATCGGAACTGCGGTCCCGATCGGTGGGATCGGCCTCGCTCAGCTCGGTCTGGGCCTCGGCGAGCTCGAGCCGGCGCTCCAGCTCGTCCAGATGGGCCAGCGAAGCGTCACGGGATTCCGACGCCTGGCGCGCCGCCTCCTCCAGCCGTCCAGCCTCGGCCTGAGCTGCGCGAGCGGACTGGTTCAGCTCGGCGGCTTCCTCGGCCAACGCCGCATGCTCGGCATCGGACTCGTGTAGTCGGGCCAGCGCAGCTTCGGCGGCCTGCTGGGCATCGGCCAGTTCGGCGTTCGCCTTCGCCAGCGCGAAGGTGAGCCGTTCGGCCTCGCCTTGGGCGGCGGCCAGTTTGGCGTTGGCCTCATCGAGGGCCGCCTGCACTTCCAGCACCGACGGCTGGGCTGCCGAACCGCCGGCGGCGAACCACGAGCTGAGCAGGTCACCGTCAGCGGTGACCGCGGTCACTTCGGGCAGGTCGGCGATCAGGCTCCGCGCCGCGGCCACATCGGTCACGATCGCCACCTTGAACAGCAGCCGCTGCAACGGCGCCTCCAGGGGCTTCTCACAACTCACCGCGTCGATCGCCCACCGAGCGCCGCCCGGCAGTGCCGGCCAGGACGAACGCGCCTCGCTCGGCCCGCCGCCCAGCAGCAGGCCGGCCCGACCCAGATCCTCGGCCTTGAGGTGGTCGAAAGCCGCCACGGCGGCGTCCACCCCGGTGACCGCAACCGCGTCCGCCGCCGCCCCTAGCGCGGCGGCGATCGCGACCTGGTCACCGGGTTGCACCTTGATCAGCGCCGCCACCGAACCCAGCAGACCGTCCAGGCGATTGCCGGCAGCAAGCAATGCTGCACCACCATCGCGCTGGTCCAGGCCCAGCGCCAAGGCTTCGGCCCGGGCGGCCAGCGCACCCCGCTCGGCACCGGCGTTGCGCAGCGCCTCGTTGAGTTGCTGCACCTGCGCCTCGGCAGCTTCGGCACGCGCCGCAGCGGCCTCATAGGCGGCATCCAGCCCGGTTTCTCCCGCGCTCAGCCCGGCCAACCGGGTCTCCAACTCGGCGAAGCGGTGCTTGGCCTCGGCACCTCGCTGATCGGCCTGGCCGCGAGCCTCAGCCAGCCGCTCGATCTCAGAGCCGGCGGCCTCCACCCGGCTGCGCAAGGTGTTCACCTCACCCACCAGCCGGGCCAGGCCTTCACGGCGGTCGGCGATCGCCCGCTGCTGGGCGGCGTAGTGCTGTTCGGCGGCAGCGTGGGTGGCCTCGGCGGACGTCCGCGCCTCGGTGGCAGCCGCCAACGCTGCGGCCAGCGCCTCCACCTGAGTGGCGAGCTCGGCCTCGGCAGCCCGGACGTCGGCAGCTTCGCGTTCGATCGCCTCCGGATCCCGGCCGGGTCGATCCTCTGTGGTGATCGCCGAGGCATTCCGCAGACGCTCGGCGGCAATGGTCTGAGTACTGCCGATGCGCTCGGCCAACCCTGCCAGCGCGTACCACGTCTCCTGCGCAGCGGTCAGCCGCGGCAACGCCTCTTGCGCGGCACGCTCCGCGGCCTGCTCGGCGGCGCGGGCCGCCGCAAGCTGCTCCTCCAGTCGGAGCCGTCGCTGCTTGAGCTCGGCTTCGGCAGCCAGGTCGGTGGCCAGCATCTGGGTCGCCGCCGCCAGGTCGTCGGCCAGCAGTCGGGCCCGGGCATCGCGAAGATCGGCCTGAATCACCGCTGCCTTGCGGGCCACTTCGGCCTGCCGGCCCAACGGCTTGAGTTGGCGACGGATCTCCGACAGCAGATCGTTGAGCCGGTTGAGATTGGCCGCGGTCGACTCCAGCTTGCGCTCGGCCTTCTCCTTGCGCTTGCGGTGCTTCAGGACACCGGCGGCCTCCTCGATGAAGCCGCGCCGGATCTCCGGGGTGGCCTGCAGAATCGAGTCCAACTGGCCCTGTCCGACGATGACGTGCATCTCCCGCCCGATGCCGGAGTCGCTGAGCAACTCCTGGACATCCAGCAAGCGGGCCGGGCTGCCGTTGATCGCGTACTCCGATCCGCCGCTGCGGAACATGGTGCGGCTGATCGTCACCTCGGTGTAGTCGATCGGCAGCGCACCGTCGGAGTTGTCGATGGTCAGCAGCACTTCGGCTCGGCCTAGCGGCGCTCGTCCAGACGTGCCGGCGAAGATGACGTCCTCCATCTTGCCGCCGCGCAGGGTCTTGGCTCCCTGCTCGCCCATCACCCAGGCCAGGGCGTCGACCACATTCGACTTGCCCGACCCGTTCGGCCCGACCACACAGGTGATGCCGGGCTCGAACACCATCGTGGTGCTGGAGGCAAACGATTTGAAGCCACGCAGAGTGAGGCTCTTCAGGTACATCTCAGTCGGCCGCCTTCGCCTCGGTGCGTTCGGCATGACGGCGCCGCACGGCGCGGAAGGTCCACAACTTGTTGACCAGGAAGTTGATCGGCATGGTGATCACGATGGTCAGCAGTTGCGCCCAGTATTCCCGCGATTGCAGGCCCGCGTTCTCGTGGAACCACGGTTCTGGGAGGTACAGCGGCGACAGAGGATTGGTGAAGCCGATCTTGATGAACAATCCGACCGCAGCGGCCACGCTGCCCACCAGCAGGAATGGCCAGAACTCGTGGAACCATGGCGCTTTGGCGGTGCCGCGGAAGGTCCAGCTGCGGTTCAGCTGGAAGTTGAAGACGTTGGCCACCAGGAAGGCAACGATCCACACCAGCGAGGTGAACCGGAAGTTGTACGGGGTCGCCGGGATCGCGAACAGCACGTCCTGGGCGAACTTGGTGCCGCCGTGCGCCTTGTTCATCAGCACTGCCACAGCCATGTTGACCACGACTCCGGCGCCACCCACCAGTCCGAACTTGATGAACTGCCGCAGAACGTGGCCATAACGCTGGTACAAATCCGCGGGGCTCACAACTGCGAAGGATATACGCCCCCGGCCCCCCTATCGGACTCAGATCGAGGCAGGCCGCCTCGGCGAGTCCGGATGGCGACTCAGCTCAGACCGCGTGGACGCCGCTGGCAGGACGGGCAGCGGTAGGACGAGCGATTCATGAAGGCCTCGCGCACGATCGGCCGACCGCAGCGCGCACACGGCAGATCTTCGCGGCCGTAGGCGTCCAGGGTCCGGGAGAAGTAGCCCGAGGACCCGTTCACATTCACATACAGGCGGTCGAAGGAAGTTCCGCCCACGGCGAGGGCTTCGGTCATCACGTCCCGGGCATGCTCTAAAAGGCTGACGGTGGTGGCGCGGCTGAGCCGGTTGGCGGGAGTGTCGTAGTGCAGACACGCTCGCCACAGCGCCTCATCGGCATAGATGTTGCCGATCCCCGAGATCACCGTTTGGTTCAGCAGCACTCGCTTGATCCCCGAGGACCGGCGGCGGACGTCGGCCACTACCCGCTCCCAGTCCAGGTCCGGATCGAGCAGGTCACCGGCGATGTGCGCGATCTCAGGCGGCAACTCGGCACCGCCAGGGCTGAGCCACAGGCCGCCGAACATGCGCTGATCAGCGAAGCGGAGCTCGGGGCCGTTGTCGGTGAAACCGATCACCACTCGGCATTGCGGCGGCAGCGGTTGGTCGGGTGCATCCAGGCGAAACTGCCCGCTCATGCCCAGATGCGCCATCAGCGCGTCCCCATCGGCGAACGGCAGCCACAGGTACTTTCCGCGTCGCCGTGGTGTGGTGAACCGCCGTCCCACCAGGGTGGACGCGAAGTCGTCAGCACCGCCGGCATGCCGGCGCACCGGGCGGGGATGGAGCACCGACACCTCGGCGATGCTGCGGTCGAGGACGGCACCGACCAGGCCGAGCCGGACGGTCTCGACCTCCGGCAGTTCAGGCATCAGAGGTCCGGTGAGACCAACGCGTTGAACGCATGTTGCGCGGCACCCTGTTCGGCCTGCTTCTTCGAGGTGCCCTGGCCGGGAGCGAAGCTGGTGCCGGCGACGACCGCCACCGCCTCGAAGCGCTTGTCATGATCGGGGCCGGATTCGGTGATCCGGTAGCCGACCACGCCAAGGTCGCGCTCGGCCGCCAGTTCCTGCAGGCTGGTCTTCCAGTCCAGGCCGGCGCCCAGCGCAGCCGCCTCGGCGACCAGCGGATCGAACAGGTGACGGATCAGCCGGTCGGCGGCATCCCGGCCGGCACTCATCAGCACCGCGCCAAGAAAGGCCTCCAGGGAGTCAGCCAAAATCGAGGACTTGTCTGCGCCGCCGGTGGTCTGCTCACCGCGGCCCAGCAGGATCGTGCTGCCCAGGTCGAGGTCGCGAGCCACATCAGCCAGGCTGTGCGCGTTCACCACAGCGGCGCGCAGTTTGGCCAGCCGACCTTCGGGCAGGTCGGGGTAGCTGCGATAGAGATGCTCGGTGACGACCACTCCGAGGACGGCGTCGCCGAGGAACTCAAGCCGCTCGTTGTGCGGCAGGCCCCCGTGCTCGTAGGCATAGGAGCGGTGGGTCATCGCAAGCTGAAAGAGCTGGGGATCCAGATCGATCCCCAGCTGTTCGATCAGCTGCAGTGCACGCCCAGGGGCGGCACTGGCGCCGGACGCGGCCGGCATGCCGGTCAGGAGTCGAGCACCTGGCGGCGGGCGGCCCGGGGGCCGTACTGCCCGCACTCCGGGCAAGCGGTGTGCGGCAGGTGCGCAGCGCCACAGGCGGCGTTGGCGCAGGTCACCAGCGTCGGCGCGGTGGTCTTCCACATCGACCGGCGGGCCCGGGTGTTGGCACGGGACATTCTCCGCTTCGGGACGGCCACGGCTTTACTCCTTGTTCTTCGAATCAGACTCAGGGTCCGCCCACCCCGTCAACGAAGCCCATCGAGGATCGATGGCCTCGTCGTGGCCGTGGTCGGGCTGCTTGTTCAGGTTCGCCCCACAGAGGGGGCACAACCCGGCGCAATCCGGACGGCACAACGGCGTGAACGGTAGATCGAGCACCACTGCGTCCCGCAGAACGGGTTCGAGATCGATCAGATCGTTCTCGATGCGGCTGGCTTCCTCATCGTCAAGCTCCTTGCCCGGGTAACAGAACAGTTCCTGTAGATCGACCACCTCCGAGGAGGAGATCGGCTCCAGGCACCGTCCGCAGTTGCCCTGCAGCTGAACCTTGGCGGTTCCGGTGACCAGCACCCCTTCCACCACCGATTCCAACCTGAGGTCGAACTCGATGGGTGAGCCGGGTGGTACCCCGATTACGTCGATGCCGAGATCAACTGGCGCCTCCGCGACCCGGGTGACTTCCTTCAGCACACCAGCCCGGCGACTCACGTCGCGAGTGTCCAGGACAAGTCCGGAACGGGGGTCTGGCAAGCGGGGCGTCACAACGTTTCCCTTCGGCATGGCTCGGCATCGTCATAACCAACGACGAACTCTATCAAGGCACTCCGCCACCCGGCAAAAGCCGCCAGGCCCGCAGTGCTCCTCACTCCTCCAGGCGAGGCAGAGCGGTGGTCGCATCGTCGTCGAGCGAGGACCGCCGAGCGAGCCGCTCACGCATGGTGCGCACCTGCGACATCGTCTTGTGCAGGCTCGCCTCAAAAGTGGCGATCCGGGCGTCGACGTAGGCGTCAGCCTCGCGGCGCAGCGCCTCGGCATCGGCCAGCGCCTTGCCCTCCAAGGCGGCAGCCTTGCGCTGAGCCTCCTCGTAGACGGGGTTCTGGGTGGACAGGTAGGAGGCCCGCTCCTCGGCGGCGGCAACGATCTGCTTGGCCTCGTGCTGGGCGCGTTCCAGCGTCTCCAGCGAGGTCGCGGTCACCCGATGGGCCTCACCGACGTCTTCGGCCAGGGCGGCCTTGGCGCGGTCGATGACGGCGAGCGCCTCCGCGCGGTTGAGCATGCACGACGCCGACATCGGCACGGCCTTGGCGTTCAACACCAGGTCGCGCAACTCATCCAGCACACCTTCGGTCCGATCAACCATCGGCCCTCTCCTCTCCTGCACGCAGACGTATCTTCGCGGTCACGACGTCCGGCACGAACGCCGAGACATCCCCTCCGTGAACCGCGATTTCGCGAACCATGGACGACGACAGAGTCGACCATTGAGACGCCGCCGGCAGGATCAAAGTCTCCACTCCCCCGACCACGGCGTTCAAGTTCGCCATCTGCAACTCGAATTCGAAGTCAGCGGCAAACCGTACCCCTTTGATCAAAACGCGGCCACCCACGGCCTTCACGTAGTCGACCAAGAGGCCATGCAACTCCTCCACGCGGACGTTCGGCAGATGGGCTGTGGTGGCCCGCACCAACTCCACCCGCTCAGACTGGCTGAACAGGTACTGCTTGGTGGAGTTCTGCCCCACCGCAACCAGCACCTCATCGAAGATCGACGCGGCGCGGGTGATCACGTCCAGGTGTCCGTTGGTGATCGGATCGAATGAGCCAGGGCAGACGGCTAGCACGGGGATTCCTTCATTGCGTAATACACAGTGGTCTCACCGTAACGGCGATGCCACCTCACCGACAGCGCCTCCGGCAGGACCGGGGCATCATCCCTCGATGCGCGCTCCAGCACCAACAGGCCGTTTTCGGCCAGCCAATGCTGCTCAATCAGGGCGACTACCGCTGCCAAGCGGTCGTTGTCGTAGGCATATGGCGGATCGGCCCAGACCACGTCGAACCGTGTCGAAGCGCTTGTGGCAAGCCATTTCGCCGCTTCCGCCGCAACCACGGTGACGGCCAGCCGCGTCGTGCGCGCATTGTCGCGGGCGATCGCTGCCACGGCACCGACCGACTCCACCGCTGTGACTGGGCCCGCTCCCCTGCTGGCCGCCTCCAGTGCCACAGCGCCAGAACCAGCGAAAAGGTCGAGGAAGGACAATCCGGCCAGCATGTCCTCTGCCTGCTCTCCCCCGGTCCCGGCCCAGTCGGCGATCGCGGAGAAGGTGGCCTCACGCACCCGATCGGTGGTGGGCCGGGTATCGGAGGTCGCCGGGGTGCGCAGGCGGTGGCCCTTCGCACGGCCGGCGATGATTCTGGTCACGATCGGTCAGCTTAGCCCGGCGACAGCGGCCTCAGTTGTGCTCCAACCAGTCACCGGCCGAGAGCACCTCGGTCGCGCGGACGGCATCGGCGAAGCCGGGAGTGGTGCGTTCCGGATCGCGGCGGACACACTCGATCGCCAACTCCCGCGCGGTGGCGATGACCTCGCCGTGTTCGAGCACCCGCAACAGTCGCAGGGTCGAACGGCTGCCGGCCTGGGTCGCGCCCAGGACGTCGCCCTCGCGCCGCTGCTCCAGGTCGAGTTCGGCCAATCGAAAGCCGTCTCGGGTGGCGGCCACGGCATCCAGTCGCTGACGCGCCGGGGAATCCGGCGCCAGATGGGTCACCAGAAGGCAGACCCCGGGGTGACTCCCCCGGCCGATGCGTCCGCGCAGCTGATGCAACTGGGAAATCCCGAACCGGTCGGCATCCCAGACCACCATCATGGTGGCGTTAGGGACATCCACGCCGACCTCGATCACGGTGGTGGCCACCAGCACGTCCAGCCGCCCCGCAGCAAAGGCCGCCATCGCCTCATCCTTGGCATCGCTGGCCAACTGTCCGTGCAAAATGCCTAGTCGCAGCCCTTTCAGGGGGCCGTCAGCGAGCTCAGCGGCGAGCTCGACCACGCCCTTGCCGTCGCCGGACTTGGTGCCACCGATTCGAGGCGCGACCACGAACACCTGCCGACCGGCACCGACCTCTTCACGCACCCGTTCCCAGGCCCGATCCACCCAGGCCGGACGGGTGGCGCCGTCGACCACGACGGTGGACACGTCGGCTCGACCCGAGGGCAGTTCGGCCAGGGTGGACACCTCCAGGTCACCGAAGACCGTCATGGCCACCGAGCGCGGAATCGGGGTGGCGGTGAGCACCAGGACGTGCGGCGCGACCTGCGCCTTGCCCGAAAGGACGGCCCGCTGCTCGACACCGAAACGATGCTGCTCATCGATCACCACCAGGCCGAGCTCGGCGAATTGCACCTGATCGGCCAACAAGGCATGGGTGCCGATCACGATGCCGGCCTCACCGCTGGCCGCCCGTAACAGCGCCGAACGCTTCGCCGCAGTGGGCATCGAGCCGGTGAGCAGCACCACATCGGTGGCAACATCCGGCGCGCCCAGCATGCGGCCACCGCCCAGGTCGCCCAGCAGGCCGGTGATGGTGGCGTAGTGCTGAGCGGCGAGCACCTCGGTCGGGGCCAGCAGGGCGGCCTGACCACCGCTGTCGACCACGGTGAGCATGGCGCGCAGGGCGACCACGGTCTTACCCGAGCCCACCTCGCCTTGCAGCAGTCGCTGCATCGGCCGCTCGCCCGCCAGGTCGTCGAGGATCGCCTCGCTCACCTGCTCCTGCCCGCTGGTGAGGGCGAATGGCAGACGGGCGTCGAAGGCGTCCAGGACGCCGCCCGCGTGGCGCACCCGCGGACGGGCGTTGCGTCCGGCAGCGTCGGCGCGCCGGTAGGCCATGGTCAACTGGGTAGCCATGGCCTCATCGAAGATCAGCCGCTCGGCGCCGCGGGCCGCCTCCACCAGGTTCTGCGGCTCATGCACAGCCCGGAATGCCTCCGCCAGCCCGAGCACTCCAGCCTGTTCACGCAGCCAGTCCGGCCACGGATCATCCATTCCCGGCAGCGTGTCCAAGACGAGCCGGGCACATTCGGCAACTTTCCAGGTGGGCAGCTTGGCGGTGGCGGGATACATCCCGACCAGGCCACCACTCGACAGCGACGCCAGCCGCTCCTTCTCTTCGGAGTTGGCCACGATCCGACCGGCCGCGTCCATCATCACGAACATCGGGTGGCTCATCTGCAGCTGGTCGCGGAACACCCCCACCTTGCCCACGAACAACCCGGCGACGCCGGCACGCAGTTGCCGCTCCCACCACTCCAGCAAGTGGCTCTTGCCGAAGAAGGTGGCCGTCAGCCGTCCGTTGCCGTCGGTGAGCACGGCCTCCAGTCGTCCGGGGCCGGGCCGTCCGCCGGGACGAGATCGCGGCTCGTGCCGGTCGATGCGGGCCACCTTGGCCGTGACCGCCACCAGTTCGCCGGGCTGAAGAGAGGCCAACTCGGTCAGTTCTGTTCCCGAGAGGTAGTGCCGGGGCACGTGGCGCAGCAGGTCGCCGACCGAGCTGATCCGCAGCGCGGCGAACTCCTTGGCCGTACGCTCACCCAGCACCGGCCCCAAGGAGCCGCTCAGCAGGGCATACGCCTTGGTCTGCCAGCCTCCGATCCCGGTCTCCACGGTTGTTCAGCCTAGGCGCTGGCACCCCCATTCCGGACGCGCACGCGGGCGTGGCGTCGCCGAGGCAAAGCAAAAGGACCCGCACCGGGCGGGTCCTCTTGATGGATCGGGTCAGCGAGTGACGCGACCGGCCTTCAGGCAGGACGTGCACACGTTGAGACGCTTCGGGGTGCCATTGACCACCGCACGAACCCGCTGAATGTTCGGGTTCCAGCGCCGGTTGGTCTTCTTCTTCGACCAGGGCACGTTGTGACCGAAACCCGGGCCCTTGGCGCAGATATCACACACAGCAGCCACTGGAGTACTCCTCGTTTGTCGTCCGAGACCGCGCATCACTTCTCGACGCGCGCGAAACCTGCCCCCACAACGGGGACCTGCCTACGATACCTGAACTTCGCGGCCCGATGCGAATCGGCGACCGCTAGGAAGACACCACCACCGGCAGGATCATCGGACGGCGACGGAAGTTGTCGTTCACCCATCGTCCGATGGTCCTGCGCACGAGCTGCTGGAGCTGGAAGGTGTCCTCCACGCCATCTTCGAGGGCGCGCTCCAAAATGGCGGTCAGCTCGGGCCTGATCGGATCGAAGACCGCATCGTCGTCCGCGAAACCGCGAGCGTGAATGTCGGGCCCGCTCACCAAGCGACGGGAGCGGAAGCTGACCACGGTCACGATCGAGATCATGCCCTCTTCGCCGAGGATCTTACGATCGGTCAACTCCGTGTCGGAGACCTCCCCCTCGGTGAGCCCGTCGACGAAGATGTAGTCGCACTGCAACTGCCCGACAACCCGCGCCTTGCCCTTGGCCAGGTCGATCACCGCACCGTCCTCGACGGGGAAGACGTTGGCCTCAGGAACCCCGGTGGCCACGGCGAGCTTGGCGTTCGCGATCAGGTGCCGCACCTCGCCATGCACGGGCAGCACATTGCGCGGAGTGAGCAGGTTGTAGCAGTACAGCAGTTCGCCGGCACTGGCGTGCCCGGAGACGTGCACCATGGCATTGCCCTTGTGCACCACGGTCACCCCATTGCGGCTGAGGCCGTTGATCACCCGGTAGACCGAGTTCTCGTTGCCCGGAATCAGCGAGGACGCCAGCAGCACCACATCGCCGGCACCGGCGGTGATCACCGGGTGCTCGTGGTTGGAGATCCGCGACAACGCACTCAACGGCTCACCCTGGGAACCGGTGGAGATGATCACCACTTCGTCGTCGCGATAGTCGTCGATCTGCTTCAAGTCGATCAGCGTGTTCTCCGGGACGTGCAGGTACCCCAGTTCCCTGGCCACGGTCATGTTGCGCAGCATCGAACGGCCCACGTAGACCACCTTGCGGCCGTGCCGGACGGCAGCGTCCATCACCTGCTGGACCCGGTGCACGTGGGAAGCGAAGCAGGCCACGATCAGCTTCTGCGTGGCCGCGGCGAACACCCGCTCCAGCGCCGGCTCGATGTCGCGCTCATGCGGGGTGAACCCGGGGGTCTCGGCGTTGGTCGAGTCCGGCATGAACAGATCCACACCTTCGGCACCCAACTGCGCGAAGCCCCGCAGGTCGGTGAGCCGTCCGTCCAGGGGAAGCTGGTCCATCTTGAAGTCGCCGGTGTGCAGCACCGTGCCGGCCTTGGTGCGAATCACCACCGCCAAGGCGTCAGGAATGGAGTGGTTGACCGACAGGAACTCCAGATCGAACGCGCCCGCCTGCAACCGATCGCCTTCGGCGACTTCACGCAGCACGTAATTCCGCAACCGATGTTCACGCAGCTTCGCCTCCACCAACGCCAAGGTCAGTTTCGAGCCGTAGACCGGCAGATCGGATCGTCGGCGCAGCAGGTACGGCACCGCTCCGATGTGGTCCTCGTGGCCGTGGGTGAGCACCAGCGCCTTGGCCTCGTCCAAGCGGTCCTCGACCAGATGGAGGCCAGGAAGGATCAGATCGACGCCCGGGTGATCTTCCGACGGGAAGAGCACGCCGCAGTCGATGAACATGAGTTCGCCGTTGATCTCATAGGAACTCATGTTGCGGCCGATGTCGCCGTGCCCGCCCAACGGAATCACCCGAAGGGTGTCTTTGGGCAGGGAAGGTGGGGTTCGCAGGCTCTCTCGCACACCCCAAACCTAGCGCTCCGCCCGTCCCGGAACCGCTGACCCGCCAGGTTTGGGCCAGGCGCGTGCAGGGTAGGGTGACGCCCGTGATAGCCGATTCCGTCCGCCTGGCCCTCCCCGGGGAAGCCGCCGCCATCGCTGCGATTCAGCGCCGCGGCTGGGCCGCAGTGTTCGATCAGGCGACGTCGGTCGAACTACTCAGCGGAGTGGATCTGGCGACCATGACCGAGAGTTGGGCGGCAGCGATCACCCGTCCTCCGTTGGCCCAGTTCCGGGTGCTGGTGGCAGTGTCCGACGACCGGGTGGTCGGCTTCGCGGCCATGGGGCCCAGTGACGATCCCGACGCCGAGGCCGGCGCGGACGCCCTGATCGCTGAGTTCATCGTCGATCCACCTGCCTGGCGTCACGGCCACGGATCGCGGCTGCTGAACGCCTGCATCGACACCCTGCGGGCCGACGGCTTCTCCCGAGCCACCTGGTGGGTGCGCAGCACCGACGACATTCTGCGGCGCTTCCTGGTAGAGGCAGGCTGGGACGCCGACGGCGCCCACACCGAGGTCGCAATGACCGCCGACGGGCCACACCTGAAGTTGCTCCGTTTGCACACCGCGATCTGATCGCGCTACGAGAGCGGATCGGCCAAGCTCAGTTCCCACACCGCCAGGCCATGGACGCCGGCGCTGGCGGCGAGTTCCCGCCGGGCGGCCAGCGTGTCGCGATCCGACCACCACAGCACGGTGCCGTCGGCAAGAGTGGCCGTCCATTCCTGCTGGGTGACGTCGAACCGGGCGCGGTCGCCGGCCAGGGCCCGGGCCTGAGCCACGCTGAGTGAGGTGCCTACGGTGCCGTCGGCCGGCCAGGTGTAGCCGTACTGCGCCACTCCGAGATCGATCCGCGCCAACGGCACCTTGGCCCGCACGAATGCCGCCAGAACCTCCCGCACCCACGGGGTGCCGCCCACCGGCCCGGCGGAACTCCAGCCCGGACCGTGCTGGTCATAGGCCATCAGCACGAAACGGCTGACCAGCGGACGCAGCTTGGTCAACTGGTAGCCGCCGACCTTGTAGCCGCTGACGCGGGAGCTCGACATCACCGCCATGGAGATCTTCTTGCTGCGGGGCAGTGCCTGGCGCAGCCTCTTCACGAAGGCGGTCAGGCCAGGGCCGTCGGCCTTCTTCAGGGACTCCAGGTCGATCTGGACGCCGTCAAAGCCGGACTTCTTCACCCGCGCCGCCAGGGCCTTGGCGACCGCGGCGCGATGCCGTGGATTCCGCAACAGACGCTTGGCGATGGT
>JAJTBJ010000261.1 GCA_021286985.1 Propionibacteriales bacterium | reverse complement strand
AGACGATGCTGGAGTCGTAGATCGAGGTGCCCTCACCGAAGCCGAGTTCGGCGGCTTTCTCCCACCGGTCGACCACGTAGTCGCCCAGCGGCAGGGTGCGGGCGAAGCGGTCGTTCACCTCGCGGCGACGGCGCAGCCAGAACTGCTTGAGTTGGTCGAGCAGATCCATCGGGCTGCCTCCTATGCCAGTGCGGTGTGTCGCCGTGCGATCATCCCAGCGCGCTCATCCCAGCGCTGCGCGGACCGCCGCCGCGACCGCGTCGACGTCCACCCCGTCGAAGCACGGGAAGGTGATCGTGGTCGCCTCCAGCTTCGCAGAGATCGGCTGGACGTTGTCGTACTTGGCCGCGAAGTAGCTGCCGGCGCTGAGCGCATAGGTGCCGATGGTGGTCTCCACCTCACCGCGGAGCTTCACGATCAACTCGTCGCGGTCGACCCCGTCCGGCACGGTGAAGACCATCGACTGCACGTTGTAGACCACGTCCGGGCCGATGGCCTGGGCGGTGAACCCCAGCGGGGACAGCAGCTCGATGTACCGGTCGCGGGTCGCACTGCGGTCGGCGACGATGGCGTCCAGCTTGGCCAACTGGGCGCGTCCCATCACGGCAGCCAATTCGGGCAGGCGGAAGTTGTAGCCGAAGTCGGCGAAGTCGAGCACCAGCCCCTTGGTGCCGGTGGCGCCGTGGGCGAGCTTCACCGTCAGCCACTCGGCCAGACGGTCGTCGTTGGTGGTGATCGCGCCGCCCTCGCCGGTGCTGATCAGCTTGCGCGGATGGAAGCTGAAGCAGGTCAGGTCGGCCACCGAACCGACCCGTTGCCCGGCCTCAGAACTGCCGATCGCACAGGCGGCGTCCTCGATCAACGGCAGCCCGGCTGCGACGCAGATCTCCTTGATCTGATGGATGCCGCTCGGGTTGCCGAGCGCATCGACGAACATGACCGCCTTGGTCTTCGGCCCGATCAGGGCCTGCAACACCTCGGGACGCATGTTGTAGGTGGCCGGATCGACGTCGGCGAACACCGGGACCGCGCCGAGATCTTCGATCACATTGGCCGAGGCCGGGAAGGAGAAGTCGGAGACGATCACCTCGTCGCCGGCCGCCACGCCGACGGCCTTCAGGCTGAGCCACAGCGCGGTAGTGGCCGAGGTGGCCAGGAACGCGTGCCGGGCACCGGTGTAGGCGGCGAGTTCGGTGCGGAAGGCCTCCACGTTGGCGCCGCGAGTGAAGATGCCGGAGTCGAAGACCTCCCGGAACTGCTCCTCGACCTCGGCGAAACTCAGATAGGGACGGATCAGTCGGATCTGGCTCATCAGCGCGCCCCGATCCGGTCGCGGTACCACTCCAGCGTCTGCGCCAAGCCGGTGTCGAAATCGGTGAGCTGGTAGGCGATGAGCTGATTGACCTTGGCGTTGCTGGCGTTGTGACACTGCACGTCGGCCGGACGTGCGGCCTTGCGGACGATCTCGCCGGTGTAGCCGTAGTGGGCGCAGATCCGGGTGATCAGCTCGCTGATCGAGACCTGGTTGTCGGTGGAGATGTTCACCGACTCCCCGGACGGCAGCACGCCGAACAGCTTCACCACCGCATCGACGGTGTCGGCCACGTAGATGAAGTCACGGCTCTGGGTACCGTCGCCGTGAATCTCCGGCTGGCCACCGGTGAGCACCCGCACCGCGGTGATCGGGATCACCCCGGCGAGCAGGCCTTGGTGGTTCTGCCGCGGCCCGTAGTTGTTGAACGGCCGGACGATGAAGGCGTCCAGGTCGAACATCCGCACCCAGCTCTCCACCGCAAGGTCAGCCGCGGCTTTGCCGGCCGCATAGGTGGTGGTGGGGTTGCGGGGGTGGGCTTCGTCCATCGGCTCGTAGACGGCGGTGCCGTACACCTCGGAGGTGGAGAAGTGGCACAGAGTCGTGAACCGACCCCGACGCTGCAACTCCAGCAGGTTGAGCGCGACCTTCACATTGGTGTCGTAGGCGTTGGCCGGGTTGATAAACGAGTAGTTCAGCGCCTTGGTGGCCAGGTTGAAGACCACGTCGATGTCGTGGCGCTCGAAGATGTAGTCCAAACTCGAGGCGATCTCGGCGTCGTCGCGGTAGAACGTCACTTTGCCGGACGCCAGCGCGTCGGCCAGGTTCGCCTCCGAGCCTAGGAACAGGTTGTCGATCACCACGACGTGCGCCGCGCCCTCGACCAGCAGCCGGTCGACCAGGTGGCTGCCGATGAAGCCGGCGCCGCCGGTGACCAGGACGGTGCGTCCGTTCAGGCTCGGGCGGGTGTTCATCAGGCCTCCTGGGCGGTGGCGGCACCCCGGGCGGACAGCGCCCGGTCGACGATGCGGTGGGCGGGGATGATCGAGGAGCGCTCGGCGTCGGCGTCCACCGTGCCTGCGATCACCCCGAGGAAGCGGTCCAACTGGGTGGCCAGCGGCTCGCGTCCGGTGATCTCGGGCACCTCCATCTCGGTGACCTGGCGGAAGCCGGCGCCGCCCAGGGCGTCGTCCTCGGTGATGGTGGTGTGGCGGTAGAGGGTGACGCCGCGGCGCAGCAGGTCAACCTCGACCATGGAGGTCAGCGTCTGCACCATCAGCGAGCGCACCTTACGCTGGCCGATCCGGCTGGCCGAGG
>JAJTBJ010000260.1 GCA_021286985.1 Propionibacteriales bacterium | reverse complement strand
CGCACCCATCCGCTGTGGGCGGTGACCCTGGTGGACGGCTTGGCCGGCGGCAGCCAGGCGGTGGTGGTGCGGATTCATCCGGCGATGGTGGACGGTTACGACCACATCCACCTGTTCCAGGAATTGTTGGACGAGTACGGCGACGACATCGCCGATGACGTGACTGACGACTGGGAACCGACTCCGGCGCCGGCACCGGAATTCACCACCATGCTGGCCGGTTTGAGTGACCCGCTGGCCGCAGCGGAGCGCGTCGCGGCAGGAATGGTGGGATTGGTGGCCGGCGGCGTCCGCACCTTGACCGTCGAGCCGCGGCGCCACTTTGTGGAGGCGGCCGAGGTAAGCCTGGAGGCTGTGGCCACCGTCCGTGACGCCTACGGCGTGACCACTCATGATGTGCTGGTCTGCCTGGCTACCGCCGGGCTGCGTGCCTGGCGGACGGCGCAGGGGGCGCCCTTGACCGATGAGGTGGCCCTGCTTCCGTTGGCGGTGACCGAGCCGGAGGTGTTGGCCTCAGCGATCGGCTGTCGAATGTCGCCGTCTTTCGATCGGTTGCCGGTGAGTCTGGATTCCGCGGCAGATCGGCTGGCGGCCATCGCGACTCTGAGTCGTGCTCGCCGCGACAGCGGGGTCAGTGTGCCGGCCCGAGACCTGATCGAGTTGGCCGGATTCGCTCCGGCAACGCTGCACGCCGTGGCCGCAGGGACGATCGTCGCTGGGCGTCCGCACACCGTGCTGGTGGCCAATGTCCCCGGTCCGGACCAGTCGCGGTATCTGGGTCGAGCGCGGGTCGGCCAGGTGCACGTGGTGACCACCACCACCGACACTGAGGAGTTGACCGTGTCGATCACCAGCTACCACGGACGGGTGAGTTTGGCCGCGGCGGCAGTGGCGCCGTTGGACGGCTGGGCGGCGGCGATCAATGCCGAGTTGAACCGGCTTCGTGAGGAGGCGTGATGAGTCTGGTGTTCGTCCCGGTGACCCCGCAACTGTTGGCTGATTGGGCCGGCGGAGCGGCAATGAGACCGGGTCTGCCCGGGATCGCGGCGACCGACGAGTTGTGCGAAGCCTTCGGTGTCACCGACGCAGAGGAAGCCGAGCGGGTCGCGCTGCTGGTGGCCTCGGTGGCCGGGCTGACCGCCCACGGTGTGCGGCTGGTGGCGGTGGTGTCGGCCACAGCCGAGCCGCGGGCCGGTGGCGATCCGGATTTCGGTGAGGTGAGCCTGCCTGCGACCAGCTACCACAGCGTCAGTGCCATCTTCGCCGATGAGCCGCGGGCGGCGGTGGCTGCAGCGGCGGCAGTGGCGGGCTTGCCGCTGGCCGAGGCCTGGGAGCATCCCGCGGTGACCGCGTTGCTGAGCGACGTCGACCTGCTGTGGCACGGGGCCGGGGAATGGGAAGCGCTGACGGCTGGTTGATCTGACGTTAACCACATCAGGAGGACAGATGGCCAGATCGATCTGGAAGGGTGCGATCTCGTTCGGGTTGGTGACCATCCCGGTGAAGGTCTACGGCGCCACCGAGGAGAAGGACATCAGCTTCCGTCAGGTGCATCTCGCCGATGGTGGACGTGTCCGCTACAAGCGCGTGTGCGAAGCGTGCTCCCAAGAGGTGCCATTCGCCGAGATCGGCAAAGGCTACGATGCCGCCGATGGACGGCTGGCCATCCTGGAGTCGGCCGATTTCGCCGGGCTGCCCTCGGCTGACGGCAAGACCGTCGACGTGGTCCGCTTCGTAGACGTCGACCAGGTTGACCCCACGTACTTCAACAAGACCTATTTCCTGGAAGCCGACGGCGTCGGAGTCAAGCCGTACGTGCTGCTGCGCGATGCATTGACCGCAGCCGGCAAGGCGGCGGTGGTGAAGGTGGCGCTGCGCTCACGGGAGAGCCTGGCGCTGATTCGTCCGGTGGGCGAGGTGCTGCGTTTGCACACCATGCTGTGGCCCGATGAGTTGCGCGATGACAGCTTCGTCCGGCCGCCGACCGACCTCACCGCGACCGAGCCGGAGTTGGCGATGGCGGCGATGCTGATCGAGCAACTGTCCGGCGACTTCGAGCCGGACGCCTATACCGACACCTATCGCCAGGAGTTGGAGAAGGTGATCGAAGCCAAGCTCGACGGTGTCGCACTCCCCGAGGGTGAAGCGGAGGCTCCGCGGGCAGAAGTGGTCGATCTGGTCGCCGCGCTCCGGGCGTCGGTGGAAGCGGCCAAAGCGCGCCGGGCCGCAGCCAGCTGATCGACCGCCGCGGCTCAGTGGGCGGCGTCGGAGTCGCGGGGGAACCAGAACCAGGCCACGATAAGTCCGAGCACGGTGAGGCCCGCGCCCAGGAACAGCGCCCAACCCAGGCCGGTGACATAGGCGTGGCCGGCGATCTCACGGAACGCCACGGCATACTCCAATGGCAGCTGCTGGGCGGCCACCGTCGCTGCCGACAACGACGACCGCAGCGCTTCCAGCGCGTCCGGTGGGAGGGCTGCGGCTGCAGGCCCGGCGGCCTCGATGGCCGCCTCGATGTTGGCGTGGTACGTGGTGGCCATCACCGCTCCCAGCGTGGCGACGCCGAACGTGCCGCCGATGTCGCCGACGGCATCGTTGACCGCTGCGCCGATGCCGCTGTGCTCGTGAGGGACCA
>JAJTBJ010000259.1 GCA_021286985.1 Propionibacteriales bacterium | reverse complement strand
TGCTGTGCGGCATGGACGTCGACTCGTGGTACGCCTGATTGGCGTTCCGCAGCCGCGTCAGCATGTCCGCGATCGGATCGGTCATGGTCATGGTTGATGACTCTTTCTCGCCATGGTTTCCGTGAACTCACGGACCTTCAGCGGGTTGTGGTTGAACCTGATGTTGTGACTCACCAGGAGGACTTGATCACACCGGGCAGTTCGCCGGCGTGAGCGAGGTCGCGCACGCAGATCCGGCACAGGCCGAACTTGCGGTACACCGACTTCGGACGACCGCACTTGCTGCAGCGGGTGTAGGCACGGACGGCGAACTTCGGCTTGCGAGCCTGCTTCACCTTCAAAGCGGTTTTGGCCATGGGTCAGCTCACTTCTTCTTCTTCTTGCCCTGGAAAGCGGGGCCCTTCTTCTTGACGACCTTGGCCACTTCGTCGGCCGGCGCCTTGAACGGGAAGCCCAGCGCCTTCAGCAGCGCGCGGCCCTCATCGTCATTCGTCGCGGTGGTCACAAACGTGATGTCCATGCCACGGAGCTTGTCGATCTTGTCCTGGTCGATCTCGTGGAACATCACCTGCTCGGTCAGACCGAAGGTGTAGTTGCCCTGACCGTCGAACTGGCGAGCGCTCAGGCCACGGAAGTCACGGATACGCGGCAGCGCCAGCGTGAGCAGCCGATCGGCGAACTCCCACATCCGGTCGCCACGCAGGGTGACGTGGCAGCCGATCGGCATGCCTTCACGCAGCTTGAACTGAGCGATCGACTTGCGCGCCTTGGTGACCACCGGCTTCTGGCCGGTGATCGCAGTCAGGTCGCGGACAGCCGCGTCGATGACCTTGGAGTCACGCGCAGCCTCGCCGACACCCATGTTCACCACGATCTTGGTCAGACCGGGGATCTGCATGACATTGGCGTAGCCGAATTCGGTGGACAGCGCCGGGGCGATCTCGGAGCGGTACTTCTCCTTCAGCCTCGGCAGAGCTTTGGTCGCGGTGGCGGCCATCAGATCTCCTTCCCGGTCTTGCGGGCGATCCGGACGCTGCGCTCGGTGGTGTACTCCGAGCCGTCCGGACGACGCTTGGTGACCGTCTCGCGCTCGTAGCCCACGCGGGTCACAACTTCCTTGCCGGAGACCTTGACGACCAGCTGCACGTTGGACGCATCGATCGGCGCCTCCACCGTGACGATCCCGGCGGCGTTGTTCTGCCGGGTCTGGTTGTTCGGGGTCTCCCGCTTGTGCTTCTTGACCAGGTTCACGCCCTGGACAACGACCCGGCCGGCCTTCGGGTCGACGGTGAGGATCTCACCGATGCGGCCCTTGTCCTTGCCGGCGATGACCTTGACGCGGTCACCCTTCTTCACATGCATCGAGTTAGCCATGGCTCACAGCACCTCCGGGGCAAGCGAGATGATTCGCATGTACTTCTTCTCGCGAAGCTCGCGGCCGACCGGGCCGAAGATGCGGGTGCCGCGAGGCTCCCCGTCGTTCTTCAGGATCACGGCGGCATTCTCATCGAACTTGATGTAGGAGCCGTCGGGGCGACGGGTCTCCTTCACCGTGCGGACGATAACGGCCTTGACGACCTCGCCCTTCTTCACGTTGCCACCGGGGATGGCGTCCTTGACCGTGGCGACAATCCTGTCGCCGAGGCCTGCGTAGCGACGCTTCGAGCCACCGAGAACCCGGATGCAAAGCAGTTCCTTCGCACCGGTGTTATCGGCGACCTTCAGTCGCGACTCCTGCTGGATCATCTTTCAAATCTCCCTGATCACTTGGCCTTTTCGAGGATCTCGACCACACGCCAGCGCTTGGTAGCGCTCAGCGGGCGGGTCTCCATCACTCGCACCCGGTCACCGACGCCGGCCTCATTGGCCTCGTCATGCGCCTTCAGGCGCACCGACGAGGTCATGACCTTGCCGTACAACGGGTGCTTGACCCGCTGCTCGACAGCGACCACGACGGTCTTGTCCATCTTGTCCGACACCACGACGCCCTCACGGACCTTGCGGGCGCCCTCGCGGACTTCAGTCTTCTCGCTCATCTGACTCACTTGTCCTCATCCGGCTCGGGCACGATGCCGAGGTTGCGCTCCTGCAGCACGGTGTAGATCCGCGCGATGTCCTTGCGGGCCTCGCGCAGCCGGCCGTGGGATTCCAGCTGCCCGGTGGCTGCGGCGAACCGCAACCCGAACAGCTCTTCCTTCAGCTCGGTGACCTTGGCGTTGAGCTCGGAACGGCTCAGGCCACGCAGGTCAGCCGCGGTCTGGGTCTTGGCCATCAGATGTCACCTACTTCCCGCTTGATGAAGCGAGCCTTGAACGGCAGCTTGTGAATTGCCAGACGCATGGCCTCACGGGCGACCGGCTCCTCGACGCCGGACAGCTCGAAGAGCACCCGTCCGGGCTTGATGTTGGCGATCCACCACTCCGGCGAACCCTTACCCGAACCCATCCGGGACTCGGCAGGGTGCTTGGTCATCGGGCGATCGGGGTAGACGTTGATCCACACCTTGCCGCCACGCTTGATGTGACGGGTCATGGCGATACGAGCGCTCTCGATCTGCCGGTTGGTGAGGTACGAGCTCTCCAGGGCCTGGATGCCGTAGTCACCGAAAGCCAGCTTGGTGCCACCCTTGGCCATGCCATCACGCTT
>JAJTBJ010000258.1 GCA_021286985.1 Propionibacteriales bacterium | reverse complement strand
TCGGCTTGGGGTTGAGATCGACGCTCCACTTGCCCTGAGCGTCCGCCGGGGCAGAGGTCGCGGTCTTCGCGCCAGCGGCGCTGGTGTAGCTGATCGTCACCGACCGCCCCGGCCAGGTGGTGCCGCTGACGGTGGTGCCCGAGGTCACCCCGCCAATGGTGTCTACCAGCAGCGCCTTCTTCAGCAGCGGGTTGTCGGCGATGCCGGTGTCGATCACCGCGACGACCACGCCTTTGCCCTTACTCGGGGCGTTCGCCCACGCGGCGCTGGCATTGATCTGATCGATGTTCCAGTAGTAGCCCGAGCCACCCGCGTCGGTGGGGTAGAAGGTGACCGACGGCTCGGCGTACTTGATGTTGGCGCTCTTGGCGGCGGCGGCCGAGATCTTGGTGGCCTGCTCGCGGGTCAAGGAGGTGTCGAAGGTGACCGCGGCGGCGTCAGCACGCAGGGCGCGCGCGCTCGTGGCGGTCGCCTGGGCGATGTCCCACGCGGGCGTCCGGGTGGCGGCGATCGCGGCGGCCGCGGGGTCGGCTGGCGCGCTGCGGAAGGCGACCACCACGGTCGAGGTGTTCGTGGAATGCCTCACCGCGGATGCCTTGCCGGAGGCCACCAGCACGGGCGGCTGGGCGGTCGTCGGCACGCTGCTCAGCGGGGTGAACGTGGACGCAGTCAAGCCCACTGAGAGCACGACCACTCCCAGCGTTCCTCCCCATAGGAGTCTGCGCCGCAAACTGTCCCCCTATCAGAGCGCATAAAGCGACAGCCCATTGTCTCATAGAGGGGTACTCAGGCGACAGTCGACGGCCAAGCCGTCAGCAACTCGAAACCGCTTATCGAGCCTGGTTTGGAGCCCGTGTCAGCCCTTGACCTTGTGGGCCGTCGGCACCTTGACCACCTTGGCGTAGCCCGCCGGTCCGGTCACGGTCACCTGGACGCTCACCCACTTGGCCTTGTCCTTCTTGGTGAGCTTGTACTTGCTCTTCGTCGCCTTGCTGATCGGGACGCCATTTCGCAGCCAGCGATAGCTCACCTTCACCTTGGCCGACCAGCTGCCGGATTTCGCCTTCAAGGTCTTTCCGACCTTGAACGTGCCCGAAATGGAGGGAGCCTTCTTGATAGCCAGGAAGTTGGTGATGGTGAACGCCCGCGCGGCGTTGACGATGCCCGGTCCGCACTCCACTGCCGAGCATCCGACCATGGTGGTCGCCGAGCCGCGAATCGCCGCGGTGAGTTGGGCCACAGACCAGTCCGGGTGCAGCGCGCGCAGCAGCGCCAGGACGCCGCTGACGTGGGGTGCGGCCATCGAGGTGCCCCACATGTAGGCGTAGCTGACACTGACGCTGGGATTGGTGCTCGGCCCATCAGTGCCGGTGTTGATCGTCGACAGCACGCCGCCGCACTCGCCACCAGTGCTGTCACACGGGGTCGAGTAGCCCGATCCGCCGGGGGCGGCGATGGTGGCCGGATCCCAGTAGTCGCCGTAGTTGGAGAATCCGGCCTTGGTTCCGGTGTACGTGCTGGCCGTCACCCGGATCACATTGGCGCAGTTGGCCGGGGCGAACTGGTACAGCTGTTCGCCGGAGTTGCCGGCGGCCACGACGACGGGCACTCCCTTGGTGAGCACCGCGTAGTTGATGGCTGCCTGCATGGCGGCACTGCAGCGGTCGTTGCCGCCCAAGGAGAGGTTCAGCACCTGCACCGGGAGGGGATTCGTCGCCAGTGGGCTGCCGGTTTCGGGGTTGTACACCGTGCCGCCGACCGCCCAGGTGATGGCCGCGATCACGTCGGCCTCGGTGCCGCCGTTGCTGCCGAGTACTCGCAGCGGCTCGATGCTGGCCTCAGGGGCCACGCCGACGACGCCGGAGTTGTTGCGCACTGCGGCGATGGTGCCGGAGACGTGGGTGCCATGCCAGGACGAGTCAACGTGGCTGCCGGATTCGTCGTAGTGGGCATCGCCCATGTCGCTGGGGTCGGTATCCCAGCCGTTGCCATCGCCGGGACCGTACGCGGCGCTGACGAAGTCGTATCCGGCGATCACGTTCGCGTCCAGATCGGTGTGGCGGGTGATGCCGGTGTCGACCACGCCGACCCGGACCCCGCTGCCCATGGTGGTGCCCCACACGTAGTCGGCCGCGACGCCGTACTTACTGGCGGCGCCGTTGATGTTCCACAGGCTGGCCTCCAGGTTGATGTCTGCGGGGTGGAACACGGCGGCAGTGCTGGCGGTCTTCACGTTGTGCTGGTCGTCGACCTTTGCGGCGACCTGATCGGCCTCGGACGCGGTGACGCCACCGCTGAGGGTGACCGCAACGGTGGTCTTGGTGACGCGACGGACCTCGCTGATCTCGGCATCGCCGATGGCATCGGCGGCCTTGCTGACGACGGCCTCGGCGGTGGCCTCAGGGTCACTGCCCGCCGAATCGAGTGTGACCAGAATGGTCTGGGTGTCCGGCGCTGCCGCCGGTTCGGGCGCCGATGGCGTCACCTCGGTGGGCGCCGCCTGCGCGGGGAGCGCGCTGAACGCTAGTCCGGCAATGACCAGGGCTACAGCTGCCGCCCGTCGCTTCATATGTATTCCCTTGTCGTTTGGTGCTGACGCGCGGCCAGCGCGCCGGTAGGCAGCCTACTTTGTTGCCACCGGACGATTGC
>JAJTBJ010000257.1 GCA_021286985.1 Propionibacteriales bacterium | reverse complement strand
TGCGTCCGGTACGCAGCAGTTCGCGCAGCGTGTGGCCCTCGACCAACTCCATCACGATGAACGGGACCTTGATCCCGGAGTGGGCGTCGGTCTCTTCGCCGGTGTCGTAGACCGCGACGATGTTGGGGTGGTTCAGGCCGGCCGCCGATTGGGCCTCGCGGCGGAACCGCTCCTGGAAGGTCGGGTCGGACGCCAGGTCGAGCCGCAGCTCCTTCACCGCGACCTCGCGGCCGAGCCGCAGATCACGAGCACGCCGCACCTGGGCCATGCCGCCCCGGCCCAGGGTGGGGCCGAGCTGATAGCGGCCGCCGAGGATCTTCGGCTCTTCGGTCATCGCCCGATTCCTTTCCACCGTGCGCGATCGCAGAGCGATTCAGCAGCGCAACTGCTCCATTGTGGCCGATGGTGGCCAATTTGGGTGTTCCCGGCCGGGGAGGCGTGCCGAGTGCCGCTCATCGCAGCGCCTCGATCACGGCCTTGGCGATCGGGGCGGACACCCGTCCGCCGGCAATCTCGCTGGAGGCGATTTCGGCGTCCTCGACGAAGACGCACACCGCGACCGAGGGGTCGTCAGCCCACGCGGTGAACCACGCGTAGGGGCGTCGCACGTTGTCGGAGTTGGCTGTGCCGGTCTTGCCGCCCACGGTCACGCCCGAGATCTGCGCCCGATAGCCGGTGCCGCCTTCGACCACCCCGACCATCATTTGCTTCAGCATTGCGGCCGTGGTCAGGCTGACCGCGCGAGTGCGCTGCTTGGGGCTGGCCTGGGCGACCACTCTCAGGTCGGAGTCGAGCACGCGCTGCACCAGGTAGGGCTCCATTTCGACCCCGTCGTTGGCGATGGCCGCTGACACCATGGCCATCTGCAGCGGGGTGGCTGCCACTTCGAACTCGCCGATCGCGCTCATCGCGGTCTGTGCTGCGTCCACCTCGTCGGGGAAGCGGCTGGCCACCGATCCGATCTCGCTCTCCAGATACTTGGTGCCGAAGCCGAACTTGTTGGCCTGGTTGCGCAGCGCGGCGTCACCCAGGCCCGCACCGAGCCGGGCGAAGGCGGGATTGCAGGAGACCTTCAACGCCTGAGCCAGGGTCATCGTCCCCCCGCAGCCGGGGATCACCTTGGTGGAGCCGGGCAGCTTGTAGGCAGCGCCGTTGACGGTCTCCTCCGGGGTTGCACCGTTCTCCAGCGCCGTGGCTGCGGTGATCAGTTTGAACGTCGAGCCGGGCGGGAAGATCTCGCGGGTGGCCCGGTTGTTCATCGGCTTGTCCGGGTCTTTGGTGAGGCGCTCCCAGGCCTTCTTCGACGCGTCCAGGTCGTGGGTGGCCAGTTCGTTGGGGTCGTAGCTGGGTGAGCTGACCAGGGCCTTGATCGCACCGGTCTTGTAGTCCAGCGCCACCACAGCGCCCTTGCGTCCGGCAAGGGCCTTCCAGGCCGCCTGCTGCGCCTTGGCGTTGAGCGTGGTCTCCACCGTCCCGCCCTTGGGGCGAGAGCCGGAGAGCAGGTTGATCAGGCGCGAGATGAACTGCGAACTGTCCTGACCGGCCAACTCGGCCGAGGACGACTGCTCCAGCCCGGACGCGCCGTACAGGTAGGCGTAGTAGCCGGTCACCGGGGCGTACAGCTCGCCGGACGGGTAGGAGCGCTGGAAACTGAACCGGTCGGAGACCGCTTCCGACTTCGCGATCGGGGTGTTGCCGACCATGATCGGGCCGCGGTCCTGGCCGAAGCGGGCGTCGGTGACCCGGCGGTTCTCCGGACGGTTGTAGAAGTAGTCGGCCTGGGCCAGGTAGGAGACGCTCAGGTTGAGCATCAGGGCCAGCATCAGCAGCAGCGCGGTCACCGCGACGCCACGAATCGGACGGTTCATCGCGGATCTCCCGAATCGGGGATCGGGGTGGTCGCCTCCGGGGCGGACGGCTGGCGAGGCACCGGGCCGGTCGGCAGGTCGTCCTCGACTCGGGGGATGGCTCCGGTGGGATCATCGGCCCCAGCCGGCGTCCCGGACTTCGCCGACGCGCTGGACGCGGCACTCTGCAGAGCGCTCAGGTCGATCATTTCGGTGGTGTCGCCTTCCAGCGAGGCCACCGGCAGGGTGGCCACCGCGGCGGCCGGACGCCGCACCTGGTGGGTGATCACCAGCAGCAGCCCGACCATCACCCAGTTGGCCACCAGCGACGAGCCGCCCTGGGACATGAACGGGGTGGTCAGGCCGGTCAGCGGCAGCAGCCGGGTGACGCCGCCGATGATGGCGAACACCTGAATGGTGAAGACGAAGGAGAGGCCGGTGGCCAGCAGCTTGCCGAACGGGTCCTTGGCGGCCAGCGCGGCCCGGAAGCCGCGGGCCACGATCACCGCGTACACCAGGATCAGCGCGATCAGACCGGTCACCCCGATCTCCTCGCCCAGGGCCGCTGCGATGAAGTCGGTCTTGGCAAGGGGGGTCATGTACGGGCGTCCCAGCCCCCAGCCGGTGCCGAAGATGCCGCCCCAGGCGATGCCGAACTGGGCCTGGATCACCTGGTAGTTCTGGTCGTAGTTGGAGAACGGGTTGAGCCAGGCCGACACCCGGGTCTTCACGTGATCGAACATGACGTAGGCACCGGCGGCCCCGGCGAGGAACAGCACCGTGCCCAGGATCGGCCAGCGAGGCTTCTC
>JAJTBJ010000256.1 GCA_021286985.1 Propionibacteriales bacterium | reverse complement strand
GTCGAGTAGTCAACCAGACCCCGCGATCCTCGCGCGAGGAGAGAACTCCCCACTGATCGGGGCTCGCTGCAGTCACGGACGGCGACGCGCGGGCCGATGGCCACCGCCGCGGCTCACTTGAGGTGGCTCAACGCCTCTTTGACTTCGAACAGTTCCATGACTCCGGTGTCGGAGTAGCCGATGCCGACGTCGGTCGGGGTGCGTTTGCGCCCGCTGCCATCGACGACCCAGACCCACACCGAAGCCTCAGACAGCATCGCTTGGTCCAGCGACGTTCGCACCGCGCGAAGGCCGGCAATCACCGTCTGTCGGATCTGAATGGGGTCGGTGCTGGTGATCTTCATGGCCAGGACGGCGGTGGTTCCGCTTTCCGCGCCCGGCACGCGGACCTCTGTTCGGGTGGGCGTCGCGTTCGGAATCTGGGCGGCCGCAGCGGCGAGTTGCTCGTTGGCGATGCGCTCTTTGGTCTCGATAGGCGTCCACAGCGGTGGCCCGAAATGTGTGAGCGCGAGCGTGACGCCCAGGGCAACGACCAGCCCGGCGATCGCTAATCCCACGGTCTTGGTACTCATCGCCTGCCGTCCGTGGTTGGGGGTGGGAACTGGTCGATCAGTCTAGGCATCAGGTGCGGGCATGACCCGGGAAAGGAGCAGCAAGCCGCTGAGCAACACCGCCGGCAGGAACATCGCATGTTGAACGCCGACCAATGCCACCAGGCCACCGATGATCGCCGGTCCGACCAGGAAGGTGACGTAGCCGAAGGTCACCACCACAGCCAGGCCGCGTCCGCCGGCGGAGTGCCCGGCGACGGCGTACACCTGCGGGGCGATCATGCCGATGCCCAGGCCCACCAGCGCCCACCCGACCAGCAGGACGGGGAACGGCGTCGCCAAGGCGACGATCAGGTAGCCCACCGCGGAGGTGGCACCGCCGAAGCGGGTCACCCAGCGACGTCCGAAGCGCATCACCAGGAAGTCGCCGAGGAGCCGGATGACCACCATGAAGGCCGCGATCATGGTGACTCCCAAGGAGGCGGTGGCCGCGTCCATGCCGGTGCCTTCACCCAGCCCGAACGCGATCGCCATCAGCCCCATGATCCAGGCCGACGCCGGGATCGCCGTCCGTCCACCGGTGGCGTGATCGGTGTGATCGACCGGCTCGGTCTCCGGCACGATCCGCCATCCGAGGATCAGCACGCCGACGCCGATCGTGGCGACAGTCGAGGTGGCCAACTGCACCCCGGCCACATCGCTGAGGTGCAGGGTGGTCACCATCAGCAGCAGCAGGGCGGCACCGATCAGGTTGCCCACGCTCCACATACCGTGCAGCAGGCTCATGATCGGTCGCGACCGGTGTCGTTCCACCTGGACCCCGATGGCGTTCATGGCGACATCGATGCCGCCGTTACCCAGTCCGATCAACGCACCGAAGCCGAACAGCGCCGGCAGGGTCGTGGCCTGTCCGATGCCGAAGATGCCCACGATCAGCACCGGGACGATCACCAGCGCGACCCGGCGCGCCCCGAAGCGGTCGCCAAGGCGTCCAGACACCTGCATGGCGACGATGGCGGCCGCCCCGACGCTGACCAGCAGGCCGGACAGTTGCAGTGGGGTCAGTGCGAATCGAGTCTGAAAGACCGGAAGGGCAGCTGCGTAGGCCCCGACGACCGCGCCGTTGTAGGCAAAGAGCATGCCGGTCGCGGCGGCGGCCGTCGTTGAGCGCAGCGGGATCACGGGTTCACCCTCGGACAGTCGGTTTGGGGGTTACTTGTCGGCGTCGGGTACCACCGACAGCGGACGCTGGGTGTGCAGCCGCGGACGGGCGCTCAGATTACGCATGCCGTACCACGCCAGGTTCACCAGGTGAGCAGCGACCACTGGCTTGGGCATGGCGAGTTCGTCGCGGGTATCCATCCACCACTGACCGGACAAGGCGACCAGGCCGACCAGCATCTGCGAGTACAGCGGCGCGGTCGCCGGATCGAGGCCGGTCTTGGCGAACTCGTCACCGAGCAGGTCCTCCACGCGGGAGGCGATGTCGGAAAGGATGGTCGCGAAGGAACCGTCCGGGGAGGTGGCCGAGGAGTCTCGCGACAGGATCCGGAAGCCGTTGGGGTGGTCGTCGATGTAGTCCAGCAAGGCCAACGTGCCCAACTCGATCAGTGCGCGCGGGTTGGCTTGGGGAGTGGTCAGCGCAGCCCGAATGCCGTCGTGGAGGGTGCGAACCTCGCGGTCGACCACCACCGCATAGAGGCCCTCTTTACCGCCGAAGTGCTCATAGACGACCGGCTTACTCACACCGGCGTGGGCGGCGATCTCCTCCACCGAGGTGCCGTCCAGGCCGCGCTCGGCGAACAACGCGCGAGCCACATCGATGAGTTGCTCTCGTCGTTCGGCGCGCGTCAGGCGCACTCGGCTACGCCGGGCGCGAGCGTTGGCGCCGGAAACGGACATGGGGCCAATTGTGGACCCCGTTCTGCGTGGGGCGAAATCGCCACGCGCACCCGAGACATTCGCCCACCCCGCCGGGCGAGATGCACCAGTGCGGCGATCCCCCGTAGAGTGGGCGAGGTCGCCCGCGCGGCGACGTTCCCCGGTTGGTCTGCCGGCAGGGCCCGCCTGACTTTGAATCAGGACTAGCGACGTAGGTTCGACTCCTACCCGGGGAGC
>JAJTBJ010000255.1 GCA_021286985.1 Propionibacteriales bacterium | reverse complement strand
CGCAGGGCCTGCTGCTGATGCTGCCGAACATGTACAAGATCGCCGGCGAGCTCACCCCCGCGGTGCTGCACGTCGCGGCGCGCGCGGTGGCTACCCACGCCCTGAGCATCTTCGGTGACCACTCCGACGTGATGGCCGCCCGGGTCACCGGTTGGGCGATTCTGGCTGCGAACGGCGTCCAGGAGGCTCACGACATTGCGGCGATCTCGCACGCGGCCACTCTGGAGGCCCGGCTGCCGTTCCTGCACTTCTTCGACGGCTTCCGCACCAGCCATGAGGTCAACCGCATCCGGATCCTGTCCGACGAGCAGCTGCGTTCGCTGGTCAGCGACGAGGCCGTGCTGGCCCACCGCGCCCGCGCCATGCAGCCCAACGCCCCGGTGCTGCGCGGTACCGCCCAGAACCCGGACGTGTTCTTCCAGGGACGCGAAGCCGCCAACCTGTACTACGACGCCGTTCCCGGCATCGTGAAGGCGAAGATGGATCAGTTCTTCGAACTGACCGGACGCCGCTACAACCTGGTGGAGTACTACGGCGCTCCCGACGCCGAGCGTGTGGTCGTGATCATGGGCTCGGGCACCGACACCGTCCGCAGCACGGTGGCGCACCTCAACGCCAACGGCGAGAAGGTCGGCGTCCTGGTGGTGCGGCTGTACCGTCCGTTCCCGGCCGAAGAGTTCGTGGCCGCGCTGCCCGAGACCGTCAAGGCCGTGGCCGTGCTCGACCGGGTCAAGGAGCCGGGTTCGCAGGGCGAGCCGCTGTTCCTCGACACCGTCACTGCGCTGGCCGACTACCGCTCCGGCGGCCCGAAGGTCATCGGCGGTCGCTACGGCCTGGGCGCCAAGGAGTTCACCCCGCGCGACGTGGCGGCGACCTTCAACGAGCTCACCGCAGTCGTGGCCGGCGAGTCGGCTCGTCGTCGCTTCACCGTTGGCATCGTCGATGACGTCACTCACCTGAGCCTCAGCACCGACCCGTCCTTCACCTTGCCCACCCGGGCGCGGCAGGCCGTCTTCTACGGCCTGGGTTCGGACGGCACCGTGGGCGCCAACAAGAACTCGGTGAAGCTGATCGGTGAGCACACCGACCTGTTCGCCCAGGGCTACTTCGTCTACGACTCCAAGAAGTCCGGATCGACCACCGTGTCGCACCTGCGCTTCGGCCCGGATCCGATCGATGATCCGTTCCTGATCGAGCAGGCCGACTTCGTGGCCGTCCACCAGTTCACGCTGCTGAGCCAGCTGCCGGTGCTCGACATCGCCAAGCCGGGCGCGACCGTCCTGCTGGCGGCCCCGTACAGCGCCGACGAGCTGTGGGAGCACCTGCCGGCCAAGGTGCAGTCGACGATCATCGCCAAGGCGCTGAAGGTCTACACCATCGACGCCCTCACCGTGGCGCGCGCTGCCGGCCTGGGCAAGCGGGTCAACACCGTGATGCAGGCCTGCTTCTTCGGCTTGGCCGACGTGCTGCCGGTGGACGAGGCCCTGGCTCTGGCCAAGGACAGTGCGGCCAAGACCTACGCCAAGCGTGGCGCGGCTGTGGTCGAGGCCAACATCGCCGCCATCGACTCGGCCATCGCGGCCCTGTCGAAGGTCAAGATCGGTGAGGCTCCGGCCGGTGACGTGGTGCCCTCCGATGTGGAGCAGGCACCCGATGCGGTGCTGGCGACCGTCAAGCGGCTGATCGCCGGCGAGGGTGAACTGCTGCCGGTCTCGGCGATGCCGCCCGGCGGCACCTTCCCGACCGGTACTGCCAAGCTCGAGAAGCGCAGCCTGGCCACCGAGTTGCCCAAGTGGGATTCGAGCTTGTGCATCGACTGTGGCAAGTGCACCCTGGCCTGCCCGCACGCCGCGATCCGGATGAAGACCTTCTCCGCCGAATCGATCGCGGGAGCGCCGGCCGAGTTCGAGACCAAGGCCACCATGGGTCGCGACTTCCCCGAAGGGACGCGCCTGACCATCCAGGTCGCCCCTGACGACTGCACCGGTTGCACCGTGTGTGTCTCGGTCTGCCCGGCGAAGTCCAAGACCGACCCGACGCACAAGGCGCTCGACATGGTTCCGGCCGACGACGTGCGTGATGCCCAGCGGATCGGCTTCGACTACTACCTGTCGATCCCCGAGACCGACCGCACCACCGTCCGTACCGACACGGTCAAGGGTTCGCAGCTGCTCGAGCCGCTGTTCGAGTTCTCCGGCGCCTGCTCCGGCTGTGGCGAGACCCCGTACCTGAAGCTGGTCAGCCAGCTGCTGGGCGACCGCATGGTCGTGGCGAACGCCACCGGGTGTTCGTCCATCTTCGGCGGCAACCTGCCGACCACCCCGTGGTCGAAGAACGCCGACGGCCGCGGTCCGGCCTGGAACAACTCGCTGTTCGAGGACAACGCCGAGTTCGGCATGGGTCTGGAGCTGGGCATCAGCGAGCGGGCCGCGCAGGCCCGCACCCTCACCGGTGAACTCGCCGGTGCGCTGGGCCTGAGTGATGAGTTCGTCGCGGCTGTCTGCGCCGACGACATCCCGGTCACCGACGAGGCCGCGATCGCCGAGCAGCGGGCGCGGGTCGCCGAGCTGAAGACGGCGCTGGCGGCTCACGCCGACGTCCCCGGTGTCGAGGTGCTGTCCACCATCGCCGATGCGCTGGTGCCCACCTCGGTGTGGGTGGTCGGTGGCGACGGCTGGGCCTACGACATCGGCTTCGG
>JAJTBJ010000010.1 GCA_021286985.1 Propionibacteriales bacterium | reverse complement strand
CGCCTTCGACGACCTTGCCCTTGAGCAGGTTCATCGCCGGCGAGCCGATGAAGCCGGCCACGAACAGGTTCTTCGGCTTGTCGTACAAGGTGAGCGGGCTGTCCACCTGCTGCAGCAGGCCGTCCTTCATCACCGCGACCCGGTCGCCCATGGTCATGGCCTCGACCTGGTCGTGGGTGACGTACACGGTGGTGACACCGAGGCGGGTCACCAGCGCCGAGATCTGGGTGCGGGTGGAAACGCGCAGCTTGGCGTCCAGGTTGCTCAGCGGCTCGTCCATCAAGAACACCTGGGGCTGCCGGACGATCGCGCGGCCCATTGCGACGCGCTGACGCTGCCCGCCGGACAGCGCCTTGGGCTTGCGGGCGAGGAACTCCTCCAAGCCCAGCAGCTTGGCGGCCTCAGCCACTCGAGTGTCACGCTCGGCCTTGGGGATACCGGCCATCTTCAGGGCGAAGCCCATGTTGTCGGCCACGGTCATGTGCGGGTACAGCGCGTAGTTCTGGAAGACCATCGCGATGTCGCGGTCCTTCGGCGGCAGGTTGGTGACGTCTCGGTCACCGATGAAGATGTTGCCGCTGTTGACCTCTTCGAGCCCGGCGAGCATGCGCAGCGAGGTGGACTTGCCGCAGCCGGACGGTCCGACGAGGACCATGAATTCGCCGTCACCGATCTCAAGATCGAGAGCCTCGACGGCGGGGTGATCGGAACCGGGATAGACCCTGGTTGCCTGTTTGAAGCTGACCGTAGCCATGCCAAAACATCCTTTCCACGGGCAGGTACGTGCCCGACGATCCGTAGTGGAAAATTGGCCGCGTCGTCGCGACCGTGACCATCATGTCATGGCTATGTACTTACTTGGCAGGGTTCTGCGAATCGGGTTTCTACGCACAAGTCGCCGCTGACCGGGGGGCGGGTAGGCTCACCGCGTGACTGATCCCCAGCCGGCCTCCGACGGCGCCGCACCCGAACCCGAGGATGGGACCGACGCGCCCGCAGAGTGGTGGGACGACCCCTCCTTACCGTGGCGGCACAAGCCCACCCGGGCCGACATCGCCTGCTTCTCCTGGCTGGGGGCGATCGCGGTGTTCTCCCTGATCATGTGGCCGCTGCGTCCGATCCTGCTGGCGTACGGGCCGCACATCCTGGCCGCGCTCGGCTCCTGGTCGGGCATGGTGTTGATGGGTGCCCGCGCGGCAGTGGGCGATCCGTGGTGGCCGTTGGTGTTGGTGATCGGCACCCTGGGGCTGATCAAGTTCGACTGGGTCTACTGGTGGGCGGGACGGCTGTGGGGACGCAACCTGATCGAGGTCTGGTCGGGGCGCTCCCAGCGCGCGCGGAAGGTCAATGCGTGGGCCGAGCAGTTCGCCCGCAAGTACGACATCCTGGCGCTGGTGGTTTCGCTGATCCCGTTCGTCCCCGGACGCGGGGTGGTGGTTGCGGTGCTCGGCGAGGCCGGCACCAGCCTGAAGAAGTTCCTCACCGTGTCGATCCTCACCTCTGCGGTGGTCAACGCCGGCCTGCTGGCCGTCGGGTACTGGATCGGCGAGCCCGCCGTCGAGGTGGTTCAGGCCTACGGCGCCTACTTGCCCTGGGTGTCCTTGGTGCTGTTGGTGGTCGTGGTGGCCAGCACCGTCGTCCAGCAGCGCAAGCGGTCTGCCTGACTCTCGGCGCCGGTGGAGCGCCCTCGCTGGAGCCTCCGACAGGATTCGAACCCGCGACATCCCGCTTACAAGGCGGACGCTCTACCAACTGAGCTACGGAGGCACTGGGCCGCAGCCCAGGGGGCTCCATTGTGGCAAAGGTTGGGCAGCACCGCCGACCGGCATCGCTAGGCTCGGCTCATGTCCACGCTCACTCCTGTGCCCGCGACTGCAGCCGACGCCCCAGAAGTGATGGTCTTGCAGCGGGCCTGCTGGGTCAGTGAAGCGATCACCAACAACGATCTGAGCATCCCCCCGCTGAGTGAACCGCTGGAGTCGGTGCGCGCCTGGATGCCCCGGGCGTGGGTGTTGCGTGACCAGGGCCGACTCATCGGGGCCGTGCGCGGCTTCGTCGATGGCGACACCTGGCAGATCGGACGACTGATGGTCGCCCCTGATCGTCAGGGGGAGGGGCTCGGTGGGCTGCTGTTGCGTCACATCGAGGACCAGGCTCCGGACGGGGTCGCCTGGATGGTGCTATTCACCGGTGCGGCCAGCGAGCGCAACCTCGGCCAATACCGCCGTGCCGGCTATGCCGATTTCGACACCGCTCCCGGCCTGGTGTTCCTGCGCAAGCCGGTCGCTGGCTGATCATCGCCCGGCCTGACCCGCGGGCTGGACGGACTCAGTCCGTAGCGACGTCGATCACCAGGTCGGCCAACTCCCAGGGCTTGCCGGCCTGCCAGTGCACCTGTTCCTGCGCCGCCCACTGCTCCCAGTGGGGGGCGAACACGTCGCCGTCACGGGCGAGGGCGCGCTCGCGGCGGAGGCCCTCGGGGGCGTCCAGCCAGATCGCCAAGGTGGCCAGTTCTCGGCTGGCGGGGGTGATGGCCCCGCAGCCCTCGATGATCAGTGGTCGGAGCGGGTCAAGGTGCTGCTGCTCGCCGGGGCCATCAGCGAGCCAGTCCCATTCGACGAACTCGCCGGTGGAGATCACCTGGGGTACCCGTGCGGCGGCCACCGCGAGGCCGTTCCAGCCGGGGCAGAACTGATCGGTGCACACCACGACAGGACGGTTGCTGGTCGGCCACTGCGCCACGAGGTCGGCTGCCAACGTCGACTTACCAGAGCCTGCGCCGCCGTCGATCAGGACGACGGGACGTTCGGCTGCGGCCACGGCCTGCAGCAGGACGCGCAGCGCGCTCGCGCTCACCGCACCCCGGAGGCGGTCAGGAAACTGGTGCCGCCGCCGTGATAGCTGACGACCTCGTCGGCGCTGAAGAAGGCGGCCTCGCCGCGGCCGAGAGTCAGCGTGTCTTCGGCGGCCTGCAAGGTGATGGTGCCGTCGACGACCAGCAGCACCCGGGCAGAGCCCGCTCCGGGAAGTTCGGTACCGCTGCCGCCGCTGATTCGCCACACGTCGAACTCGTCGCAGCCGGTGGGGTAGTGCTCCAGCCCACCGTCGACCCGCACCGGGGTGGTGATCTGCGGGGTCTCATCTTCGAACTCGACGACCTTGAGCAGTTCTTCGACATCGACATGCTTGGCGGTCAGTCCGCCGCGGATCACGTTGTCGGAGTTGGCCATGATCTCCACCCCCGTGCCGCGGAGGTGGGCATGCATCTGACCGGCGCGGACGAACACCGCTTCGCCGGGCTGCAACACCACCCGGTTGAGCAGGAGGGCGGCCAGGATGCCCGGATCGGAGGGGAACACCTCGTCCAGTTCGATCACCGTGCGGGCGAAATCGCCGATCTCACCGGGATCGTCCTTGTGCTGCATGGCCGCAGCGCAGACCAGTTCTGACAACTCGGCGCGCTCGCCATCGAGGCTGAGCACGTCCAGGAAGACTTCGGCCAACGCCGCCGCGCCGCGCCGTTCCGTGAGCGGTCCGATCACGCTGGCCAGCTGCTCGGCCACCCCCAACCCGGCGAACAACGCATCGGTGTGGCGCGGGTCGCGGAACCCGCTCAGAGTGTGGAACTCGTCCAGGGCGATCAGGATCTCCGGCTTGGGCCAGGAGTCCCGGTAGGTGCGCTCAGGGGCGTCCGGTGCCACCCCGGCGGCTTCCTCGCGGGCGAAGCCCTCCTCGGCCTGTTCTCGTGACGGGTGCGCCTGCAGGCTCAGGGCATGCCGAGCCGACAGCACTTTCACCAAGTAGGGCAGTTGATCACCGAAGCGGGCACGGCTGGCCGCACCGATGATCTCGGGCTGATGGTGGAGGTAGTCGTCGAGGCGCTGGCCGTCCAGTTCGGCCGGGGCGGAGGCGTGTGCCCCCAGCCAATACTCGGCGAACGGTCGGCCGTCGGACGGACGTCCCAGGAGTTCCGGAATCGCGTCGATGGTGCCCCAGTCGTAACGCTGGATTGCGCCCTGCAACCGCTGCATCTAGCTTCCTCACTGGTCGACAAGTGGGTGGGCCCACGCAGCGTCGATCCTAGCGTCTCCGGACGCCGACGGCCCCGGCAACCAGCTTCGGACGAGGCCGGACGGGGCCGCCGACGGGCGTTGCCGGGATCCGGATCAGCGAATGACATCGGTGTTGTTTGGCCCTATGCTGGAGCCATGTCCTCACCGATGCCGATCACCACCTCGGGCCTGAGCGAGCAGCAGGCGGCCCTGCTGGATTTCGAGAAGAACTGGTGGTCGTTGGACGGTTCGAAGGAGTCCGAGATTCGGGATCGTTTCGACATCTCGCCGACGCGCTACTACCAGTTGCTGAACGCGCTGATCGATTCCCCGGACGCCCTGGCCTACGACCCGCTGCTGATCAAGCGAATGCGTCGGCTCCGCGAGATGCGGCAGAAGGAGCGCACCGCTCGCCGACTCGGTGTCAGCCTGCACTGACTCACACCACCCAGCCCTAGAGAACGCCGTCGCCATCCGACGGCGTTCTCTCTTTCTCTGGCTGTTGAAATTGGATTAGCGTGGTGGTGGGTGCGAGGTCGAAAGGATCATCTATGTCCAGGTGGCAAGGCGCAGCAGCAGTGGCCGTCAGCGTGATCGCCCTGGCCTCGATCACCGGGTGCGCCGGCGGCCCGTCGGCCAGTCAACCCATCGGTGACGGGGCACCGTCCTCGTCGGCTCCGACCACGCAGGCACCGGCCACGCAGGCACCGGCCACGCAGGCGCCGGCCGGCGGTGGCGATGCCACTTGCGAGGCCTGGTCGGGCAAACCTGGTGTGGTGCGGGTGTTCTGTACTGGACCGGCGACGGCAAAGCTCACTGTCGACGGCAAGGAGGCCGCGCTCAGCGGCGGCGAGTGTGAGGCGCTCGGTACCACCGTGGCTTTCAATCTCGGAGTGGTGACCTCCGACCTCCCCGCAGGCACGACCAAACCCAACTACCTGGGGATCATCATCGACACCTCGGGCAAGGCCGCGACCAGCGTGGCCTACACCGTGGGCGGTACTGCTGACGTGGTGCTGAAGGCGAAGACGTCGCTGGCCGCTGACGGCAAGTCCGGGACGCTGACCGGCGACAGCATGACCACGAACGCCAAGGTGAGCATCACCTACAACTGCGGTTAGTGGCGCTCCTGGCCGGGCATGCCGATGAGCCGCTTCCAGCCGGCATTGCTGCGAGGCTGTTCGACGTAGCCGCCGCGGCTGAGTCCGGCGGTGCGCTCGAAGAAGTTGGCGGAGGCGGCATCGCCGGTGCGCAACCATGACCAACCCGAGGCGATCGCGTACAGCGGAAAGAACGGCAACCCGATGCAGGCGGCGTACTGCCAGGCGTGCGCACCCTCGTGGTCGAGGATGTCGGGGTAGCGCTGGGCCAGGTCGTTCAGGCTCCCGTTGGGGAACAGCACCACGTTGCCGATGGTGAAGGCGCCGCGGCGGGGGATCCCCAATCGGTAGTGCTCGGCCAGGACAAGTCCGCGGCCGCCGCCGCGGAGTTGGCTGCGTCCGGCCAGGGCGATCAGCAGCCCCACGACGGTCGTCAGGTTCGCGGCGTTGAGGACCGCCCGCACCGTATGGCCCCACCGGCGGCCGGACGCGCTGAGCATGGCCCCATTGTGCCTCTCGGTCGGCGGATGCGCCCAGGGAATCGTTTGCACTCGGCGGGTGCGAGTGCTAAACATGTGGTTAGCACTCTCGCGCTGAGAGTGCCACGTCTGAGTCGATGCGATCAGTACTGATCTCTCCGTTCGCGGACATCGATCCGACTGACAACGTTCACCGCGGGGCCAGACGCCCCCACCGACGCCAAAGGATTGCCGAACAGACATGGCGAAGCTGATTGAGTTCAACGTCGAGGCTCGTCGCGGGCTCGAGCGGGGCATGAACACCCTCGCCGACGCCGTCCGCGTGACCTTGGGCCCCAAGGGCCGCAACGTGGTGCTGGAAAAGAAGTGGGGCGCCCCCACCATTACCAATGACGGCGTGTCGATCGCCAAGGAGATCGAGCTCGAGGATCCCTACGAGAAGATCGGCGCCGAACTGGTCAAGGAGGTCGCCAAGAAGACCGACGACGTCGCCGGCGACGGCACCACCACCGCCACCGTGATCGCTCAGGCGATGGTGCGCGAGGGCCTGCGCAACGTGACCGCCGGTGCCAACCCGATGAGCCTGAAGAAGGGCATCGAGAAGGCAGTGGCCGCGATCATCGAGCAGCTCAGCGCTGCCGCGATCGACATCGAGACCCGTGAGCAGATTGCCGCCACCGCGTC
The DNA here is from genome assembly GCA_021286985.1 of Propionibacteriales bacterium. GTDB lineage: Bacteria > Actinomycetota > Actinomycetes > Propionibacteriales > Propionibacteriaceae > Propionicimonas. The sequence continues at coordinate 21,228 of JAJTBJ010000010.1, read as the reverse complement.
GATCTCCGCCGCCGACACCACTGTCGGTGACATCATCGCCGAGGCGATGGACAAGGTCGGCAAGGAAGGCGTGATCACCGTCGAGGAGTCGAACACCTTCGGCCTCGACCTGGAGCTCACCGAGGGCATGCGCTTCGACAAGGGCTTCATCTCGCCGTACTTCGTCACCGACGCCGAGCGGATGGAGGCCGTCCTGGACGATCCCTACATCCTGATCGTGAACTCCAAGGTCTCCAACCTGCGCGATCTGCTGCCGGTGCTGGAGAAGGTCGTCCAGTCCGGCAAGCCGCTGCTGGTGATCGCCGAAGACACCGACGGCGAGGCGCTGGCCGGCCTGATCGTCAACAAGATCAAGGGCACCTTCAAGTCGGTGGCCGTCAAGGCTCCCGGCTTCGGTGACCGTCGCAAGGCCATGCTGACCGACATCGCCATCCTGACCGGTGGCCAGGTCGTCAGCGAAGAGGTCGGTCTCAAGCTCGACCAGGTCACCCTCGACCTGCTGGGCCAGGCCCGCTCGGTCAAGGTCACCAAGGACGAGACGATCATCATCGACGGTGCCGGCGACGCCGAGCAGATCGCCGGACGGGTCGCTCAGATCCGTCGCGAGATCGAGAACTCCGACTCCGACTACGACCGCGAGAAGCTGCAGGAGCGCCTGGCCAAGCTGGCCGGCGGTGTTGCGGTGATCAAGGTCGGCGCGGCCACCGAGGTCGAGCTGAAGGAGCGCAAGCACCGCATCGAGGACGCCGTCCGCAACGCCAAGGCGGCTGTGGAAGAGGGCATCGTCCCCGGCGGCGGCGTGGCGCTGCTGCAGGCCGCTGCGGCCACCAACCTCGACGGTCTGAGCGGTGACGAGGCCACCGGTGCCAACATCGTCTTCACCGCCTGCTCGGCTCCGCTGAAGCAGATCGCGATCAACGCCGGTCTCGAAGGCGGAGTGGTGGCCGAGAAGGTGGCCAACCTCGAAGCCGGGATGGGTCTGAACGCGGCCACCGGTGAGTACGTGAAGATGGTCGAGTCCGGCATCATCGATCCGGCCAAGGTGACCCGTTCGGCGCTGCAGAACGCAGCGTCAATCGCGGCGCTGTTCCTGACCACCGAAGCGGTTATCGCCGACAAGCCGGAGAAGGCTCCGGCCATGCCGGGCGGCGACGGCGGCATGGGCGGCATGGATTTCTGATCCGCACAGCTCCCAGCGGGGGTCGGTCATCACTCGATGGCCGGCCCCCGCTGGCGTCTGCGGCACCGTCCACGCATTGAGGGCTCGCCTTAGCGCCGAGGGCTCGCCCCTAGGGTGGGGCCTTCGGCGACAAGGCGAGCCCTCGACCGACAGTCGGGGAATGTGGGATCAGAGCAAGGCGTTGGTGCACAGGTGAGTGGTGACGGAATGGCGGGGGTGGGCCTGCGATCAGAACGCGGTCTGGTGATGATGGCGGTCATGCTGTCCACCGGCCTGATGGCTCTGGACGCCACCGTGCTGGCCACCGCAGTGCCAGCCGTGGTCAAGGACCTGGGCGACTTCCATCAGTTCCCGTGGCTGTTCTCGGTGTACCTGCTCGCCCAAGCCGTGTCCGTCCCGGTGTACTCCAAGCTGGCCGACACCATCGGACGCAAGCCGGTACTGATCTTCGGGGTCGTGCTCTTCGGGGTGTCCTCGATCTTGGCCGCCGTGTCCTGGAACATGGCGGCGCTGATCGCCTTCCGGGTGCTGCAAGGCTTGGGCGCCGGAGCGATCGGACCCATCACCATGACCGTGGTCGGCGACCTTTACACCGTGGCCGAACGCGCCAAAGCCCAGGGCTACATCGCTAGCGTCTGGGCGCTGTCGTCGGTCGTCGGTCCGGCCATGGGGGGTCTGTTCGCCCAGTACGCCTCGTGGCGATGGATCTTTGCAGTGAACATTCCGCTGGTCGTGGTCGCCATCTGGGCGCTGGCGCGTTTCTATCACGAGGACGTCCATCCCCGGCGGCATCGGATCGACTACCTCGGTGCCACCGTGCTGACCGTCGGGCTCACCGCGCTCATCCTGGCGCTGCTGGAGGGCGGCAGCGCCTGGGCGTGGAACTCCTGGCCCAGCTATGCCAGCTTCGGCGTCGGCCTGATCGCCTTGGCGGTCTTCCCCGCTGTCGAACGCCGCGCGGCCGAACCGGTGCTCGATGTCGCGATCCTGCGCCGTCGGTTGATCGGCACCACCACCGTGGTGTCGCTGGCGATCGGCGCGGTGATGACCGGAGTGACCAGCTTCGTCCCCACCTACTTGGTGGCGGCGGCCGGTCAGACACCGGTCATCTCGGGCGTCGCGATCGCTGCGCTCACCCTCGGCTGGCCGCTGGCCTCCTCGATCGCCGGACGGGTCTACCTGCGGCACGGGTTCCGCGCCACCGTGCTGCTGGGCTCGTCGATCGCCCTGGTCGGCGCCCTCGGTTTGGTCGCCACCGGCCCCTGGCCCAGCCCCTGGACCGTCGCGGTGGTCTGCTTCGTCATGGGCTTCGGCCTGGGCTGGACGGCCGCGCCCTCGCTGGTGGCCGCTCAAGCGTCGGTCGACTGGAATGAGCGCGGGCTGGTGACCGGCAGCAACATGCTGGCCCGCTCCGTGGGCAGCGCGGTCGGGGTCGCGGTCTACGGCGCCATCGTCAACAACTTGCTGACTGCCGGTGGTGGCGTCGCCAGCCCGGCGGCAGCGGTGACCGCCTTCTCCTGGATGTTCGGTGCGGTGGCGCTGTCGGCAGCGCTGCTGATCGTGGCGGCGTCGCGGATGCCCCGCGGCGGCGTGGACTCGGCGGCCTATGCGGTTGCGGTCGCTGAGGATCCGGTGACGAATCAGGCCTGATGCCGGGGCGTGTCGAGGCGGTCGACTCGGCCGTGCGCCGCAGAATTGCTTCATGAGCGGATTGCTCGAGGTGGTGGCCCTGCAGCCGGCCGACGCGGAACGCGCCGAGGCCGGTGGTGCTGATCGCGTCCAGGTGGTCGGCACGCTGGACGACGGTGGTCTGTCACCCACCCCGCAACTGGTCTCCGACATTCGCCGGGTGACCTCGGTCGAGGTGCGGGTACTGGTGCGGTTGCGTTCCGGCTACAGCACCGACGGCGGCGAAGCTGTCCGGCTGCGCGGGCTGATGGCCTCCTACGTCGAGGCCGGCGCTGACGGCATGGTGCTGGGCTTCTTGAACGGCAACGGCGACGTCGATGTGCCGCTGATCGAGGAGTTGGTCGCCGACGGCTCCTGGCCGTGGACCTTCCACCGGGCGATCGACACCTGTCTGGAGCCGGACCGGGCCTGGCGAGCGTTGGCCGAGTTGAGTCGACTCGATCAGGTGCTCACCGCTGGTTCGCCGCGCGGCACCGAACATGGGCTCAATGATCTGCTCGCGCGGGCGAAGGCCGATCCCTGGGCGGCCAGCGTGATCATGGTGGGCGGCGGCCTGAAGCCTGAGCATGTGCCGTGGCTGGCCCGCGCCGGCGTGCGCAGCTTCCAGATCTCCTCAGCCGCCCGACCTGGCGGCTCGTTCAAGGCCTACGTGGATTCGGGCCTGGTACGCACCTGGAGAAACCTGGTCGATGAGGAGACCCGGCACCGCCTGGCCTGATCAGTCGTTGGTCGCCGCCGCGCCGCTGGTGACCTTGGCCGGCTCGACATGGACGAACGTGGTCGTGCCGGGGAAGGCCTCGTCTACCGCTCCTTCGACGAGGTCGGCGATGTCATGAGCGCGCCGCACCGTCCAGTCGCCGGGGACTTCCAAGGTGACGTACACGAAGCGTTGCCGCCCGGATTCCCGGGTGCGTACCTGGGTGATGGTCATGTCGCAGGAGCTGCAGGCCTCGCGTGCGGCCTGGGTGACGATCTCGACCTCTTCGGGCGGCAGGGAACCGTCCAGTAGGCCCACCACCGAGCGACGCACCAGGGTGAAGCCGGTGAACAGGATGTTCAGACCCACCAGGATGGCGATGATCGGGTCGAGGATGGTCCAGCCGGTGAGGAACACCAGGCCGATCGCCACCAGCACCCCGACCGAGGTCCACACGTCGGTGAGCAGGTGCTTGCCGTCGGCTTCCAGGGTGATTGAGCGGTGCTTGCGTCCGGCGCGCAGCAGCAGCAGACCGGTGCCCAGGTTCAGCAGGCTGGCGATCGTGGACAGCAACAGGCCGAGGCCGAGCTGCTCGGGCTCGACGGGCTGGATCAGTCGTCCGATGGCGCTGTAGATGATCGCGCCCGCGGCGATGAAGATCAGTGTGCCCTCGACCGCTGCGGACATGTATTCGGCCTTGCCGTGTCCGAAGTCGTGGTTGTCGTCAGCCGGTTTGGCCGACAACCGGATCGCCCACAGTGCAACGATGGCGGCCACCAGGTTGACCGTCGACTCCAAAGCGTCCGACCACAAGCCGACCGAGTTGGTCACCCAGGCGGCGAAGCCTTTGATGATGACGGTGAGGATGGCGGTGGCGATGGACAGCCACAAGAAGCGCTCCAGGTAGCGGCTTTGACTGGCGTGGTCGCCAGGGGCAATGTCGTTGATCGTCACGTGCCCTCACTCTACCGGGACCGTCGACTCCTCGTTTCGTCCGTAATCCCGCACGCTCGCGCCGTCCCAGCCGGCGAGATCGACTGCCTCGGCCAGCCACTCCGGCCAGACCGGATCAGGCTGGTCGGCCAGGTCGGCGATCTCGATCCAGCCCCAGCCGGCGAGGGTGACCAACTCGTCGGGGGTGTGTCCGTCCTGGCTGGGCTCGAAACGTCCGTCGACCGGGAGGACGAAGAAGGTTTCGTGCTGGCGAAGGATCTGATCGGAATACCCGTGGACGACGTCGCGGACGGCGACCGGCCCGACCAGCGCGGCGGCGTCGATGACCAGTCCCAGTTCCTCGGCCACCTCGCGGGCCGCAGCCTCGCGGGCGGTCTCGCCCGGATCGATGCCACCACCGGGGGTCACCCACCACCGACTGCCCGGAAGGCCGGGGTCGGTGTCGGTGAGCAGGAGTACCGCACCATCGGCGATCACGATCACCCGCGCTGCCCGCCGCGAGCGCTCCGGCCGCAGGTGGGCGGGCACCGCCTGAAAGGTCCGCATCGATCAGTACCGGTCGGGTGCTTCGTTGTTGCGCAAGGCCGCCCCGACCAGGCCCGGGGTGACGAACACCAGGACCCAGGCGGCCAGCAGGGAGGTGATGCACACCGGATCCCAGATGCCCACGCTGCTGTCGGCGAAGACGGTGGCCAGGCTGATCACCACGATCGCAGCCAGCGCGATCCAGTAGGCGCGGCGAATCGCAGTGCGTCGGTAGCGGATCTGGACGGTGCTGAGCCAGGCGACCAACAGAGCGATCGGTGATGCCGGCAGGATGAACATGGCGATGATCAGGGGAATCATCACCCAGTTGGTGGTCTCTTTCCAGATCCGGGAGATGTCGACCGGGCTGGGTGAGGGCAGTACCGGTTGGCCGGTAGGCGGGGCGAACCACGCGGTCGATCCCGGGGCGGGGAACGGCGCCGGATTCACCTGGGCAGTGGGCTGGATCACCGGCTGCACCGGCAGGTAGCCGCTCAACGGAGGGCCCGGCGCATTGAACGGTTCCTCGGGCCGTCGCTCGGGTGTGACCGGTTGGACGGCGGTCATCGGCGAGGTGATCGACTCGAACGGCAGATTGGGGTTACGGCCGGGGGCTGCGGTGGGCACCAACTCGCGCAGGTCGGGCGCGGGGGCGGACGGCGCGACGAAGTTGGGCTCATCAGCGGGGAAGTCGGTGACCGGTGCGGCGCTGGGCGCCTCGGCCAGCGCGACCGCATCCGGCGCCACGAAGGCGGCCGGACGGTCTTCCGGGGCGTACTCCGGTCCGTCGGTCCAATCGGCCATGTGCCCAGCCTACCGAGCCGACAACCGGCGAGCCGAGTGCCCGACCTCGACGGACAGAGTCGGTGGAGATGTTCTCAGAGGTGCTGACCGGTAGGCTGATGGCTCGGTCGGACAAATACCCGATGTTTTCAGGAGTGAGAATCATGCCAATCGGCAAGGTGCGTTACTACGACGCGGAGAAGGGCTTCGGCTTCCTCTCCAAGGACGACGGTGGCGAGGACGTCTACGTCCGTTCATCCGCCCTGCCTGACGGCGTGACCACCCTGCGCCGTGGGCAGAAGGTCGAGTTCGGCGTGGTCGACGGCAAGCGGGGCGAGCAGGCCCTGTCGGTGCGCCTGTTGGAGGCCCCGCCGTCGCTGTCGAAGGCCCAACGAAAGTCCGCCGATGAAATGGCGGTGATCGTGGAAGACCTGATCAAAATGCTCGACGGCCTGGGCAATGGGTATCGGCGTCGCCGCTACCCCGACCCCAAGGTCGCCGGTAAGACCGCTTCGGTGCTGCGAGCCGTTGCCGATGAGTTGGAGCTGTAGAAGTGAGCGTCGGAACGGCTGAGCTCGACCAGGTGTGCGCTGACGCTGTGGAGCTGGCCCGCTCAGCAGCGGTGGCCCGCGCCGGTGTGCTCGAAGTGGGTCAGCATCTGGGCGTGATCGCCGAGGAGTCCCGGGTGGTCACCCACCTGTTCGCCTGCGATCATCCCGGCTACCCGGGCTGGCAATGGTCGGTCACGGTGGTGCGTGCGGCCCGTGCCCGGGTCGCGACCATCTCCGAGGTCACCCTGCTGCCCGGGGAGGGCGCACTGTTGGCCCCGGCGTGGGTGCCGTGGTCGGACCGGATCGGGCCCAAGGACATCACCCCTGGCGTGATCGCCCCGGCCTCAGCTGACGACATCCGGCTGGAGCCGGGCTACACCGGGGGCGAGTACGCCGCCGATCTCGAACCGGCCGAAGCCAGCCAGTTGCGGGCCGTGGTCGCCGAGTTGGGGTTGGGCAAGGAACGGGTGCTCTCCCAGGTCGGACGCGACGAGGCCGCCGAGCGGTGGCTGGCCGGTCCGGGCGGACCGGAGACGGCGATGGCCTCTCAGGCTCCGGCCGAGTGTGCGACCTGCGGCTTCCTGGTGGGTCTGCGTGGCGGCCTGGGACGGCTGTTCGGGGTGTGCACCAACGAACTGTCGCCCAGCGACGGCACGGTGGTGAGCTTGGCGCACGGCTGTGGCGGGCATTCCGATGTCAGCGAGCCCAGCCGCGGCGTCGACCTGTCAGTCCCGGTCTGGGACACCGTCAGTATCGACACCAGCCTCTTCGATTGAGTAGCGGGCGCCGCGATGGCCGCGGCGCCGCTTCCGTCCGCGCATCAGCCCGACGGCCAAGCCGATCAGACCGATCGCGGTGCCGGTGATCGCCACCCACAGGTACCAGTCGCGTCCGGTGGCGGTGAGTGGTTCGAGGAAGATCCAGCACGCGATGGCGCCGGCCGCGAAGGCCGCGGTGCCCGAACCCACCACGGCAATGCCGTCCGGATCCAGAGCCCGGACGGGCGCCTGCATCAGGATCGGCCTGTGCTCGCCGGCGTTCTGCGTCACGGACAACACCATAGACGTAACACCTTGGCTCTAGCATTCGCCCATGGCGAACGCTTCACCGACGGTCACACCGTCCACCTCTCCCAACAAGGGCTTGGACTCCTGGTTCGAGCTCACCAAACGTGGTTCCACCATGGGTCGCGAGATCCGCGGCGGGCTGGTCACGTTCTTCACGATGGCGTACATCATCATCCTCAACCCGATCATCATCGGTACTCAGGTCGATGTGACCGGTCATCTGATCAGCGGCGCACTGCCGACTGATCCCAATGCGGTTCCCACCTCGATGGCCATGGTGGCTGCGGCGACGGCGCTGATCGCCGGCATCCTCACCATCCTGATGGGCGCCTACGCACGCTTCCCGATCGCTCTGGCCACTGGCCTGGGCCTGAACGCGCTGGTGGCCTACACCATCGTCAAGCAGATGACCTGGCCGCAGGCCATGGGCCTGATCGTCTGGGAAGGCGTGCTGATCCTGATTCTGGTGCTCACCGGCTTCCGGAAGGCGATCTTCAACGCGGTGCCGCGCAGCCTGCGCACCGGCATCTCGGTGGGCATCGGCCTTTTCATCGCCTTCATCGGTCTGGTCGATTCCGGTGTCGTCCGTAGTGCCGTCGGCACTCCGGTGCAGTTGGGCATCTTCGGTCAGTTGCTGGGTTGGCCGATCGCGATCTTCCTGATCGGCCTGCTGATCCTGATCGTGCTGTTCGTCCGCAAGGTGAAGGGCGCGATGCTGATCGCGATCCTGGCCGCGACCGTGGTGGCGGTGATCGTCCAGGCGGCGCTCAACATTCCGCTGATGAAGGACGCGACTGGTGCCGTGGTCAACCCGACCGGCTGGATCCAGAACCTGCCGACCATCGGTGAGTTCACTGCCCCCAACCTGGGCCTGCTCGGCCGGGTGGACCTGTTCGGTGGCTTCACCGGCGCCTCCGGTCCGGCCGCCGTGCTCGGATTGGTGCTGCTGGTCTTCTCGCTGCTGCTCAGTGACTTCTTCGACACCATGGGCACCATCGTGGCCGTGGGTGCCGAAGGTGACCTGCTGGGCGACGACGGCAACCCGCCGCGCACTCAGGAGATCCTGATCGTCGACTCCGTGGCCGCCATCGCTGGTGGTCTGGGCTCGGTGTCGTCGAACACCTCCTACATCGAGTCGGCCTCCGGCGTCGGCGACGGTGCCCGCACCGGCATCGCCTCCATCGTCACCGGCTTGGCGTTCCTGCTGAGCGTGTTCCTGGCTCCGCTGGTGCACATCGTTCCTGCCGAAGCGGCGACCCCGGCGCTGTTCTTCGTCGGCTTCCTGATGATGGCTCAGGTCATTCACGTCGACTGGGAGGATCCCGAACAGGGCATCCCGGCCTTCCTGACCATCGTGCTGATGCCGTTCACCTACTCGATCACCGTCGGGATCGGCGCCGGCTTCATCGCCTACGCGCTGATCAAGGTGATCAGGGGGAAGGCCAAGGAGGTGCATCCGCTGCTCTACGGCGTGGCGGCCGCCTTCCTGATCTACTTCGCCCAGGGCGTCATCACCGCACTGATCAAGTAATCACCACTCCCGCGGGCGTCTCGGCAACAGCCGGGGCGCCCGTGAGAGTTGTCAGGCCCGGAAGATGGCGACCAGATCGGGCTCGGCCCGTCCGTCCGCCTGCGCGGTGTGGGTCCACTGTGGGAACTGGTCGAGGAAGGCGATGACCGGTTCGGCGAACTCCCGATGGGCCGGGCTCAGCTCGGTCAACGCGGGCGACCAGGCGGCGCGCATGGCCTGGGCGTGGGACCCGTTGACCCAGCCGGCGGCCAATCCGCCGCAGCGGGTCAGGCTGACGCCGAGGCCGGCCTTGAACAACTCCGAGATGCCGTAACGGGCGGGCACCTCGGCGCGCACCAGGTCGAAGTCGAACTCGTTCAGCCCGCCCTCGGTCAGCGGCCAGCGTCCGGCGCCGGCGGCAAGGGTGTCCAGCCAGAACTCCAGCAGGTTCCACGCCTCCACCAAGCGGTGGGGCGGGACGAAGCGTCCACTGAGCAGGTTCTCGACGTCCTCGGCATTCGGCACTCCCGGGCGGGGTGCGGCCGGATCGCCGCCGTTACGCAGGAACGGACCGAGCTTGCCCAGTAGTCCGGGCTGTCGCTGACCGGACGTGCCGAACCGCTCCCGGGCCGCATCACGCAGCCGGTCGGCCAGCTCCGGCTCGGCGCGGAAGATCGCGCGTACCTCATCGATACCGATGGCCCAGAGCTTCAGGGTGCTCATGGGCTAAACCTAATGGCCGCTGTGCGATTTGGGGACACCTTGGCCGCTGCGTGTGGCCACCGGTGTTCGAAACCTCGTCGGTGAGCGATCGATTGGGATTGGGTCGGTAGGCTCCTCGGCATGATGATGGTGCTGCGTCGGCTACTGGCCGCGGCCGCGGTGGCAACCGCTTTGGTGATCGGCTCTGGTGCGATGGTGGCCCAGGCCGCCCCGACTCCCACGCCTTCTGGTTCGGCGAGCGCGCCACACACCACGGCGACGCCCAGCCCCACGCCCACCGACAACGGCGACACCGACTTGAACATCACTCCCGACACCGCGCTGGACAACACCCGCATCGTCTGGGTGCTGGGTGGCGTCGGACTGGTCGCCGTGATCGCAGCCGCCGTGGTCATCGCCCGACGCTGAGTCACCCGCTCAGGCGTGTGCGTTCAGACTGATCGGCGCGGCTCGCGCTCGTAGACCGAAGTCGGCCAGCACGCCCGCGTTCGGATCGGGGACGTTGGCGATCGTGATCCGTGGGAGCGCTGCGATGATGGCCAGCCGCTCATCGCGCAGGACCCGTTCCACCCCTGTCTGATCACCGCCGATGGCCAGCGCATCGGCATCCGCGCCGATCAGGACGTCGACGGCGTCGGCGATCGCCTCGTCATAGGCGTGTCGGGCCTGATTGTCCCGGCGACGGGCATAGCGCTGCTGTGACCACCCGCCGGCTTTGGTGCGGCCCTGCACGTAATGGTGGTCGTGCCGTCCGGCTATCAGGGCATCTCCCCGAAACACTCCGACCGCATGGCCGCGGCGGCGCACGATCAGCGCGGCGATCGTCCGTTCCTGCTGGTAGGCGGCGACCAACGCCTGCAACGGATCCTCAGTGAGGGGGAGCGGTCCCCAGCGCAGCGAGATCCGGGCTTGCGCCTCGTCCGGGCAGGTCAACAGCACCGCGTCGTCGTCGGCCACCACCGATGCTGCGCCATGGCGCTGAGCGAACCGCTGCAGCCAACCGGGCAGTCGATCAGGTGGTACCTCCACGGTGCGTGCCCAATCCGAAGCCATGGCTATAGTCTGGCGGCATTGAAGGGGAGGCGCATGGGCGAGCTGATCGATACCACCGAGATGTACCTGCGCACCATTTTCGAGTTGCGTGAAGAAGGCGTACCCCCGCTGCGAGCCCGGATCGCCGAGCGGCTCAAGCAGAGCGGCCCGACGGTGTCGGAGACAGTGGCGCGCATGGAGCGCGATGGCCTGGTGACCCTGCACGTCGATCGTCAACTGGAACTGACCGAGGCGGGTCTGGCCCGGGCCGCGCAGGTGATGCGGCGCCACCGACTGGCCGAGTGCTTGTTGACCGACGTGATCGGCCTGGAGTGGGCGCTGGTGCACGAAGAGGCTTGTCGCTGGGAGCACGTCATCTCCACCGATGTCGAGCGCCGGCTGGTCGAGGTGCTGAATCACCCGGTGACCTCGCCGTACGGCAACCCGATTCCACACCTGGTCGAGTTGGGGGAGTCGGCGAGGACGGCGCAGTTCCTCGACGGTGTGGAGTCGCTGGCCTCCCGACTGCACGACGGCGGACCGCAGCAGGTCACCCTCGCCCGGATCGGCGAGTCGATCCAAGCCGAGCCCGAACTGCTTGCGAAGCTCGCTGACGCCGGCATCGCCCCTGGGGCGGAGGTGTGGGCCGCCCTCGAGCCGCGCGGCTTGCGGATCGGTGACGGTGTGACCGCGCCGGTGCTGGCCGCTGAGGTGGCCGACCACCTCTTCGTGACCGTGTAGAAGGGAATACCCGCCAGGAATCCCTGGTTGGGTAGTCGTACCCCAAACGTGAGGAAATCCAATGGCAAGCATCGCCGTCACCGCCGAAAACTTCGGTGACACCATCAAGGACAACGGCATCGTGTTCGTGGACTTCTGGGCGGCCTGGTGCGGTCCGTGCCGGATGTTCGCCCCGGTCTTCGAGCAGGTCTCCGAAAGCCATCCTGACGCGGTCTTCGCCAAGGTGGACACCGATGCCGAGCAGGCTCTCGCCGGTGGCTTGGAGATCACCTCGATCCCCACGCTGATGGCGTTCCGGGACGGCTACCTGGTCTTCCGTCAGCCGGGCGCGCTCAACAAGGCTTCCTTCGAGGATCTCGTCCAGCAGGTCAAGGCGCTGGACATGGAGAAGCTGCTCGCGGAGGCCGAGAAATCCTGATCGGCGTGTCCCCCGCAGGAGTGACACTTCAGGGGGTCAACGCCTATAATGGACCCAGGTCCCTGCCCCATCCCCCCGGGCAGGGACTTTTTCATGCCCCAGTCGTGCGTTGATCCTCGCCTCCCCGCGCTGTAAGCGCCGTGGTAAGGCGTAATGCTGGCCCTGCCGACCACGCACAATTCATCATTCGTTCGTCTCGATTGCGTTCGCAGCGGTATAAGCGGAGCCGTTGGCGGCGCCCCCGCACCCGCTCAACGGCGTCCTGATGTTGGCCGGGGTTCCGTGCCTGACGTCCGGGCATAGGTATTGCTGCTACCGCCGGTACCGCATTCATCTCGACGGAGACGCCTCCCCGATGGATAATCGATTTACCAGGCTGGTGCCGCTAGGCTGTGGTCAACGAGGAGGAACAGCGTGGTTGCCTTTCCTGAACCAGTCGACCTGGCGACTTTGGTGGTCGGCGACATGCCCGGCGACAAGGTCGAGATCAACGAGACCCATCTGGCCAAGGCCCGAGTGATCTTCCCCCGATTGTGGGATCTCCTCGACCCGATCCTGGCCGCCGCCCCGCACCGGCGCGCGGTGATCTCGGTCCACGGCGGGTCGGGCGTGGGTAAATCGGAGACCGGCGCCCTGCTTGCCCATGGGCTGCGCAGCCATGGCGTTGCCACCTATCTGCTGTCGGGCGACAACTATCCGCGCCGCATTCCGCAGGACAACGATGCCGAACGCTTGCGGGTGTTCCGCGAGGGTGGACTGCGGGGGCTGGAATCGTCCGGGGAACCAACGGCGCAGATTCGTCTGGCACTGGCTGAACTGCAACGGGCCAACCTCGACGCCGACCCGTCCCAGGTGGCCGCCCACCCGTGGCTGGCCGACTATGTGGCCGCCGGGCGCCAGGCGCTGGCCGGCTACCTCGGCAGCTCAGCCGAGATCGATTTCGACCAGCTCAACGCCATCCTGCGGGCCTTCCACGACGGGGCCACCAGTCTGCGGTTGAAGCGGATGGGGCGCACCGCGGACCAGCTGTGGCACGACGAGGTCGACATAACCGGAGTGCAGGTGATGGTCGTGGAGTGGACCCACGGAAACTCGCCCTACCTGCAGGGCGTGGACGTGCCGATCCTGCTCAACAGCACCCCGGAGGAGACGCTGGCGCATCGCCGCTCCCGCGCCCGCGACGGGGCGGTCGATTCGCCGTTCACCAGCCTGGTGCTGCAACTGGAGCAGGCCCAGCTTCAGGCGGCAGCGGCCCGGGCGGCCATCATCGTGGCCAAATCGGGGGAACTGCTCAGCTACTCCGACTACCTGAGCCAGATGGGCGGGACGAGCACCGGCGCGGGGCCGATGCTCAACCTCTATCCCGACAGTCTGGGTGGCAAGCTGGCCGCGGTCGCCGACTTCCTTGACGGCCCCGCGCGCGGCGCGTTCGGGTCGGCCTACGTGCTGCCCAGCATCTTCAACTCCGACCTCGACCGGGGCTTCTCGGTGATCGACTACGAGCTGAACCGGTGGCTGGCGAGCAATGAGGATCTGGCCCGGATCGCGGCGGCGGGAGTCGACCTCAAGCTCGATTTCATCCTCAATCACGCTTCGGTGCTGTCTCCCCAGTTCACTGACCTGTTGGCGAAGGGCGATCAGTCGGCCTACCGCGACTTCTTCATCGACTGGAACCGGTTCTGGGACGGCCACGGCGAACTCACCGATGCCGGCTACGTCCAGCCTGACCCGGCGCTGCTGGCCGACATGTTCTTCCGTAAGCCGGGGCTACCGATCCTGATGGTGCGCTTCCCCGACGGCACCGAACATCCCTATTGGAACACCTTCTATCAGCAGGTGCGTTACCCCGTTTTCGAAGCCGAGGACCTGCTGGCCGCCACCGGTGGGCAGTACCACCTCGCAGTCGTCCTGGCCGAGCGGATCAACACCGCGATCGCTGCCGGCGGACGTCCGGGCGACGCCGACTTCTCCGGGCTGGACGCGGTCCGTGCGGACGGCGTCGCCACCGCCGAGTCGCGGCGGCGCTACCTGGGTCAGATGGACCTCAACATCGACTCCGAGCTGGTCTGGCAGTTCTACGCCGACACCATCGACAAGCTGGCCGGCTATGGTGCGCGGATCGTCCGATTGGATGCGTTCGCCTATGCGCCCAAGCGCCCAGGAGCCCGCAACTTCCTCAACGACCCGGACACCTGGGTGTTGCTGGCCAAGGTCAAGGAGTTGGCCGATCGCCGCGGACTGGTGCTGCTGCCGGAGATCCACTCCACCTACGACGAAGGGGTGCACCGCACGCTGGGCGATCTCGGCTACCTCACCTACGACTTCTTCGCGCCGGGGCTGATCATCGATGCCCTGGAGTCGCGCGATGCGGGCACCGTGAAGCGCTGGATCGCTGAAGTGGTCGACACCAAACTGCGGACGGTCACCATGCTCGGTTGTCATGACGGCATTCCGTTGCTCGACCTGAAGGGTCTGCTCAGCGAGGACCGGATCGCGGCGCTGATCGATGTGGTGGTCTCCCGGGGCGGGTACGTGAAGGACCTGCACGGGGCCAAGGGCGTCTACTACCAGGTGAACGCGACCTACTTCAGTGCACTGGGGGAGTCGATTCCCCGCTTGCTGCTGGCGCGGGCCATTCAGCTGTTCCTGCCCGGCAAACCTCAGGTGTGGTACCTGGATCTGTTTGCCGGCACCAACGATCATGACGCGGTCGCTCGCGCCGGCGAGGGCGGGCACAAGGAAATCAACCGCACCAACCTGAGCGCGGACGAGGTCACCGCGGGGCTGGCGCGTCCGGTGGTGGCCGAGCAACTGGAGCTACTGCGTTTCCGGGCGTCGTTCCCGGCCTTCGGCTTCGACGCTGAGTGTGAGATCGCTGACTCGGCGGCCGACCGGTTGGTGATCACCTGGCGTCGCGACGGTGCCACCGCGACCCTGGACGCCGACCTGTCTGCGGAGACGTTCACCATTCGCGCCCGGTACGCGGACGGACGCGAGGTTTCCTTCGGCTGAAGCCGATCGCGGGCATGGTTTCGACACGGCCGCTGCGCGGCCTGCTCAACCAGCTGTGTGGGTTGAGTTGGTCGCTGGTTGAGCAGCGCGAACGCCCACCTACCGCTGGTTGAGCAGCGGCGAAGCCGCGTGTCGAAACCCCGGCGCTAGTCGACGGCGCACGTGGTGGCGAAGAAGCGGAAGGCGACCCCGGTGGCCGCCAGCGCCAGCGCCAGGAAGCCGAAGGTGATGTCGACGGGCATCTCGCTCAGCAGCACCGTGGAGGCGATCAAGGTGGCCGGCGGGATCATGCCGCAGGTCACGATCGTGGTGCGCTCCTTCTGCGGCAGGAAGCTCCCGGCCACAACCGCTTGGGCGGTGGCGACCAATGCCACCAAGGCGACCGGAAGGATGGTGCGCGGGGCGTCGGCGATCAGGAAGTTGATCGCGAACAAGCCAGGCAGGACCGCAAGTGCCGCCACCGTGTGTCGGGGCTGCCACAGGGACAGCCAGCCGCCGGCCGGAGCAATGGTGATGGGTAGGGGGTTCTCGACGATCTGGAAGTCGTCGAACGGCTCGCCGCTCATCGGTCGGCGTCCTTTGAACATCTCCCCATCGGATGGTCCCAGACGCCGCGTGAAATCGCGTGGCCTGAGCGACCGAATGCGGGGCTGCGCATGTCAGGTTCCTCTCAGTACCCCCGAAGGTATGTTAGTGCGAACACCTCTGGGACGAGCGGCAACGACGCGAATTCTCTCGACCGAGAGTCGAGGGCGCGGGCACCCGGTTCCTGCGGATCGGTGAGCTACCGTGGGTATGTCATCGGGTGCCGTCCGTGAGAGACTTCTGCGGTCCGAGTGACGGGCGAGGGCTGCAATGGGTTCGTCTCGCCGAGACCAGAGGAGTAGGTCATGCCAATGCCCCAGGGATGGGAATGGGTCATCATCGCCATTGTGGTGCTGGTGCTGTTCGGCGGTGCGAAGTTGGCGAGCATCGGCAAGAACGCTGGCAAGGCGATTCGCGAGTTCAAGGAAGAGACCAACGCCGGCAAGACTGCCGCGGTGGAACCTCCCGTGACGTCCGCGGAGCCGGCGAAGCCCGCCGAGGCGGCCAAGCCGGCCGAGGCTCCCGTCGAAGACGCGTAAGCTTCGCCGCCCTCACTGAGGGCGTCAAGACTGCCTCTGGAATGTGATCGAGGGGCTCACGAAGCATGCTGCCCGGATGCTAGCCTCAGGGAGTTCCTGAGTGATGCACCGCAGCCTCACACAGGCGCATTTGCCGGACGGTCTCCCCCGACCAACCCAGCCCCCCGGCAGATTGGAGCAGCACCGATGAGTGTGCAATTCCCGGAAGGCTTCCGCTTCGGTACCGCCACCGCAGCCTTCCAGATCGAAGGTGCCGCGCGCGCCGACGGCAAGCAGGATTCGATCTGGGATGTCTTCTGCCGTGAGCCCGGACGGGTGGTCAACGGTGACGACGGCACGGTGGCTTGCGACCACTTCCACCTCTATGAGTCCGACGTCGACCTGATGGCTGACCTGGGGATGAGCACCTACCGGTTCTCGGTCTCCTGGCCCCGGGTGTACAACGACGGTGCGGTCAATGACAAGGGCATGGATTTCTACTCCCGTTTGGTCGACACCCTGCTGGAGAAGGGGATCGCTCCCTGGCTGACCCTTTACCACTGGGATCTCCCCGCTGCGCTGCCGGGCGGGTGGACGAATCGCGACACCGCCTATCGCTTCGCCGACTACGCCGCGGCCGTCCATCAGCGGCTGGGTGATCGGGTGGCCACCTGGACGACCCTGAACGAGCCGTGGTGCTCGGCCTTCCTCGGCTATGCCGCCGGCGTCCATGCCCCCGGGCAGACCGACCCGGCCGCGTCCATTCGGGCGGCGCACCACCTGTTGCTCGGCCACGGCTTGGCTACGCAGGCGCTGCGAGCCGCCGATCCGCGCGCGAAGCTGGGCATCACGCTGAACTTCACTCCCGTACTTCCGGCCACCCATGAGCCGGCCGACATCGACGTCGCCCGACGCATCGACGGCACCGCCAATCGATTCTTCGCCGACGCGATCTTCAAGGGGCGCTATCCCGGGGACGTGGTCGCCGATGCCGGCGAGTTCTGGCCCGATGATCTGGTCGTCGACGGCGATCTGGACGTGATCAGCACCCCGATCGATGTGCTCGGGGTGAACTACTACACCACCAACATGTTTGCCGACGGCACGGTGACTCAGGCCCCGCCGAGTCCTCATGTGACCGCACCGACGGCGGTGCAGAAGCTTCGCGACCTGCCGCTGACCGACATGGGCTGGGAGGTTGAGCCCAGTGGTCTGACCCGTCTGCTGGTGCGGCTGCATCAGGACTACACCGGCCCGGCCGGCACCGAAGTGGTCATCACTGAGAACGGGGCGGCCTTCCCCGACCGAGCCGACGCCAATGGTTTCGTCGACGATTCGGCCGATCGGCTGGAGTACTTGCGTCGGCACCTGCTGGCTGCTCATCAGGCGATTCAGGCCGGAGTGAACCTCCGCGGCTACCTGGTCTGGTCGCTGATGGACAACTTCGAATGGGCCTGGGGCTACGGCAAGCGGTTCGGCATCGTCCGGGTGGACGAGAAGCTGCGACGGATCCCGAAGGCCAGCGCCCGGTGGTACGCCGAGGTGGCCCGCACCGGCACGGTGCCGACCGTGCCGCCACCGCCACCAGACGATGCGTTGCCCGTTGACGAGACCGAAACCCCCGCCGATGAGCCCACCGTCGAACTCGCTGGCGGTGAACCGTCGGCAACCGCGCCGCAGGCAATGACGGCTGTGCCGCCGCCACCGTCGGCGCCATCGGTGCCGCAGACTCCGCCGGCTCCGCAGGTGCCGCAGTTGCCTCGTTCGCCGTGGTCGGCTGATCCGGCTCCGGGCGCGGAGGTGGTGGTGGCGGTTCCGCCACCGTCGGTGCCGCAAGCCCCGCAGCCGCCGCAGACTCCACCGGCACCGCAGGTGCCGCAGTTGCCTCGCTCGCCGTGGTCTGCGGATGTGGCCCCCGGCGCGGAGGTGGTGATGGCGGTGCCGCCGCCATCGACGCCCCAGGTGCCGCAGTTGCCTCGCTCGCCCTGGTCGGCTGATCCGGCGCCGGGCTCGGACGCAGCCGCGTCCGCGGTCTCTGCGGAGAGTCCGCACCTGCCGGCGTCCCCGTGGTCGGCGGATCTGCCGGCGTCGATGGAGCTGCCGGTCGCGGCTCCGACCGTATTGCCGGCGTCGCCCTGGTCGGCCGAGCCTGCGCCGGCGACGGAGACCGATGCCACCGTGATCCAGCTGATCTACTCTCGGACGCCGCCGGAATCCCCGGCCTCCTCGGCCAGCATGCGGTGAGGGCCTCGCCGAACACAACATCTAGCTAGTTACATCGATGTAAGTATCGGTATATGGTGGTCAGGCAAGGTTCCGCCGGGTCAGCCAGAGTCGGTGGTCGTAAGAGGGAATCCGGTGTGAATCCGGAACTGCCCCGCAGCGGTTAGTGGGAACGACCGCCGTCACCACGCACTGGGAATGATCCTGGGAAGCGACGGCCAGTAGGACAACGTCACTCGACGCGCCCACGAGTCCGAAGACCTGCCCTGCCGCTCCGCGCCGCGGAGTGCCGAAGACGCGACCTCGTGGGAGGGTCGTCCGGAACCTCGGCAGGTTCAGCATCGATGGTCCCCGCTGGTGCGTCTTCGGGTTGCGAGAGGCAAACGAAGGAACCGGTCATGACCGACTTAGCCACCCCGTCCCACATCATCAAGCGCGATCACACCCGCACGACCTTCGATCAGACTCGGATCGAATCGGCGATCTCCCGCGCCGGCCAGGCCACCGGCGAGCTCGGCGGCCCTGAGGCCCAGCTGCTCGCCCGCCAGATCGGCATTCGGCTGGGCCAGCGCGGTGAAGCCCCGCATGTGGAGGAGATTCAGGACGCGGTCGAGAATCTGCTGCTCGGCCTGGGCTACACCGCCACCGCGAGGGCCTACATCGTCTACCGCGAGCAGCACCACAAGCTGCGCGACACCCGCCACGCCATGGTGGACGTGGCCAACTCGATCAACGAATACCTCGACCGCGCCGACTGGCGAATCAACGCCAACGCCAACCAGGGTTACTCCCTGGGTGGGCTGATCTTGAACACCTCAGGCAAGATCACCGCCAACTACTGGCTCTCCCACGTGTACGCCCCCGAGATCGGCGCCGCGCACCGCGAAGGCGACTTCCACATTCACGACCTCGACATGCTCAGCGGCTACTGCGCCGGCTGGTCGTTGAAGACCCTGCTGCGTGAAGGTCTGAACGGGGTGCCCGGCAAGATCGACGCGACCCCGCCCAAGCACCTGTCCTCGGCCGTGGGTCAGATGGTCAACTTCCTCGGCTGCCTGCAGAACGAATGGGCCGGCGCGCAGGCGTTCAGCTCCTTCGACACCTACCTGGCCCCGTTCGTCCGGCTGGACGGCCTGAGTTACGAGCAGGTCAAGCAGAGCATCCAGGAGTTGATCTACAACCTGAACGTGCCCTCCCGCTGGGGCACCCAGACCCCCTTCACCAACCTCACCTTCGACTGGGTGTGCCCCGAAGATCTGCGCGAGGACGTGCCGGTGGTCGGCGGGGTCGAATGCGACTTCACCTACGGTGAATTGCAGGCCGAGATGGATCTGATCAACCGGGCCTACATCGAGGTGATGACCGAAGGTGACGCCTCGGGGCGGGTGTTCACCTTCCCGATCCCGACCTACAACATGACCGCCGACTTCGATTGGGATTCGCCGAATGCGACCGCGCTGTTCGAGATGACCGCCAAATACGGGCTGCCGTACTTCCAGAACTTCATCAACTCCGACCTCAGCCCCAACATGGTGCGCTCGATGTGCTGCCGCCTCCAGCTCGACCTGCGTGAGCTGCTCAAGCGCGGAAATGGCTTGTTCGGCTCGGCGGAGCAGACCGGGTCGCTGGGCGTGGTGACGGTGAACATGGCTCGGCTTGGCTTCGTCCATGCCGGGGACGAGGCGGGGCTGCTGTTGGCCCTGGATCGGCTGCTGCACCTGGCCAAGGACTCCTTGGAGGTGAAGCGCAAGGTGATCCAGCGCTACATCGACGAGGGACTGTTCCCCTACACCAAGCGCTACCTGGGCACGCTGCGTAATCACTTCTCCACCATCGGGGTGAACGGGGTCAACGAGATGATCCGCAACTACTCCAGCGATGCCTTCGACATCACCGACCCGCGCGGTCATGGGCTCGCGGTGCGCGTCTTGGATCACATTCGCGCGCGGATGGTGGAGTTCCAAGAAGCCACCGGTCACCTGTACAACCTGGAAGCCACCCCGGCCGAGGGAACGACCTACCGGTTCGCCAAGGAGGACCGGGCACGCTTCACCGGCATCCTGCAGGCCGGGACGGACGCCAACCCGTACTACACCAACTCATCCCAGCTGCCCGTGGGCTTCACCGACGACCCGTTCGAGGCGTTGGCCCGGCAGGAGGAACTGCAGCGGAAGTACACCGGTGGCACCGTGCTGCACCTCTACATGAGCGAGCGGATCTCCGACGCGGAGGCGGCCAAGCAGTTGGTGAAGCGGTCGCTGACGAAGTTCGGATTGCCGTACATCACCGTCACGCCGACCTTCTCGATCTGCCCGTCCCACGGGTACCTCGCCGGGGAGCATCACACCTGCCCGACGTGCGCGGACGCCGGCGTCGAGCAGGCTTGCGAGGTGTGGACGCGGGTGATGGGTTACCACCGGCCGATCTCCAGCTTCAACATCGGCAAGAAGGGTGAATTCGCCGAGCGGGTGGCTTTTGAAGAGTCCCGCGTGCTGGTGTGAGCATCCCGCAGACCAGCCCGGTGGTCGCTGACCCCGGGCTGGCCATCGCCGGCCTGGCCAGGCTCTCGGTCTGTGACTGGCCAGGCCGGTTGGTGGCCACTGTCTTCACCCAGGGCTGCCCGTGGCGGTGCACCTACTGTCACAACCCGGATCTGATCGATCCTCGAAGTGCGGGAGCGGTGCCGTGGTCGCACGTGCGGGCGCATCTCCTCGCGCGAACGGGGCTGCTCGACGGGGTGGTCTTTTCCGGTGGTGAGCCGACCCTCCAGCGCGGCCTCGGGTCGGCCGTCGATCAGGTGCGCGAGCTGGGCTTCGCGGTCGGGCTGCACACCAGCGGGGTGCGTCCGGCGGCGTTGGCTGCGTTGCTGCCCCGGCTGGATTGGGTGGGCCTCGACATCAAGGGGCGGGTCGATGAGTACCCGTCGATCACCGGTTCTGCAGCGTCCTGGCGCCAGGCGCAGCGGAGCCTGGCCGCCGTGCTGGCTGCGGGGGTGGATTACGAGGTACGGGTCACCGTCG
>JAJTBJ010000254.1 GCA_021286985.1 Propionibacteriales bacterium | reverse complement strand
GACTGGGCATCGCCCGCTCGCTGAACGCGGTCGACGCCGAGGCCAGCCGTCCGTCGCTGAAGAAGGCCGGTCTGCTGACTCGTGACGCTCGGGTCAAGGAACGCAAGAAGGCCGGTCTGAAGAAGGCCCGTAAGGCTCCGCAGTACAGCAAGCGCTGACCGGCGGTACCGAATGGCACGCCTGTTCGGAACCGATGGTGTTCGGGGGGTCGCGAATTCCGACCTGACCGCAGAGATCGCTTTGGAGTTGTCGATTGCGGCTGCCCATGTTCTGGGCGAGGCCGGTGCGTTCAGCTCCGAGCGTCGTCCGGTTGCGTTGGTCGGTCGCGATACCCGCGCCAGCGGCGAGTTCCTCGAAGCTGCGGTAGTGGCCGGTCTGGCCTCCGCCGGGGTGGACGTGGTGCGCCTGGGGGTGATTCCTACCCCCGGAGTGGCCTTCCTCGTGGGCAACCTGGAAGCCGATCTCGGCGTCATGCTGTCAGCCAGCCACAACCCGATGCCTGACAACGGCATCAAGTTCTTCGCCCGTGGTGGGGTCAAGCTCGACGACGCCATCGAGGATGCCATCGAGGAGCAGCTTGGCGCCCCCTGGGAGCGTCCGACTGGTGCCGGCGTTGGTCGGGTCAGCGATGATCGCGGAGCGGTCGAGGGTTACGTCGCACACCTGGTCTCCAGCTTGGGGGTCGACTCCAGCCTGGAGGGGCTGAAGGTGGTCATCGATTGCGCCAACGGAGCGGCCTCGATGACCGCGTTGGCCGCGTTCGAAGCGCAAGGCGCGCGGGTGATCCCGCTGCACGCTCAACCCGATGGTCTCAACATCAACCTCAACTGCGGCTCCACGCATTTGGCGTCCCTGCAGGCGGCTGTGGTTGCCGAGGGTGCCGATCTGGGGATCGCCCTGGACGGCGACGCCGATCGCTGCCTGGCTGTCGATGCCGCCGGTGAGCTCGTTGATGGGGACCAGATCCTGGCGATCCTGGCGCTGGCCATGCGTGAAGCCAAAACCCTGCATTCGGACACCGTAGTGGCCACGGTGATGAGCAACCTCGGCTTCATGAACGCGATGCGGGCCGAAGGCATCTACGTCGACCAGACCAAGGTGGGCGACCGCTACGTGCTGGAGGCCATGAACGCCAACGGCTTCACCCTGGGTGGCGAGCAGTCCGGCCACGTGATCATGAGCGAGTTCGCCACTACCGGCGACGGCGTGCTGACCGCGCTGCACCTGGCCGCGCGGATGATGCGCACCGGCAAGCCGCTGAGTGAACTGGCTTCGGTGATGACCCGGCTGCCGCAGGTGATGATCAACGTTCCCGGGGTGAACAAGACTCGCGCCGGCATCGACCCGGTGGTCGCCCAGGCCGTCTCTGCCGCTGCCCGCGAACTCGGCGATACCGGACGAGTGCTGCTGCGCCCCTCAGGTACCGAGCCGCTGGTGCGGGTGATGGTCGAAGCCGAGACCGCCGAGAAGGCCCGCGAAGTGGCTCAACGCTTGGCGAACGTGGTGCGCGAGGAACTCGCCCTCGTCCCCAGCGCTCGCTGACGACGGCTACCCGCTGCCGTACGGAGTCGTGCGCAGGGCGTGTGCCATGCTGGCGGGGTGTCTGACCCCGGAGACAAGTTCACCCCGCTCCAAGTGATCGTGATCGCGCTGGCGATCGTGGCGGTCGTGGTGGTGGGCGGCCTGATGCTGGTGCACGCGAGTCTCAGCGGGCGCGACGTGCGTCAACCACCCCCCTCGCTCACCGATGCCCCGGTGAGCACACGGCTGGAGGCGGCCAAGACCGCGATGACGGCCGATGTGGCCGAGATCTCTGCTCCGCTCGGGCTCCGCCCGGGACAGACGGGATCGCAGGCGGGCTGCGAGCAAGGCCAGCACAACTTCAAAATCAACACCGACTATGACTACAGCTGCACGGTCAGGGTGGGCCGGTTCTACGGCTGGTCGGGGGATTTCCCGACGTTCCTGACGAAGCTGGACACGCAACTGAACAGTCTGGGCTGGTCGTCGGGGCGTGATCCGAAGCAAGACATCAAGCGCTACAACGACGATGTGCAGCGCCGGATCAAGGCGGGCATGTCAGCCAAGGACGCCAAGGCGGCGGTCCTTGATGAGGCCTATTCGGTCAGCTATCACCGCGGACCCGACTGGGTCGACATCTCGTTCGCCGGATCGGTGCCGCAGAACCCACGGTCGTCGTGGATGTATCTCAGCGACGAGGTGAACTCACGCGCGGCGGTCGAGGAGTTGCTGGGTGACGGCCCGGTGGTCTTGGTGACCGAGCATCGCGAGTTCTTCCGAGTCTGAGGCTCAGTCGAGGCGGCGACCCAGCACCTGCACGTACTGCGGCACGTAGCCCAGGTGGGTGTAGAAGTCGATGACCTTGGAGTTCTCCGAGCGCACCATGAACTGGATCTTCGGTGCGCCCTGGCCCCGCAACCAGGTTTCAGCGCCGGCCATCAGTTGACGGCCGACCCCCTTGCCCTGATAGGCGGGCTTGACGGCCAGGTAGTAGGCCCAGCCGCGGTGGCCGTCGTAGCCGACCATCACGGTGCCGACCAGGTGCCCGTCCTGGCGCAGGCCGAGGACGGTGGAGCACGGCCCGTTGATCGCCTTCATGAAGTCGGCGCGGGCGTCGTTCCACGGTCGAGTGAGGTCGCACTCCTCCCACAGGAGGGTGGCCAGGCGCGCGTCAGTGGCGGTGAGTTTCTCAATCACGATTTCCCCTCGAGGCAAAGCCCCATCCCCCTGGGGCC
>JAJTBJ010000253.1 GCA_021286985.1 Propionibacteriales bacterium | reverse complement strand
CCACCTCGGTGTGGGTGGTCGGTGGCGACGGCTGGGCCTACGACATCGGCTTCGGTGGTCTTGATCACCTGTTCGCCTCCGGCCAGAACATCAACGTGTTGGTGCTCGACACTGAGGTGTACTCCAACACCGGTGGCCAGGCGTCGAAGTCCACTCCGCGCGGTGCGACGGCGAAGTTCGCAGCATCGGGCAAGCCGGGACGCAAGAAGGATCTGGGCATGATCGCGAACGCCTACCGCGACGTCTATGTTGCTCAGATCGCGTTGAACGCCAACGAGGTGCAGACCGTCCGTGCGGTGTTGGAGGCGGCGGCCTACCCCGGCCCGTCGTTGATCCTCGCCTACGCCACTTGCATCGCCCACGGCATCGACCTGGCCGACTCGGCCGAGCACATGAAGGAGGCCGTGGCGTCCGGTCACTGGCCGCTCTACCGGTACAACCCGGAGCCCGAGCCGGGTGCCAAGCCGCAGTTCAAGCTGGATTCGAAGGCGCCGAGCATGCCGATGGCCGACTTCTACGCCAAGGAGACGCGCTACAAGTCGGTGGCTCGCACCAACCCAGAAGGTGCCGCTCTGATGGCTGCCCAGGCCCAGGAGGACGCCGAGTTGCGCTACAAGCGCTACGAATGGCTGGCCAACGAGGGCTGAGGCTCGACCGACGCGGTATCGGCCCCATCCGGTTGAATCCGGGTGGGGCCGAACCCTTTTCGCACCTCTACCGCCCGTCCGCTCACCAGCGCCGGACGGGGGGACAATGGAAGCCAGTTCGCCGAGACAGGAGTAGTCATGCCGCAGGCCGTCGCCTATGCGATCGATTCACCCACCGGACGGTTCGCTCGGACCACGATCACCCGGCGGGAGCCGGGCCCCACCGAGGTCGTGTTGGACATCGCTTACGCGGGCATCTGCCATTCCGACATCCACACCGCCCGCGGCGAGTGGGGCAGTGGCGTGCGGTACCCGCTGGTCCCCGGTCATGAGATCGCGGGCGTGGTGCGCGAGGTCGGCTCGGCGGTCACCAAGTTCGCCGTCGGTGATCGGGCCGGTGTCGGCTGCTTCGTCGATTCCTGTGGGGAGTGTGCGTCCTGCCGTGGCGGCGAAGAGCAGTTCTGTCAGGGGCCGGGCGGCACGGTGATGACCTACAACTCCACCGGCCGGGACGGGCTGACCACCGCCGGCGGTTACTCCACGTCGATCACGGTCGAGCAGGACTACGTCTGCCGTATTCCTGAGGCCATCGACCTGGCTTCGGCCGCGCCGCTGTTGTGCGCTGGAATCACCATGTACGCCCCGCTGCGGCGCTGGGGTGCCGGGCCGGGCAAGCGGGTGGCGATCGTTGGCATGGGCGGCCTGGGGCACATGGGCGTCCAGATCGCTGCGGCCATGGGTGCCGAGGTTGCGGTGATCAGCCAGACCCGCTCCAAGGAGGCGGACGGACTCCGGCTCGGCGCGAGCGAGTACTACGCCACCAGCGAACCCGACACCTGGAAGAGTCTGCGGAACAGCTTCGACCTGATCATCACCACCGTCTCCGGTGCGCTCGATCCCGCGGTTCTCCTCGCATCGCTCACGGTGGGCGGCACCCTTGTCGACGTCGGGCTGCCTGAGCATCCGGTGGAGCTCAATCTGCGCTCGTTGATCGGTGGACGGCGCAACTTCGCGGGGTCGATGATCGGCGGCATCGCCGAGACCCAGGAGATGCTCGACTTCTGTGCCGAGCACGGCATCGGAGCTGAAGTCGAGGTGATCTCCGGGGAGGACATCAACGCCGCCTACGACCGGGTGGTCGCCTCCGACGTCCGCTACCGCTTCGTGATCGATACGGCTACCTTCACCGCTTGATCGGACGGTGGGACGGTTCGCCTCACGATGTCGAGCCGGGGGTGTAACGATGGGACGAAACCCGTGGTGGAAACGCTCTGGCTAGCGGCGATAGCAATTCTGGCCACGACGCAGACCTGCTCGCGGTGGTACTCTTTTGAGCGTTGAATCATTGACGATTCAACCAACAGAGGAAGGGAACCCCCCATGAAGCGCAGCGCCCTTGACCGGCTGGTCTCGTGGATCGGACTCGCCCTGGCCGCAGTACTGCTGGTCGGAGGAGTTCTGCTCGCCGTGGCCAGTTCGTTCGTCGGCGGTCAGGTGTCGGAGCAGTTGGCCGCACAGAAGGTCACGATGCCGACCCAAGCCGCCTACGGTTCGCTCCCAGCGGCTGACCAAGCCGCCCTGGCGCCGTACGCCGGCCAACCCATGACGACAGGAGCCCAGGCCAAGGCCTTTGCTGATCACTACATTCAAGCGCACCTGACCGCGATGGGCGGCGGGCGCACCTACGAAGAGGTCAGCGGTGAGTACCTCAAGCTGAGCAAGGATCCCAGCTCTGATCCGGCGAAGGTGAAGGAACTCGGGGACCTCCGGCAGACCATGTTCATGGGGGACACCCTGCGCAGCATGCTGCTCACCGCCTACGCCTTCGGCACCATGGGCACCATCGCAGCGATCGCCGCTGTGGCAGCGTTCGTCGGCGCGGCGGTGCTCGCACTGCTGGGAGTTCTCGGATTCCGTCATGCCAAGGTCGCCACCGGCGAGGTCCTGGTCAACGACGGTCAGTAACCAGCCAGGCCGACCCGGGACGGACAAGGCCCGGGTCGGCTTCACCGTGAGAGCCAAGCATCGATGTGTTGACGTGCGTTGGCCAGTTGCTGATCGACCCCCGCGACTACTGCATGACCGAAGAGGCCTTGCGTCCGGGGGAACGCAAGGCCTCT
>JAJTBJ010000252.1 GCA_021286985.1 Propionibacteriales bacterium | reverse complement strand
GTCCTGGCCTCCCGATGCGGGGCAAAACCGGTCGGTGTGCGACACTGGAGGGGTGACGCGGCAGTCGCGTCCCTACATCGCACCACATACGAGCACTCCGAGCGCCTCGCGCTGATGGCCCCCACCGGGCCGGAGAATCCTCGCCCTGGACCGTGGTGAACCAGCATCTTCTGAAAGCAGTTCTTCTTGTCTGTCATCGAATCACCTGATCGTGCCCTGACTTCATTCACCGCCCTCGGCGTCCCCGCCGAACTCACCAACTCGCTGTTCCAGCGGGGCATCGGCAGCCCGTTCCCCATCCAGCAGGCGACCCTGGTCGACACGCTGGCCGGACGCGACGTGCTCGGCCGCGGACGCACCGGCTCGGGCAAGACCCTGGCGTTCTCGCTGCCGCTGGTCGCCCGGCTGGCCAACCTCGTCCCTGCCGGTCTGGCCGGACGCGCCCGCCCCGGCGCTCCCCGCGGCCTGGTGCTGGCGCCCACCCGCGAACTGGTCAACCAGATCGTGGCCACCATCGAGCCCCTCGCCCACGCCGCCGGTCTCCGTGTCACCACCATCTTCGGTGGCGTGAACCAGTCCGGACAGGTCCGCCGTCTGCGCCAGGGCGTCGACATCGTCGTGGCCACCCCTGGCCGCCTCGAAGACCTGATGGCTCAAGGCCACCTGCGTCTGTCGGACGTGGCCATCACCGTGCTGGATGAGGCCGATCACATGGCCGACCTCGGCTTCCTGCCCGGCGTCACGCGCATCTTGGCGGCCACGCCCGGCAACGGCCAGCGGCTGCTGTTCTCGGCCACCCTCGACAACGGCGTGAACACCCTGGTGAAGCGCTTCCTGTCGCGTCCGCTGGAGCACAGCGTCGACGACGCGTCCTCCCCGGTCGCGGCGATGACCCACCACGTCTTGCTGGTGGCCGACGCCGGGCAGAAGCGCCGCGTCGTCCAGGAACTCGCCTCTGGCGAGGGACGACGCCTGCTCTTCACTCGCACCAAGCATCAGGCCCGCAAGCTCGCCCGCGAACTCACCGCGGACGGCACCCCGGCGGTCGAGCTGCACGGCAACCTGTCGCAGAACGCCCGCGAGCGCGGCCTGAAGGCCTTCGCTGACGGCGCCGTGCGCGTCATGGTGGCCACCGACATCGCCGCCCGCGGCATTCACGTCGACGACGTCGAACTGGTCGTCCATGTCGATCCGCCGGCCGAGCACAAGGCCTACCTGCACCGCTCCGGACGTACCGCCCGCGCCGGCAACGCCGGTGATGTGGTCACCCTCGTCCTTCCTGAGCAGCGCCGCGACTTCCAGAGCCTGGCCCGCGCGGCCAAGATCTCGGTGGCTCCCGCACCGGTGCGCGCCGGCGACGCCGTCGTCCGCGAACTCGCCGGACCGGCCGCCGCGCCGGTGGCCCCCGAACAGGCACCTGCCGCAGCCGCCCGTCGTGGCGAGCCCAGCGGCAACACCGCCGGCACCGGCTCGCCGCGTTCGTCCCGCTCACGGCGTAGCAACGCCACGCCCAAGCGCACCACCGCCGCCTCGTCCGGCCGCCGTCCGGCAGCGCCGTCGTCGGACTCGAGCCGCAGCGGCGGACCTGCCCGTGCGGGGTCAAAAACGCATGGTGCGGCAGCCTTCTCCCGCCAGGGACGCAGCCGCCGTAGCGGGTCGCGTCGGGTGGCCTGAGCTCGGGCGGCAATCCTCAGTTGCCGCTGAGTGGGCCTCGCCGTACCCGATAGTCTGAAGTGACGCACTCGGGAAGTGATGGACGCGATGGCGGAGCAACTGCAGCCAGACGCGATTGCCGCACGCGCGTGGCAGACCGCGGCTGAGTTCGTCCAGGTGTGGCCGGAACTAACCATCTCGTGGGCTGACTGGTACGACGGCCCATCCCACCTAGTCGTGGGCTCGTCGACCGCGGTGCTGCACTACGCCCACCCCGACGGCCCCACCCTGGAATCCAACAGCGGCGAAGAGGCGCTGACCTGGGCACAAGTCGATCAGTTCGATCCCGAGAGTGTCTTCGCCCGCGCGACCTGGTCGGGCAACTTCGGGGGACCGGACGAGGCCGACCACCTCACGGCGAAGGCCGCGGTCTACACGACCATCGCCGGCCTGCTCCGTTACGACCCGTGGACGGCGCGGCCGGCCAAGATCCTCTTCGCCACCGAAAATCCGATCGACGACCCCAAGGCCGTCTTCGGTCTGCTGGCTGACTTCCCGTCGCTGATGTCGACGGTGAAGTGGTACGTCTCCCAAGTCAGCGTCGGGCTGCGTCGGGCCGTGGCCGGACGTCCGTTGGGCTGGCATGAGCCGCTGTGGCAGATCGCCCGCCAGGGCGTGCCGATCGCCGTCTTCGACGAGGCCGGACGCGTCCATCTGCCGCGAATCGCCTCCGGCGACGACAACCGCGCCGACCTGATCGAACTGGTCGCCGACGACGCCGATTGGGTGGCCGGCGGTCTGTCGTTCGACATCGTCAGCGCCCTCGACCGCCTCGGCGGTGACACCGACGCCCTGGTCGCACTGATCACCCCCGGCGCCCGCCGCACCTTCGGCCTTCGCCGGGCCTGGAACCCGTCCGACCCCAACAAGGAGCAGGTGCAACCGCGCCGTCTGGGCGAGTGATCCGACCCCGGCGACCCCTTCGAATAGCTGCGGCTCAGCGTGGCGGCGGCGGGATCGTGCCCAGACCGGGCACGGCGTCGGGCCAGATCAACTCCACCGTGCAGGGTGCGTGATCGATGATGAAGCGGGCGTGCGCGCCCAGGCTGTGCGGTCCCAGCCGGC
>JAJTBJ010000251.1 GCA_021286985.1 Propionibacteriales bacterium | reverse complement strand
TCGAAGACGCCGTCGGCGATCTCCAGCAGGGAGACGTCGAAGGTGCCGCCACCGAGGTCGAAGACCAGGACGGTCTGTTCGTCTTCCTTACCCAGGCCGTAGGCCAGGGCCGCGGCGGTGGGCTCGTTCACGATCCGGTCGACGGTCAGACCGGCGATCTCGCCGGCTTCCTTGGTGGCCTGACGCTCGGCGTCGCCGAAGTAGGCCGGGACGGTGATCACCGCGTTGGTGACCGGCTCACCGAGGTAGGCCTCGGCGTCCCGCTTCAGCTTCATCAGCACGCGGGCGCTGATCTCCTGCGGGGTGTAGGCCTTGCCGTCGATGTCGACGGTCCAGTTGGTGCCCATGTGGCGCTTGACCGAACGGATGGTGCGGTCGACGTTGGTGACCGCCTGGCGCTTGGCGACCTCGCCGACCAGGACTTCGCCGCCCTTGGCGAAGGCGACGACCGACGGGGTGGTGCGAGAGCCTTCGGCATTGGGGATGACGGTGGGCTCGCCGCCTTCAAGGACGGCGACGACAGAGTTGGTGGTGCCGAGGTCGATGCCGACTGCTCGTGCCATGGGTGTTTACCTCCGGTGAGTGCTTGGTACGGATTGAGCTTAGCAGGCTCAATCCACAAGTTGAGTTCACCAGACTCAACTCCGGGACGGATGGGGGTATTCCCCCAGCACCAGGGGTTTCGACACGGCCGCTGCACGGCCTGCTCAACCAACGGGCGTCCACCCATTGCCCCGCCGCTGGTTGAGCTTGCCTGTCCTGAGCTTGTCGAAGGGTCGAAACTCGGCGGCCGCGGGGCCCGCTCAACCAACAGTGCCAACCGGTTTCGACACGGCCGCTGCACGGCCTGCTCAACCAACGGGCGTCCACCCATTGCCCCGCCGCTGGTTGAGCTTGCCTGTCCTGAGCTTGTCGAAGGGTCGAAACCCGGCGGACTCCACCCGCAGGCTTGGGACTGTTTGGGAGACTGGCGACGTTGGCCCCTGATGGAAAACACGGAAGGCCGTACAACATGGAGTCCTCAGATGCCCTGGTGTTCTTCGGAGCAACCGGCAACCTGGCGCACAAGAAGATCTTTCCCGCGCTCGCCGCACTGGTGTCGCGAGACCAGCTGAACATCCCGATCATCGCGGTGTCCCGCTCCGGCGACACCCGCGAGCAACTGCTGGAGCGGGTCCGCAACAGCCTGACCGAGCACGGCGATTTCAACCAAGACACCTTCGACAAGCTGTCGGGCCTGATTCGGCAGGTGGACGGCGACTACGCCGACATCAACACCTTCCGCAAGCTCAAGGACGAGCTGAAAGACGCCAAGCGCCCGATCCATTACCTGGCCATTCCCCCGTCGCTGTTCGAGACCGTCATCGACTCCCTCGCCGAAGTCGGCTGCGCTGCCAACGCCCGGGTAATCGTGGAGAAGCCGTTCGGACGCGACCTGGCTTCGGCCCGCGAGCTCAACGCCGCTCTACACAAGGCCTTCGACGAGTCCAGCGTCTTCCGGATCGACCACTACCTGGGCAAAGAGGCAATCCTGGGGCTGAGCTACTTCCGCTTCGCCAACACCTTCCTCGAACCCATCTGGAACCGGCTCTACATCAACTCGGTCCAGATCACCATGGCCGAGGATTTCGGTGTGGAGAGCCGCGGCGCCTTCTACGAAGAGGTCGGCGCCATTCGCGACGTCGTCCAGAACCACATGCTGCAGGTGCTGGCGATGGTGGCCATGGAACCGCCGTCCGGACGGGGCACCGAGGGCCTGCGCGACGAGAAGGTGAAGGTGCTGCGGGCGATGCCGCCGATCCTGCCCGCGGACGTGGTTCGCGGCCAGTACGAGGGTTACCGCAACGAGACCGGGGTGAAGCCCGACTCCACCACCGAGACCTTCGTCGCCCTCAAGGCCCAGGTCGATACCTGGCGCTGGTCGGGCGTGCCGTTCTACATCCGCGCCGGCAAGGGCCTGGCCACCACCGCCATGGAGGTCTACGTCGAGCTGCGCAACCCGCCCACCGGCGTCCAGCTGGGTCAGGTCGGGGTGATGGCGTCCAACTCGCTGCGCTTCCGGCTCAGCCCGGACGTGTCGATCTCACTGTCGGCCAACGTGAAGGCGCCTGGCGAGGAGATGGCCGGACGCGAGGTGGAGCTGTCGTTCAACGACATGCCCAGCGCCGATGGCCTCGACCCGTACGAACGCTTGCTGGGGGATGCGATCGACGGCGACACCACGCTGTTCACCCGCGAGGACTTCGTCGACGAGGCCTGGAAGGTCGTGGCGAATGTGCTCGGCGATGCGACCGCCGTCCATCCCTACTTCCGAGGAAGCTGGGGGCCGGAGGCGTCCGATCGGCTGATCGGCGAGGGCGGTTGGCACAATCCCAATGAGAACGACGCGTAGCCTCAGCACGGCTGAGGGCAGGAGGCAGTGATGCAACTGGGCATGGTCGGCTTGGGCCGAATGGGAGCCAATCTGGTGCGCCGCTTGTTGCGCGCCGGGCACGAGGCTGTGGTCTACGACGTGAACCCCGACGCGGTGGCCGCCCTGGTCACCGAGGGTGCGGTGGGGGCGTCCTCGTTGGCCGACTTGGCCAGCAAACTGGACGGCCCGCGTGCGGTCTGGGTGATGGTGCCGGCCGGCGCGATCACCGCCAAGACCATCGAGGCGGTGGCTGAGGTGTTGCACGCCGGTGACGTGATCATCGACGGCGGCAACTCCCACTACCACGACGACATCACCCGAGCTGCGGCCCTGGCTGAGCGCGGCATCGGCTATCTCGATGTCGGCACCTCGGGCGGTGTGTGGGGCTTGGAGCGCGGCT
>JAJTBJ010000250.1 GCA_021286985.1 Propionibacteriales bacterium | reverse complement strand
CATCCGCACTCGCGCTTGGTGGCCTTCGACACCGACAGCGGCGGCTCCGCGCACTGCCAGGTGGGCAACCTGCCGTTGGCTATGGCGGTGGCAACTCAGTGGCTGGATGAGGTCCTGGTCAGAAGCTGAGCGAGCGTGGACGACGGCCGTCCGGTCAGGTCCAGGATCTGGTAGCGGCAGGAGAACCCGTCGGCGAGCAGGACGGCCTCCGGCCCGGCGGCGGCGATCGCCGGCAGCAGGGAGTTTTCGGCCACCGCCACCGACACGTCGTAGTGGGTCATGCCGAACTCCCCGGCCATGCCGCAGCAGCCGTCGACGGTGATCACGTCGGCGCCGGTGCGCGCCAGCAGGGCGGCATCGGTCTGCCAGCCGAGGACGGCGCGGTGGTGACAATGCGGCTGGGCAACCACCGTGAGCCCACGCAGGTCGGGAGGCGTCCAGTCCGGGCAGTCGGTGAGAAATTCGGCCAGCGTGTACACGCCGGCAACCACCGCCGGTAGCCGCGGATCGTCGATCAACGAGGCAGCGTCGCTGCGCCACACCGCCACCGCGGACGGGTCCAACCCCACCACGGGGGTGCCGGAGACCACGATCGGGTGCAGAACGTCCACTGCGTGGCCCAACAGTGCGGCGGCCTTTCGGCGTTGCCCGGCGCTGATCTGGGAGACGCCGGTGTCGAGTTGACCCGGCAGCAGCCGGGGCGCGCGTCCGGCCTGGGTGAGCACGTCCAGCACCGCCTCGACGCGCCGGGAGTCGAGCGCGCCGGTGAAGGGGTCGGCCCAGACCACCACCGGCTCACCGCCGGCCGCCGGACGCCGCCGCCGTACGGTGCGAGTGAGCTCGGGGAGACGCCGGCGTGGGTCGACGCCCGCGATTCGGGCGGCCAGAGGCAGCCTGGCAAGGGCGTTCACCACCGGCGGCAGCCCGGGGACAGCGGCCAGTCGGGGCGCCCACGTGGTCAGCAGCGACAGCCTGCTGGTGGTGGCTCCGCGCTGCTCCAGCACGATCGACTTGGCCGTGGCGACGTCGGTGCCGGTGGGGCACTCCCGGGCGCACGCTTTGCAGCCCAGGCACAGGTCGAGGGACTCGGCGACGGCGGCAGAATCCCAGGTGAGAGTGCCATTGGCCAGCTCCTGCAACACGCGCGCGCGGCCGCGGGTGGAGTCCTTATCGGCACCGGTGGCCTGATACGACGGGCACATCACCTCGCCGGCGGCCAGGCACTTACCCACCCCGGTGCAGCGATGGACGCCCGCGACGAAATCGGCGGGCAGTCCCGCATCGCCGGCGTGGGCGAGCCGCAGGTGGGCGTCCAGCGGTGCAGGGTCGACCAGTACGCCCGGGTTGAGCAGGTTGTGGGGGTCAAATAGCGCCTTCACCTCAGCGAACAACCGCATCGCGGCCGGCGAGTACATCCGGCCCAGCAGTTCCGACCGTGCCCGGCCGTCCCCGTGTTCGCCGGAGATCGATCCGCCGAAGGACGCCACCAGGTCAGCTGCCTGCTCGACGAAGCTGCGATACCCGGCGACACCAGCGGGAGTGGACAGTTCAAAGTCCACCCGCAGGTGCACGCATCCCTCACCGAAATGCCCATACGGCAGCCCGTGCAGGCCGTGGTGGGCCATCAAGGCGTCCAAGGCGCGCAGGTAGGCGCCCAGGGCGGCCGGCGGTACGGCGGAGTCCTCCCACCCCGAATGGGCCGGACGTTCCAGGCCGACAGCAGCCAGTCCGGCACCGTCGGCGCGAATCCGCCACAGCGCGGACGCCCGGGTCGGGTCGCTCACCACCTCGCCGTCCAGCCCGCCGGCAGTGGCAAGCAGTGCGGCCGCCCGTTCGGCGAGCCGGGCAGGATCGTCGTCGGTGAGTTCGATCAGCAGCCAGCCCTCTCCGCGCGGCAGCGGCGGCACCGCCCCTCCTCGTCGGGCGACCACCTCGACGATCCGACGGTCGAGCCCCTCCGCGGCGGTCGGGGAAAAGCCCAACACCGCCGGCATGGCGTCCGCGGCGCTGGCCATGTCGGGATAGCCGATCGCCACCAGCGTCGCGTGGACCGGCTCGGCCACCAGTCGCACCCGGGCGCCGGTGATCACGACCAAGGTGCCCTCGCTGCCGGCCAGGAAGCGGGCAACGTTGAACCCGTTCTCGGGCAGCAGATGCTCCAGGCTGTAGCCCGACACCTGCCGCGGGAACCGTCCGAACTCGGTGCGGATGACGCCCAGATTGGCGTCGACCAGGCTGCGCAGCGCCCGCAAAGTGGGGGAGTGGTCGGCGTTGCCGGGCAGCACCAGCCGCTCGCCGGTGCCGGTCACGGCTTCGAGCCCGATCAGGTTGTCCGACGTCCGGCCGAAGCCGAGCGCGCGGGCGCCGCAGGCGTTGTTGCCGATCATGCCGCCGATGGTGCAGCGATCGACCGTGGACGGATCGGGCCCGAACCGCAAGCCTTGGCGGGCTGCGGCGCGGGTCAGCTCGGCCGGGATCACTCCCGGTTCGACGATGGCCGCCCGTCCGGCCGCATCCAGATGAGCGATCCGGTTCAAGCGGCGCAGGTCAATGACCAATCCCGGGCCGATCGCGTTGCCGGCGATGGACGTCCCCGCTCCCCGAGAGGTGATCGGGATGCCGGCGGCCAAGGCCGCATCGACCAGCGCGTGAAGCTCGCCCACCGAAGCCGGACGGGCCACGGCCGCCGGCACGATCCGCTGCAGCGAGGCGTCGGAGGAGTACAGCGCGCGAGCCAATGCCGAGTCGTCCAGCTCAAAGTCGGCGCGCAGGGCGGCGATCGCAATGTGTGCGCTCACCGGCCCAGTCTGACAGGAATGAGGTGGGAAGAGGA
>JAJTBJ010000249.1 GCA_021286985.1 Propionibacteriales bacterium | reverse complement strand
GCCCACTGGCCGGTGAAGAAGCGCCAGGCCCACCAGGCCTGGACGGCCAGCGCCAGCACCACCAGCGCCCAGTTGAGGGCGACGCGACCGGGGGTGAGCTTGCGGCGGCCGCGGCCCTTGGCCAGGTCGCTGCCGAGTTCGTCCCACAGCGGGAACCACAGCAGCACCGCCCGGTTCACGCTCATGAACCAGTACGAGAACGAGAAGGCCAACACCTGCAGGCCCACCCAGGTCGACTCACCCCAGCGCTTGCGCACCAGCATGATCACCGTGATCAGCACGCCTACCGCCACGCTGACCAACTCGAAGCGGAACATCTCCGCCCACCCCATCGAGTCGACGTAGCCGCCGGGCATGGCAGCCTCGATGGTGTGTTGCACGGCCTCCCACGGCCAGGTGAACTGCCGCGACCAACCCTTCGCCTGGGTGTCGTACCAGACTGTCCAACTGCCCAGCATCAGGCGCAGATAGACCACGTACGCACCGAGCACCGCCGCCGGGATCGCCAGCCGGAACACCCGGCCCCACTTCGCCTTCTGTGAGCCGGCCTGGGTCAGGGCCAGGACGGCCAGGGCCGCGATCAGGAAGACTCCGGAGATTCTGGTCGACATCGCCACCGCGGCCAGAAAGGCCGCCGCCGTCCAATGCTTGGCCTGGGCCCGCTCCCACGCCCAGAACGCGGCCGCGCAGAACACCGCCTCTGAATATGGCACCACGGTGAAGACCGCAGCAGGGGCCAGCAGCCAGGCGATCGCCGCCGGGGCGCCGGCGATCCGATACAGCGCCGCAGCGGCGAAGCCACTGGCCACCAGCGCCATCAACGTGCCCATCAGCACCGGGAACGCGCCAGGCACCGACGAGGCCAGGCGGATCAGCAACGGCCAGCCAGGGAAGAACGCGATCAGGTCGTGGTTGGCGTAGCCCTCGGCGGCGATGGTGAGGTAGTGCGCTGCGTCCCAGCCGCTGAGTTGGTCAGAGAGCCGACGGTGCTCCACCAGCGCCACCCACACCGCCACCAGGGCGATCACCACCCGGCTGCCCAGCCAGGCCTGGACGACCAGCCGGATGTCCTGGTGACCGCGTGCGGTGCTCATCGCCCAGTTGTCTCCCAGGCCTGTTGATCTCGGCGGGCCTGCACCAGCCAGTCGGCGTCCGGTGCGCGGTCGAACACGCCACCGTCGGGATCGTCGGCACCGTTGGCCCGGTACACGTCGCCAGCGGGTCGGAAGATGTCCACCACCACCCGGCTCATCAGCCACAGCGTCACCCCGGCCCGGAAGAACACCGCCAGCCAGTAGAGCTTGCCGGAGGTGTCACCCGCCGCGAAGACCCCGTCCAGGTGAGCCCAGATGGCCACGAAGTAGTAAGTCTCGGCGACGCTGAACAGCAACCAGTCGAACCAGCGTGGACGCGCCAGCACCAGCAGTGGCAGCAGCCACAGCACGTATTGGGGCGAGTAGACCTTGTTGACCACCAGGAACAACGCCACGATCAGGAACACGCCTTGGGCCAATCGTGGCCGGCGCGGCGCGAACAGCAGCAAGCCACCGATCACGATCGCGCCGAAGACCAGCAGGATCGACTCGATGAACGACAGCCCGGGAATGGTCACCCCGGCCATCTCCAGGGCGTACCACACCGACCCGAGATCGGCGCCGCGGCCGACGTTGAACGTCCAGAAGTAGAGCCAAGCCTGGGGGGCGAGCAGGTAGATCGGCAGGTTCACTGCCAGCCAGGACGCCAAGGTGGCCACTGCGGTCGTGATGAACGCG
Source organism: Propionibacteriales bacterium (assembly GCA_021286985.1). GTDB lineage: Bacteria > Actinomycetota > Actinomycetes > Propionibacteriales > Propionibacteriaceae > Propionicimonas. Next base: position 1,070 of record JAJTBJ010000249.1, on the reverse strand, counting down.
CGCCATTTCCCGGTGCGCAGTGCCAGCACCAGCATCGGTCCCAGGAGCAGCAACGGATACAGCTTCGCCGAGATCGCCAACCCGAGGAACACTCCGGAGAGCACCTGCTTGCGGCGGGCCCACGACAGCAGCGCGAGCGCGGTGAGCGCGATGACCAGAGCGTCCCAGTTGATCAGCGCTGTGGTGGCGATCGCCGGGCTCACCGCAATCATCACAGCGGTCTGTGGGCGGCTCAGCTTGAGATGCACCCACACCAGCACGCACAGCAGGATGAACACCAGGACGGCGTTGATGCCCATGAACAGGTGGCTGGCGTAGGCCGCGTCGGCCGGAGAAACCCCGGTCTCGCTTTTACCGCCGAACAGCATCACCAGGCGCCGCCCCAGTTCCATGAAGGCGCCGGTCAGCACCGGGTACTCCAGTTGCTGGAACTGCAGATAGGGCATCTGGCCGTCCTGGAGTCCGCGCCAGAACCACAGCACCCGAATGTCGGAGTAGCACCCGGCCAAGTAGCTCGTCTGACCACCGATCTCGCACGGCAACTGCCGCGCCATCAAGATCAGGTAGTTCACCAAGAGTGCGGCGAACGCCCACGGCCCCACCCGAAACCACAGGCCGCCGGGACGGGCGTGGGTACCCATTCGGCCGCCGAGGATGCCGGACAGGATAGGCGCGTCGGGGTTCACGCGCCGATCCTAAGTGCCGTGGGAAGTCGGGGTGGGGAGGCCACTCGACGTGGCAGTGGGGACGCCGGTCGAAGGCCCGCTGGTCGGCGCCTCGCTGGTCGCCGGAGCGGTGGGCTCTGGCGTCCACGACGGGTAGTACGTCGGGGTCGGAGTCATCTCCGGCGACGGCGTCATCGTCGACTTGCGCTTGGTCGGGCCGAGGAAGCCTTCGCGGGGCAGACCCTTCATGGCGATCCGCATGTAGGACGCCCACGTCTGGGCCGCGGCGCCACCGCCATACCAGCTGGCACCCAGATCCTCGTGGCCGGTGTCGCCGCGGACGTACATCACCGCAGTGGTGATCTGCTTGGTGTAGCCGACGAACCAGGTGGCCACGGTCTGGCG
>JAJTBJ010000248.1 GCA_021286985.1 Propionibacteriales bacterium | reverse complement strand
CCCGATCCCACCCCACGCCTGGGACCAGACCCCTCAGTGAACGAATGGAACATGCTCGCCGTCGGCTACCCCATCTGGCTCTGGACCGACCAACCCAACACCCTCACCACCACCGCCCACCACGACGGCCTCACCTTCACCCTCAACGCCACCCGCACCGCCACCGTCTTCAACATGGGCGACCACAACACCAAAACCTGCACCGCCACCACCCCCTACCCCGGCTACACCAAACAACCCAGCCCCACCTGCAGCTACACCTACGACACCCCCAGCCCCGTAGGACACCCCTACACCCTCACCGCCACCACCACCTGGAACATCACCTGGACCACAGGCACCCACCACGGCACCCTCACCCACACCACCACCGGCACCCGCACCCTCGACGTCGGCGAACTCCAATCCCTCATCGTCGGATAGGTGATCAGGATTGCCTTCGGGTGCCTGAACACCCCCGACGAGACTCCCCGAATCCAACCCACGAAGTTGTCGCTTAAGGAGGTCGAACCATGAGCAAGTTGGGCGAGGCAACAGTGGCCCTCGTTGTAGGTCTGCTGTCGGGCGCAGTCAGTGGATATGTGGGCGGCCTTGCCGCACAGCCTTCCAAGATAAGCGCCGGGCAGGTCAGCCAGTTCTTCACCCACTACTACTCGCTCGTGGTCAATCCCGCGACACGAGCCCAGGCTCGGGACCTGTTGACGCAGGAGTTCTCCGCGCAACCCAACAACAGCGAGGCGGAGGTAGACAAGACGTGGGCGCCTTACCGCGCGGCCGAGATCGACCAGGTCATCCCTCTCGGCGAGAGCTCATTTCAGGTGTCCGCTACCTACACTCGTCAAGACGGTCACGCAATCACCCGAGTGATGAGTGTCACGATGGCATGCGAGCGGGTCGGCGGCGTGGCATTCCTTCCCTGCGGCGCTGATCAGTTGCGCCTCGACGGGCTCTACTCAGCCAACTAACGAAAAGAACAACCCCGTCCGAGGCTCACCGGCTGGGTACCGCCCCAGGGCATCGCGGGGCGTCTTCGCGCGCGACTGATTGATGGCCCCCTCAAACGGCAGAGGGACGCGGGATTGCGATGACCGTGATCAGGTCATCGAGACCGGTGTAGTCGTCCGGGTTGGTGGTGTCGGGAAGCAGACCGATGGCGGCGGCAGTAGCCGCGATCATGACCTCCGCCGGCTCACCGCGCTCGCGCCGTAGGAATGCGTCACACAGACAAGGCACAATGGAGCCATGGCCGTACTCACCACCAAGGCGACCCCTGCCGCCCTTTCGGTGGGTCACCGGCTCCGACTGAGCGTCGCGATCACCGCCGGCAATGCTGCCGCGCTGGCGTCCCGGCTGGCCGGAAAGGGCTCGGGCGCCTCCGTCCGCGGCCAGATCCTCACTCGCCTCGTGCCCCAGGCCTTCGACCTGCTGCTGCAAGGACGCCGGGTGCTGGCCGTCTCGGGCACCAACGGCAAGACCACCACCACGCACCTGCTGGCCGCAGCCGTCCGCGCCGGGCTGGGCAGCGACGCCGCCCGGCTGGTCACCAACGCTGACGGCGCGAATCTGCACTACGGCATCGCCTCCGCACTGTCCCAAGCCCGTCGAGCCGACATCGCCGTGATCGAGACCGACGAGCGCGTGGTTTCCGACATGATCGCGCTGGCCCGTCCGGAGCTCCTGGTGCTGTTGAACTTCAGCCGCGACCAGCTCGACCGCCACCACGAGATCAAGGCTCTGGGACGGGCCTGGCGGATCGCTTTGGAGGGAGCCGGAAGTGACGGCCCCACCATCGTCGCCAACGCGTGCGACCCCCTGGTGGTGTGGTCGGCCGGCACCGCGTCCCGAGTGATCTGGGTGGAGACCGACACCGTCTGGCACGCCGACGGCGCGCTGTGCCCGGCCTGCGGCGAGTTGCTGGTGCGCGTCCCCGCCGACGGCCGCGACACCTGGGACTGCCCTGGCTGCGACCTCACTCAACCCGCTGCTGACTACCGGGTCGAGGGGGCGAAGATCGTCCTGCCGGACGGCACCCGGGTCTCCCCCGACTTGCAGGTGCCCGGCTCGTTCAACGTCTCCAACGCCGCCTGCGCACTCGCCGCCGCCCTCGAGTTCGGCGTCGGCCTGGACGCCGCCCTCGCGGGCATGCACACCGTCACCTCCCCAGCAGGACGGTTCGCCACGGCACGATTCGGCGACACGGCCGCTCGACTGCTGCTGGCCAAGAACCCCGCCGGCTGGGCCGAGGCGCTGCCGCTGGCCCAATCCGATCCGGTGGTGCTGGCCATCGACTCGGTGGCCGCCGACGGCAAGGACGTCTCCTGGCTGTGGGACGTCGAGTACGAACAACTGGCCGGGCGTCGGGTGATCTGCACCGGCCCGCGCGCGCACGACCTCGCCGTCCGGTTGAGTTACGCCGGGGTGGAGCACACCATCACCCCTGATCTGCACGACGCCATCGCCGGCGCCCCGGCCGACGCGGTCGATGTGATCGCCACCTACACCCCCTTCCAGGCATTGCTGAAGATGGCGGGGCTGCGATGAAACCGGTAGAGATCGTCCTGGTGTACCAGTCGCTGCTGGGCATCTACGGCGACCGCGGCAACGCGATGGTGCTGGCCAAACGCCTGCAGTGGCGCAACATCGACGCCACCGTGACCGTGGTCGAGCCCGGCGACGTGGTGCCGTCCACTGGGTCGGTGTATCTGCTCGGTGGCGGTGAGGACGCCGCCCAGGTCTCCGCGGTCAAGGGGCTCAAAGCCGACGGCCACATCTTCGGCGCCGTCGAGCGCGGCGCGGTGCTGTTCGCGGTGTGCGCCGGGTTCCAGATCGTCGGCAACACCTTCACCG
>JAJTBJ010000247.1 GCA_021286985.1 Propionibacteriales bacterium | reverse complement strand
TCTTTCCCACACCGCCTTTCGGCGAGGCCACCGTGACCACCTTCCCCCGCTGGGGAGCAGCACTCTGGGAACCAGCTTGCTGCCCTTCAGACGCGGCGTGGCTGGCGGCCCGCCCAAGCGCCTGACTCATCTCCTCCAACGGAGCCATGGGGTGAACGATGTCGCGCACACCGGAGCGCATGGCCGCCAGGCCAATCTCGCCCGCGCGATCGCTCACCAGAATCACTGGGATACCGAAGCTCTGATCGAGATCGGCAGCCACGAAGAGGGCATCTTGAATGCGCTCTACCGGGTCCAGCACGACGACGGTCGGCATCGGGGCATCGCCCAACTCGGCCAACAGCGCCTGGACATTAGGGGGGAACACGTCAGGAGCGATCGGGAGCACGTCGGGCCCCCACGCCTGCTGAACCAGTGAGACCACCCTGGAGTTACGACTGACTACAAGTGCGGTGCTCATGGTGTTCACCCGATCAATTGCTTGGCGTCGAGGGGGGTGGTGCCGCTCTGGGTCTTGGCTTCCTTGGCCAACCAGACCTGGCCGGACTGGAGCCCGAGCACGACGCGCTGGACGTCGGACGGCTTCAGAGCCAGCGTGACCATGCCCTCGGTGGTGTTGACCACCGTCACGTTCTGCAGGATCTGCTGGATCTTGTTGTCGTAGGTCAGGTAGACAGCGACCTTGTTGCCGGCGGACAGGGTGCCGCCGATGGTGCGCTGCTGCTCAAGAGCGATCGTGACCACCTGCATGTCGTCGGGCACCTGCACATCGCCGTCGGCGGAGGTGCCGGGTTCGGCGAAGCGGGATTCGATGACCTGCTCGCCGACCTGCAGCGAGGTGGTGGTGGCCTTACCGGCGACCTGATCGAGAGAGGTGATGGCGCCGGGGACGACCGCGACGCGCGGGATTTGGCGCTTCTCGACGGACCCGACCAGCTCGCTGGCCAGTGCGCCGGGCTTCACCGCTTGGGTGACGACGAGGACATCGACGGGGTCTTGGCCCGCCATCGCACGGCTGTCGGCCGTGGCGACGTAGTTGAACAGCAGGACCGCGCCGATGCCGGCGAGGATCACTGCTGCGATAGCTGCGATGAGACGACGTTGCATGTGGGAAAACCGCCTGTTCTCAGAGGGTGGGGGCGAGGTGATCGCCCTGGACCGTTGGTCACCGCCAGTGACGTCAGGTCCGGATTTTGTTGTTGTTCGCTGGAACTCGCTCGCCGATTTGTCATCCTTTCGGGTGACTCAGGGGCGCTGCATTGCGGGCCGGGGGCGATGGATGATGACGCTGTTGTCACCAGTTCGGGGGACAGGAAATGGAATTCAATATTCCTGACGTGGATATTTAGAAGTGGCCCTAAGCGAGCCGTGAGGCACTCCAAGCGGGGACTCGGAGTGCCTCACATTGGCTTGGGTCTGCTGGTCAGATCTTGGTGGCGACGCTGGCGAACATGGTGCTCAGGTTGCCGCCCAGCAGGGTCACAACGGTGATGATCACGGCGGCGATCAGGGCGACCATGATGCCGTACTCAACGGCGGTCGCGCCCCGCTCCTGGGTGGAGACGACGGAGCCGACGATCTTGGCGGGCAGGTTCTTCATGGGAGTGAGCCTTTCAGTGTGGGATAGGTTTCCGCGTTGCTCTCCGACTGCCATCCAGACCGGGGAGCATCTGTATGCAAGGATTGCACCGGCTCAGAAGCGGTGTCAAAAGGTTTTCTGGGGTTGTTATGAATGATCTCGAACCCGTCCCCTTTAGGGTGACTCATTTACACGCTATTTGTCCCCCGCGGGGGGACCCAAGCCCGATTTCGCATCCCCCAAGAGGGGGACCCGAAGCCTCACTGACGCCCCTGAGGTGGCTGGCTGGGCGTGGTTGAGGCAGGTTGAGACTTGGCGGGGGTGACGAGGTTTCGACCCGCTCGCTGCGCTCGCTGCTCAACTAGCGGGGTGGTCTGCGGTCTCCGTCCGGATGGCGATGGCCGCACAGCTCTCTTATGCCGTTGGTGGGGGACGTCCGCCGGTGCAGTTCTCTCGCTGCTGGTTGAGCTCGTCGAAACCAGAGGCCACGCCACGTTGTTGCGGGTGGGTTGTTCGACGACCATGCCCGTGGGATCGGGGTCGCCTGCGGGGCTTGCTGCTCAGTCGGTGCCGGCGACTGCTGTGGGCTCGTTGTGAGGGTGCTGTTGGGTGATGTCATCCAAATGGGTGACAAATGACCGCCGGCGGTGGGTGTTGCGAAAACATAAATACCCCGACTGGCCCGGGTGGATGATGTGACTATTTGTCATCCGAATGGGGGACAAATGTAGGCGACTCCTCGCTGACCTTCCCGTGGATAGGCCTCACCGACCGGCGTGGCGCCTCAGTAAACATCCTTCTGACTACGAGTGATGCGGCGGAGTGGCCGACTGTGGTCGGCGTGAAGCAGGCCCGGTGGGGCGGTGTGAGGCGGGCCGCAAATGCATCAATAGGGCGCTCATCGGTTCGTTGACACCGTTTGTTGAGCCGCCATAGACTCGAATTTAGAATTCTGTGAGAGTAGTACCCACCCAACGCATTGAGGGGACCTGATGCGCAAACTACTGGACCGCGCCCGTGAGCGCGGCGCCGCCGCGGTCGAGTTCGCGCTGGTGCTGCCGATCTTGGTCATGATCATGATGGGCATCATCGACTTCGGCATGGTGACCAACGCCCAGGCGATCGTGGCTAACGCTGCCCGCGATGGTGCACGCGTGGCGAGCATGGGGCGCGATGCGGCAACCGCCTGCCTGACCGCGGTGAAGGCTTCGAGCACGCTGATCGGCTACAACAACACCGGCGACTGCTCGACCTCGAGCCCCTCGGTCACGGTCACC
>JAJTBJ010000246.1 GCA_021286985.1 Propionibacteriales bacterium | reverse complement strand
CTGCGCAGGGAAGATCGCCTCTGCCACGGCATCGTCGGGCGAAGACTTGATGAAACGGGTGAACGGATCCGACGACATGCCCTGGGCCACCCAATCCCACAGGCGCCGTCGCGGCGTCCACGGGCCCTGGGGATGATCGGCCCAGCGCAGCGTGATCGCCGTCCCGGCGGCATCGCCGGGTCCGCTGGCCAACAGCAGCGCGTAGCGTCCGACCTCGGCGACCCAGCGGACGCTCAGTTCGCCGTACGCGCCGGGGCTGAACAGGGGTGCGGCGTCGGCTTCCTCGCCCGACCATCCGTGGCCGTCCCAGTAACGCAGACCCAGCTCGGCGGTCGCGACCGGCGCCCGCAGCGCGGCCAGGCGGGCGAGTGCAGCAGCGTCCAGCATGGCCAGCCGAACCTCCGACGAGCGGTAAGAGCCGGTGCCCCACAGCAGTAATACCTCGCCCTCGCCGCCGGCTCCCGGCACGGCGGACGCCGGACGCAGTTGGGCCGACACGTTGATGAAATGAAGCTCGCTGAGCGTGCCCAGCACGTCGAAGCGGATCGGACGATGCCGCCGATCCGGATCGATCGGCAGGTGCGGGTCGACACAACGAGCCACCACCGAGCGTCCCATCACCTGCCGGTTGCGACCGTGGTTGGAGCTGAAGAAGCCGTAAAGCTGGCCGTCCACGCTGGCCGCGTCCAGCGGAACGTCGTATTCGCCCATGGTCGCCCGGCCTCCGCGAAGCCGCAACGGTGACCCGTGGAAGGTGACTTCCGGCAGCCCCGAATCGGTCACGACTTCGGCGATCGAATCCCGCAAGGCCAGCCACGGACGGCCCCAATGCGTGTCGCCGAAGAGGAGGAACTGTCGTCCGTCGTGCTGAAACAGCACCCCCAGATCGGTGCCACGAATACCGGCGCTCGACTGTGAACGGCTCAGCGTCGGCACCCGCTCGCCCCACGGGGTGGCCGTGGCGTCCAACTCACCGGTGACCTGGGCCAGCCTGGTTGAGGAGAAGGTGGCCTCCACGAAGGGCTCTGCCGCCACCTGCAGGCAGGAGGCCCGCCGCCAGTGGCCGTCCGGACGCTGCTGGTAGCCGTAGAGCGAGCCGTCGATCTCGACCAGGGCCTGCGGCCAATCTGCATCGAAGGCGCACACCACTGCGACGCTGCCCTCCGCCAGCCCCAGGGCCTCCCGCGGCGGCGGCTCCGGCCGGCTGCTGGGCCAGGTGGTGGGCGCGTCCGCCGCCTGCCAGCCGGTGTCGAAGAAGCGATAGGTACGCTCGCCGCCGGATTCGACGACCCGGGCGTAGAGCGCGGCCTCAATCAGCGCCAGTGCAGCCGGCGCGACCGCGTCCTCACTGATCACCCCGGCGTGCACCCACCACCGATCAGGACGATCGATCAGTCGCCGATAGTGATCCAACCGGCCCCCGTTGAGCACGGCGGCCTCGAGACTGCGGCGTCGACCCCGGCCCGGACCGAGGACGGCCGAACCGGTACCGATCAGCGGCTCAACCGGCATCGACCCGCTCCGCCTGGCGCCCAGCCAACGGCGAGGCGAGCGGGCGTCCCGACCCGTCTCGGGTGTTCGGGCTAGCCATCAGCACCATCGACCGCCGCGGCGGCGAACGGCCGCGCGCCCGCCCCGAGGACGAGCAGCACCGCCAGCGCCGGAAGCTCCACCAGGACCGCCAGCAGCCCTGCCGTCTGGGTGTAGTCATCGAAGGCGGGATAGATCATCAGGATCGCGAAGAGCACCGCGGCGAGCACCTTCGACCACACACCGCGCTGAAGAACCCACCAGCACGCCACCAGCACCAACCACAGCTGATGATGCGGCCACGAGATCGGCGAGACCGCCACCGACAGCGAGCCGACCATCAGCGCCGCGCCCAGGGCGTCGCCGCCGCGATGACTACGCCACGCCTGCCAGAAGGCGAGCGCGGTCACCAGTACCGCGAGCACGAGCCACACGCCCTTGGCGGTGGTGCCATCGCCCAACAGCCGAGCCAGAAAGCCGAGCAGGGATTTGTTGACCGTCGAGTCGGTGCGTCCGACCCGTCCGGTCTGCCAGAGCTTGTCTGTCCAGTAGGCGATCGATGCCTGCGGCAAGATCGCGAACGCGATCAGAGAAGCACCGGCGAACGTGCCCGTGGCCACCGCAGCCTGCCGCCATTGGCGGGTGATCAGGAAGTACGGGACGAACACCAACGGGGTGAGTTTGATCGCGGCCGCAAGGCCGATCAGCGTGCCCTGCCACCTGCGGGGCAACTGGTGGTCGAACAGCGCCAACGCGATCACGAACAGACTCACCTGGCCGACCACCAAGTTGTGCAGGAACGGGTAGGTGAACATCACCGGGGCAGCGAGACCGGCCGTCCAAGCAACCTGGCGCATGATCGAGAGCGCCGAGGTCGACGAAAGAGCGGTCCGCACCAGCAGGTGGAGGCAGGCCAGGGTCACGACGAAGGTGAGCAGGGTCCAGATGATCTTCGCGGCCAGCAGATCGAGCGGAACCAGCCAGGCCAGCACCAAGGCGGCGAACGGTGGGTAGGTGAAGCCGAGTCCGTGCACCGTCGGGTGCTGGTAGACCCAGTCGTACAGCGGCTGCCCGCTCAGCCCGTACGAGATGGCGCCCTTGTAGATCTCCAGATCGCCGAGCATGCCTGGCCCGACCGGCCGGGTGAGTGCGAAGAGCAACAGGGCGGCAACGACCACTGCGATCGAGGTCAGGCCGATGGCGCGAAACCATTCCTGCTGTCGCTGGGTGACCTCAGCGGCCATGCGCGCCTCCCTCGTTGATCATCAGCAGCACCATAACCGCCGCCGAGGAGTCAGGCCGGTGGCCAAACCAAAGACACCCCGAGC
>JAJTBJ010000245.1 GCA_021286985.1 Propionibacteriales bacterium | reverse complement strand
TTCTTCCCCGATTTGAACTGCACCTGAACCGGGCGAGCGACCTTGGTCGGCATCTTCCCTTTCACGGTGAAGGTGACTCCGCGTTGCGGCGTCGATGGAGCGACGCTGATCGGCGAGGGCTTCTTGGCCTCGGCAACGGCCGGTGCGGCCACGAGTAGCCCGATCGCCAACAAGCTGGCGCTGAGTAGTGCGGTCAGTCTCCGCATGAGATCCCCCCTGGAGCTGTGCGGTTGTGCGCCCGGCGCGCACATCCGGCCACAAAGGATGGTCTCGTCACCAGACGAGGGAGACGCCAATAATGGATCCATTAGCGCGCGGGCGATAAGGAAATCGTTATCGGCCCTTCCCGCTGACGCCGAGTCGGCCGGGAAGTAGGGTCTGGCCATGTCCGTTTCACTGCCGGCGGGAAGCTGGTCGCGTCTGCGGGGACGGCTGTGGCCGCCCGGCCTCGATTTCCGCGAGCAACTGGTCACGGCTGCCGGCATCGTGGGGGTGGCGATCTGCTGGATGTCGGCGATTGTGAACGCCGCCCAGGGGGCCAATCTGTGGACGGTGCTGCTCAATGTGGCCGCCGGGTTCGCCACGATCGCGCTGCTGTGGTTCGCCCGCACCACCGGCCGCTATCAGCTCACCTACGCCATCACGGTGGTGGGGCTGTTCTTCGTGCTCTTCCCGTGGTTCTTCTTCACCGGCGGCGGCTACTTCAGCGGTATGCCGGCCTTCTTCGTCTTCGCGATCGTCTTCTCGGCTTTCATCCTGGACGGGGTCGCGCTGTGGGTGTTGTTGCCCCTGGAGGTGGCCATCTTCGTGGCCAGCATCCTGGCCGCCTACCTGCACCCGGAATGGGTGCTGGCGTTGCCGTCGGCGCAGATGATCGCCACCGATGTCATCTACTGCGTGGTCGCCAGCGGGATCGCGTTGACCGCGGCCCTGCGCATGCTGATCAGGATCTATGAGGAGAACAAGGCGCAGTTGGTGGCACGCAACGCCCAGCTGGCCCAGGTCGATCAGGCCAAGTCGGAACTGCTGGCGATGGTGGCCCATGAGTTGAACACGCCACTGATGGTGATCCGGGCGCACGCGGAGGAGGCCGCCGGCGTGCTCGGGGAGGGCCAACGGTCGTCCCGGGTGGGCCGTGACCTGCAGGTGATCGATACCGAGGCCGACCGGCTCGGACGCCTGGTCGCCCAACTGCTCGACCTGTCTCGAATCAGCGACGGACGGCTGGTGGTCGCCACCCAGCCAGAGAACCTGGGCGCCCTGGTGCAGGAGACTCTGCGCAGCTACCGTCCGCTGCTCACCCGCAGCGGCAATCGACTCGAACTGGAGCGGGGGAGTGCGGCCCCCGTGGTGTTGATGGACCGCGAGCGGATCGTTCAGGTGCTGGTGAACCTGCTCAGCAACGCCGCCCGCCACACCCACGATGGTGCGATCACTGTGTCGGTGAAGGCGATCGGCTCTCACGCCGAGATCGCGGTGGCTGACACCGGCGAAGGGATCGCTGCCGAGTTGATTCCCCAGCTGGGCGCCCACCCGCTGCCCGTACGCCGGGACGGGGTGAGGTCGTCCCGAGACACCGGGCTCGGGGTGGGGCTGATGATCTCCACCCACATCATCGAGGCGCACGGGGGCACGCTGAGCCTGGAATCGACACCCGGTGTCGGCACCACCGCCCGGTTCACCTTGCCGCTGGCCCCACAGTCCTAGTTGTCGAAGCGCACCTGTTGGAAGACGTAGCGCTTGTCGGGGGTGTGGACCAGTTCGAAGGGGCTGGCCGCGTCCAGGCCGAGTTTGCGGCGCAGCATCGACACATGTTGGCGCACGGTATTGGTGGGCAGTCCCGACTCGTCGCCCCACACCGCCTTGAGCAGCTCGTCCTGGCTGGCGCCGACGCCCACATTCGCCGCGAAGTAGCCCAGCAGCTGGAGTTCGATGCGCGACAGTTTGATCGTCCGGCCCTCCAAAGTGACCCGTCCGGAGACGAAGTCGAGGTGGAGGGGCGGCAGGTCGATCCGGGCCCACCGGGACGATCCGGTGCGCCGCAGGTGGGCGTTGACCCGGGCGGTGAGGACGTCGAGGCTGAACGGCTTGGCGATGTAGTCGTCGCCGCCGGCTTCCAGCCCTTGGACGACCGCGCGATCGTGACCCAGGGCGGTGAGGTAGATGATCGGGGCGCTGGTTGTGGCCCGCAGCTGGGCGCACAACTCGTAGCCTGAGCCGTCGGGCAGCAGAACATCCAGCAGCAGGAGATCCGGCTGGTACTCCCAGGCGGCCGCCCGCGCTGCCGCCAGCGAATCGGCGGTGACCACGGTGAATCCTTGGCTGCTGAGGTGGCGCTCGACCGCCTCGCGGAGGTCAGGCTCGTCCTCAACCAACAAAATGATGGGAGCGCGAGTGGACGCGGTCGTCACCAGCTGGCCTTTCCGCTCAGATGTGTGGGGTACAAATCACCACAGAACATAGCCGACCACGCGCGGGGTTGGGCAGTCGTCACCGGTTAGGCTGGGCGCATGGCTGATCTCCCCCTCCTTCACGCCGGCAAGGTCCGTCGGCTCTACGCCTGGCCCGAAGACCGGATCCTGATGGTCGCCACCGATGCGATCTCGGCCTTCGACTTCGTGCTCTCGACCCCGATCCCGGACAAGGGCGTGGTGCTGACCCAGCTGTCCCAGTGGTGGTTCGGCCAGATCGACTTCCCCAACCACGTCATCTCCACCGACGTGCCCGACGAGTTCGCTGGGCGTGGCGTGATCGTGGAGAAGCTCGACATGGTGCCGGTGGAGTGCATCGCCCGCGGCTACCTGACCGGGTCGGGCTGGGCGGAGTACCAGAAGTCGCAGACCGTGTGTGGCATCCCGTTGCCGGCCGGGCTGGTGGACGGCAGCAAGCTGCCCGAGCCGATCTTCACCCCGTC
>JAJTBJ010000244.1 GCA_021286985.1 Propionibacteriales bacterium | reverse complement strand
ACGTCCCACGCGCCGGAGAAGAAGAACTTGGCGTTGTTGTCGTCGGGGCTACCGGCGAACGGCTCGAAGTTGATCGGACCCTTGGCCGAATCAAGCTTCAGCTGGTCCTTCAGGAAGTTGCCCTGCAGCTGGCCGACCTTGTAGTTGTCGAAGGTGGCGTAGTAGTCGACGTTCGCGTTGCCGTTGATCAGCCGGTCGTAGGCGATGACCTTGACGCCCTGCTTGCCTGCCTGGTCGAGGACCGGGCCGAGCGCGGTGCCGTCGATGGAGGCGATCACCAGGATCTTGGCGCCGCCGGCGATCTGGTTCTGCAACTGGCTGATCTGCTGGTCGACCTTGTTGTCGGCGTACTGCAGGTCGACGGTGCAACCGGCGTCCTTCAGTTGCTTCTGCAGCTGTTCGCCGTCGTTGATCCAGCGCTCCAGCGTGCGGGTCGGCATGGTGATGCCCACGTTGCACGCCGCGCCTGCACCACCGGTACCGCCGGCGCTACAGGCGCTCATTGTCACTGCCAAAGCTCCCGCCGCCGCGAGGGCGATGATTCGGGACATCTGCGACATAACTATTCCTCTCTGAATTCTGCCGCTACGTGCTCACGCGGGCGCACGTCGTCGCTGTGCCCTGCGAGCCGGGAGACCAACGTCGGCCCCTTTGTTTGATTCCACAACATACGGCGGATGCTGTCACCCCCACAAGCGACAAGCCGATAACAATTCCGTAACGGGGGGCCAGTTCGTTGCGCACCCCGCACATCCTCCTCGACCACTCCGCCGAGCTCAGCTAGCGCTCCGGTGTAGGCATTGCTGCTAGACAGCCTCCGCCCGGTGTTCTATGTTGTATGCGACAACATTCGCCCAGCGTTGAGCAGATAGGATCCTTCCGTGTCCCCGTCACCGACCCCCTTGGACCAGTTCACCTTCGGCCTGTGGACGGTCGGTTACAACGGCACCGATCCCTTCGGCGGCCCCACCCGCGCCCCACTGGACGTGGTCCACGTCATCGAAAAGCTCGCCTCCTACGGCGCCTACGGTTTGACCTTCCACGACGATGATCTGTTCGCCTTCGGCAGCACTGACGCCGAACGCCGCACCCAGATCGACCGCCTGAAGGCGGCTTGCGAGGCCACCGGGCTGAAGGTGCCGATGATCACCACCAACCTGTTCAGCCAACCCGTCTTCAAGGACGGCGGCTTCACCTCCAATGACCGCTCAGTGCGACGCTTCGCGCTGCGCAAGGTGCTGCGCAACATCGACCTGGCCATGGAGGTCGGCGCGCACGTCTTCGTGATGTGGGGCGGACGCGAAGGCGCCGAGTACGACGCCGCCAAGGACGTCCGTTCGGCGTTGGAGCGCTACCGCGAGGCGGTCAACCTGCTCAGCCAGTACGTGCTGGACGCCGGTTACGACCTGAAGTTCGCCATCGAACCCAAGCCGAACGAGCCTCGCGGCGACATCCTGCTGCCGACCGTCGGCCACGCGCTGGCCTTCATCGACTCCCTGGAGCACCCCGAAATGGTCGGCCTCAACCCCGAGGTGGGCCACGAGCAGATGGCCGGGCTGAACTTCGCCGCCGGCATCGCCCAGGCGCTGTACCACGGCAAGCTGTTCCACATCGACCTGAACGGCCAGCGCGGCATCAAGTACGACCAGGACCTGGTCTTCGGCCACGGTGATCTGCACAACGCCTTCGCCCTGATCGACCTGCTGGAGAACGGCGGCATCAACGGCGGCCCGGCGTACACCGGCATGCGTCACTTCGACTACAAGCCCTCCCGCACCGAGGACGAGCAGGGCGTGTGGGATTCGGTGCAGGCCAACATGCGCACCTACCTGCTGCTCAAGGAGCGCGCCAAGGCCTTCCGGGCCGACCCCGAGGTGCAGGAAGCACTTGCTGCGGCCAAGGTCTCCGAACTGGCCGTCCCGACGTTGGCCGAGGGCGAGGGCTACCGCGAGCTGCTGGCCGACACTTCCGCGTACGAGACCTTCGACGCTTCGGCCTACTACAACGGCCACGGCTTCGGCTTCGTCCGCCTGCAGCAACTGGCCACCGAGCACCTGCTCGGCGCCCGCTAGGACGCGACGATGGCGAAGGTGGTCGGCGTCGACTCCTCCACCCAGAGCTGCAAGGTCGTCGTCAGGGACGCCCAGACCGGAGCACTGCTCTCCTCCGGTCGGGCGTCCCACCCCGACGGCAGTGAGGTTGACCCGAAGTACTGGCTCAGCGCGCTGGACGACGCGCTGGCTCAGGCGGGAGACCTCAGCGACGTCGTCGCGATGAGCATCGCCGGGCAGCAACACGGCATGGTCGTCCTCGATCGCGACGGACGGGTGATCCGTCCGGCCCTGTTGTGGAACGACACCCGCTCGGCCGGTGCGGCCGAGGACCTGATCGCCGAAGTCGGCGCGGACGAATACGCCCAGCGCACCGGCTTGGTGCCGGTCGCCTCCTTCACCGCGACCAAGCTGCGCTGGCTCCGCGACAACGAGCCGGCCAACGCGGCTCGGGTCGCGGCGGTTTGCCTGCCGCACGATTGGCTGACCTGGCGCCTACGCGGCTACGGACCGGCGGGCGAAGCACCGCTGGGACCGGATCTGACCGCTCTGATCACCGACCGTTCCGACGCATCGGGGACGGCCTACTATTCGGCCGCCACCGGCACCTACGACACTGATCTGCTGGTTCGTGCGTTGGGCCATAACGTGATCGTGCCGCAGGTGCTCGGGGCGGACGTCGGGTGCTCCGGGCCGGGCTTCGTGGTCGGCCCGGGTGCCGGCGACAACGCCGCCGCCGCGCTCGGCCTCAACCTGGGCATCGGCGATGTGGTGGTCTCCCTCGGCACCTCGGGCACCGTTTTCGCGTGCACGGCGACGCCGAGCGCCGACGCCTCGGGCATCGTGGCCGGCTTTGCCGATGCCACCGGCGCCTACCTCCCCCTGG
>JAJTBJ010000243.1 GCA_021286985.1 Propionibacteriales bacterium | reverse complement strand
CCCGCGGTGGAACTCCACAGCTTGGTGGTGAGGGCGTTGACATCGTCAGGCCGCGTCAGCCACACCGGTGCCGGTGAGGTGACGTTGGCGTGGATCTCGCCTGCCACGTGCATATGGGTCATGCCCGCAACTGTGCCAGAAGCCGGGGTGGGAATCGGCCCCGCCGCGTCGATCTGGACGCCGCCGGTCGGCACCGGGGTGTGCGCGAGCGGGGCTCGGGGTTTGCTAGAGTTCCCTTCGGCCCGGTTTCGGGCCACGGCCCCCGTAGCTCAGGGGATAGAGCACCGCCCTCCGGAGGCGGGAGCAGAGGTTCGAATCCTCTCGGGGGCGCCGTTACTCACTTTCGCGTAGGTCGCTGCGCGCTCACCAGGCCGTCACCGGCCGCTCCCGCATCCACTCACCGACGTTGACGCGACGCATTTCCGCAAGCCGCAGCACACACCCGGCATCTGGCTGGCAAGATGGAGTCCTTGAGCGATTGTGAATACATGGGCTTGTAGCGACAAACGTGGCGCTGACAACGTATTTTGAAACTCATCGCCACAGTGGTTCAATCCTTGATCGGGCATATGTAACATCGATGCCGGTAAAAACAGCGAACGCGGAAGAAGACGAAGACCGTGACCGAGTCTGATCGCACCCCTACCCCCTCCAACGGCACCGAGCAGTTCGGTGCGAACGACTGGTTGATCGACGAGATGCGCGAGCGCTATCTGGCCGATCCCGCCTCCGTCGGCCCGGCCTGGGTGGCCTTCTTCCAGCGCACCGAGGGATCGACCGCCGCTGTGACTCCTGCCGCCTCCGCGCCCGCCGCGTCCGCTGCTCCCGCACCTGCCCCGGTGACCCCGCCCGCCACCGCGCCCGTGCCCACGCCAGCAGCCGCCTCGGCCCCGTCCGGGGTAGCTCCGATCGCCGAGCCGAGCCCCTTCAGCAAGTCCGGCCCGCAGGGACCGGGATCCGGCACCGGCGTGTCTGCCGACCGGCCGCGCCCGCAACTGAAGACTCCCGCGGAGACCGCTGAGCCCACCCGCACCCCGATGCGTGGTGCGCCGGGACGTACCGCAGCCAACATGGACGCGTCGCTGACCATGCCGACCGCAACCAGCGTGCGCGATGTGCCGATGAAGCTGGTCATCGACCAGCGCGAACTGATCAACTCCCACCTCGCCCGCACCACCGGCGGCAAGGTCTCCTTCACCCACATCATCGGATGGGCGATGGTGCAGGCGTTGAAGGCCATCCCGGAGATGAACAACTCCTACGAGGTGATCGACGGCAAGCCGAACCTGGTCACTCCGGCCGGTATCAACCTCGGCCTGGCCGTGGACTCCAAGAAGCCTGATGGCACCCGCCAGCTTCTGGTGCCCAACATCAAGCACTGCGAAGACCTCGACTTCGCCGGCTTCTGGAGCGCCTACGAAGCCCTCATCGTCAAGGTCCGCAACGGCAAGCTGGAAGTCTCCGACTTCGCCGGCTCCACCGCCTCGCTGACCAATCCGGGCGGCATCGGCACCAACCACTCGGTCCCCCGCCTGATGCCCGGCCAAGGCGTGATTCTGGGCGTCGGCTCGATCGACTACCCGCCGGAGTTCCAAGGCGCCAGCACGTCGCGAATCAATCGTCTGGGCGTTTCCAAGGTGACCACCCTGACCTCCACCTACGACCACCGGGTGATCCAGGGGGCACAGTCGGGCGAGTTCCTGAAGTACCTGCACGAGTTGCTGATCGGCAAGCACAGCTTCTACGACGGAATCTTCGACTCCCTGCGCATCCCCTACGCTCCCCTGCGCTGGTCGGCCGACACCAATGAGGACGCCGACAACGCAATTCCCCGCGATGCCCGGGTCTTCTCACTGATCAACGCCTACCGCAACCTCGGCCACTACCTGGCCGACATCGATCCGCTGGAGTACCGCCAGCGCACCCACCCCGAACTCGAACTTGAGGCACACGGGCTCACCTTGTGGGATCTGGATCGCGAGTTCCCGGTCGGCAACTTCGGCGGCGACCGCGGCAAGCGACGCCCACTGCGGGAGATTCTGGCCCGGTTGCGCGACTCCTACTGCCGCTCGGTCGGCGTGGAATACATGCACATCGACGACGAGGAACAGCGCCGCTGGGTGCAGGAGCGGTTCGAGAAGCCGTTCGTCCCGATGCCGCGCGAAGAGCACCTGCGCATCCTTGACAAGCTCAACGAAGCCGAAGTCTTCGAGACCTTCCTGCAGACCAAGTTCGTCGGGCAGAAGCGGTTCTCGCTCGAGGGTGGCGAGTCGGCCATCGTGTTCCTCGACGAAGTCTGCGAGCAGGCGGCCGACGGCGACGTCGACGAGATTGTGATCGGCATGCCTCACCGCGGCCGACTCAACGTTCTGGCCAATATCGTCGGCAAGTCCTACAGCCAGATCTTCCGCGAGTTCCAGGGCAACTACGACCCGCGGCTGAGCCAAGGCAGCGGCGATGTGAAATACCACCTGGGCGCTGAGGGCGAGTTCACCGCAGCCAGCGGACGGACGATCAAGACCTCGGTCGCGGCCAACCCGTCCCACCTGGAGGCGGTGAACCCGGTTGTCGAGGGCATCGTACGCGCGAAGATCGACCAGATCGGAAAGCGTCCCGATTGGCCGATCATGGCCGTTCTGCTGCACGGAGATGCGGCGTTCTCCGGCCAAGGCGTGGTCTACGAAACGCTGCAGATGAGCCAGCTGCGCGCCTTCAAGACCGGTGGCACGATCCACTTGGTGGTGAACAATCAGGTCGGCTTCACGACTTCCCCGGTGGAGTCCCGCTCCAGCGTCTACTGCACCGATGTGGCCAAGACCGTCCAGGCGCCGATCTTCCACGTCAACGGGGACGATCCCGAAGCCGTGGCTCGGGTCGCGCAGGTCGCCTACTCCTACCGCCAGCAGTTCAACCGCGATGTGGTGGTCGACCTGGTCTGCTACCGCCGCCGCGGTCACAACGAGGGC
>JAJTBJ010000242.1 GCA_021286985.1 Propionibacteriales bacterium | reverse complement strand
CCAACATCGGCGTCGGCTTCACCCAGGACGAGCTGCTGATCTCGGTGTGGCAGGCGAAGTCGGCAGCCCCCACCAACACCGTCCGCCAGACCGTGTCCTCGCTGCGCCGCAAGCTCGGCCTGGATGAGGCCAGCGCGTTCGAGCTGGAGTACAGCGCGAGCAAGCGTTACGTCTTCCGTCAGGTGCGTTTCGACCCGTCACCGCGCTGAGGCGTCCACCTCGGCCAGCGGGAAGGTGCAGCGCACGGTGGTGCCCTCACCCACCGTCGAGGTGATCGAGAACTCACCGCCCTGAGCCAGCACCAGATGCTTGGTGATTACCAGCCCGACGCCGAGGCCGGCATCCCGAGCCGAGCGCACCCCGTCCGCTCCTCCTCGCAGCGGACGCTCCCCCAGTTGTTCGAGGAGGCCGGGCGCGATGCCCTCACCGGTGTCGGCCACGGTGAGTTCGGCAAAGCCGTCACCTTCGGCGATCCCGACGGTGACGCGTCCGGCGGTGGTGTGCCGCACCGCGTTGGAGATCAGGTTCACCAGGATCTGGACGATCCGCTCCCGATCGACCAGTACCTCGGGGGCGGCGCTGCCCCGCTTCACCGCGATGGTGTTGCCGTACAGCGACCAGATCGGACGGTAGGCCTGCAGGGTCTGCTGAACGATGGTGTCCAGGTTGTGACGGGCGACGCGCACCGCCATGCCCCCGTCGTTGATCCGGGCAAGTTCCAGGAGTTGAGTGACCAGTCGGGCCAGCCGCTCGGATTCGGCCTCGATCACCTCGAGGTTGCGCACGTCCTGATCGTCCTCAGGCCGGGACGCGAGCCGACGGGCAGACTCGTCGGCGTGGGCCCGAATCACCGTGAGCGGGGTATTCAACTCATGGGCCACCATCGCGAGAAACTCGGTCTTGGCCTGGTCGACCTGGGCCAACTCAGTGTTGCGATGTTCCAACTGGTGGCGGTTGCGTTCATAGATGCCCACCAGCATCCGCACCGACGCCACCATGGCGGTCCCGGTAGCCACGATCGAGAAGGCGATGTCGAGCAGCACGCCCAGCTGGGTGGAGTAGGAGGTCACCGTCTGGGGGAATTGGTAGGCGACCACCAAACAGGTACCGAAGACCACCAACTCCAGCGGCACCAGCACCCACAGCGCCACCCCTTCGAGGATGATCGCGGAAAAGGCGATGGCGAACATGAAGAACACCGGCATGCCGCCGTAGAAGCCGCCGCCGGTGAAGAACAGCCACGGAAACACAAACAGGAACAGCGCGATCGCCGCGAGGTTGAAGGTCAGCCGGTACCGACCGGTGCTGCGGGCGAACCAGAACATCCCCAGAATCGCGAAGCCGGCCGCCAGGTTCACCAGCACGGTCTCCACCGGGCTGCCGAGCACCAGGTTGATTCCTGCGGACAGCCAGCTCACCGGAATGCCGACCAGCACCGCCACCGCAACCAATTGCGGGCGGAAGTCCTGACCCGGGGTGGCCAGCAGACTCCCCACCCAGCGGCGCAGCGAGGCGAACATGCCCTGACCCTACTGGCGCAGCGACCGCGCGATCCCTGTGCGACAGTAAAAAGCCCTTTATCTCGCCTCAGCCCGACCAGCGGCGCTGGCACCCTCATTCTCAGAGTGGTTTACCTGCTCCCACTGGCTTGGGGAGCCCTGCGTGCGTGGGTTCCAACCCGCACCCAACCGCCCACGCGGCGCGGGCTCCCCAGACCTGTGATTACTGAGGAGGATCAACCTCGTCAGCGCTGCGTTCGGTACCCAGGGAGGCCGGACGCAGTGCTTGTCTCACCATCGTGAAGCCGATGAATAGCAGGAAACCGGCAAACAGCCACGCGCCAAGCTGCGCCGGGATCAGATGCGCCACCCAGGCCCCCAGCGGACCGGTGAACAGCGAACCCAGCCCGACCAGCAGACCGGCCTTCACGAACACGTTGCCGCGCCGGGCGTTGCCGATCAGACCCGAGATCACGCCGGGCAGCATCATCACCAGCGACGCCCCCTTGGCGATCAGGTCACCCAGTCCGAACCAGACCATCAGCACCGGCACGACCACTCCGCCGCCGCCGACCCCCAGGATCGCCGACAACGTGCCAGCCACCAGCCCGAGGACCACCAGACCCACCACGGCGGGCGCGTTCCAGGCAAACTGCGCCGCGCGATCGGGAACGACCACCACCAACTCGACGATCATCACCACGATGAACGCCACGAACACCCATTGGGCGGCCCGCCGCGAGATCCGCTCCAGCAACCAGGACCCGAACTGGGCACCCACCACCGCACCGACCGCGAGGACGGCTCCCAAGCCGAGATCGACGCTGCCGGACAGCCCGTAGCTGATCGCAGAAATCGTGGCCGCCGGGAGGATCGCCAGCAGCGAGGTGCCAACCGCCTGGCGTTGGTCGAGTTTGAGGAGCACCACCAGTGCGGGCACCACCAGGATGCCGCCACCGATGCCGAACAGCCCGGAGAAGAACCCGGCCAACATGCCGATGCCTACCAGGCCGAGGACATGTCGTCCGGTCAGGTCAAGGGAGTTGCCGCGCACCAGGGAACAATATCCGCCACGCCCCTGCCGCCGCGTAGCCGCCGCCCCAGATGAGCAGCACCACCACTTCGCGTACCCAGGCCATCGGGTCGGCGCCGGTAAGCAGCAGCGGCCCGTTGATCGCTGGCGTCACCCATGCCGCCACCGCAGGCACCGCGGTCAGGATTGCGCCCACCAGGAGGGGCGCGAACGTGGCCACCCCGGCCAGTACCGGACGTCGCACCAGGGCACCCAGCCCGAGGCCGGTCGTGGTCGCTACCACCTGCACGGCGAGCCCGCCGGCGGCGGCCGCCGCAGCGTTCGTCCACACTGCCGGCGCGCTGCTGACGGTGACCGCACTGGCCATGCAGGAGAACACCGCACCCCAGGCCCCCGCCACGACGGCGAACAGGTAGGCCGCTCGCACGGCCGGGCCGACCTTTGCCCGACCGAG
>JAJTBJ010000241.1 GCA_021286985.1 Propionibacteriales bacterium | reverse complement strand
GGCAGTGAACAACTCCTTCGGCTTCGGCGGCGCGAATGTGGCCGTCGTGGTCACCAACGCCAACCAGACCCGCTGAGGCCACCGGTGACCGCCACCGCACACGGCCTGCACGGCACACCTCCGCTCTGACCCGACAGAGCCCCTGAGCCCGAGCCCTGGGGAGGGCGGCGGGATCGACGTCCCACATCGTCGGCTGGGTTGCCTGGCGCGGCGGACGTCCGGTCTCCGGCCGCGCCCCAGGGCTTCGGCTTCTCCGGGTTCTGCCTCAGAACAAAGAACCGCCCCAGCGCGCCGATTGAGGCCAGTCAAGGCGGCGCGCTGGGACGGTAAGCGTTGTCCGCGTTGGTTCAGCCCACGTGCAGCCAACGGACGGGGGCGCCTTCGGCGGCTTGCCGGAAGGGTTCCAGCTCCAAATCCCAGGACGTGCCCAGCAGGTCGGAGATCGCATCTGCGAGCGCCTTGCGTCCCAGGGCGTCCGCGATCACCGCTTCGCGTAGCCGGTTCTCGTGCACCATGACGTCACCGTGCTCGCCGATGGTGGCCGAGAAGACCCCCAGTCGTGGCGTGAACGCCCACCGCAAGGCGTCACCGCCACCGACGGCTTCCTCCGTGACTTCGTAGCGAGCCCGTTCGCAACCGCGCAGGGCGCTGGCCAGCTGGGCCCCGGTACCGACCGGCGCCTGCCAGGAGAACTCCGCACGCATGGTGCGGTGTTCGGCCGGCTGCCAGGTCCAATCGAACTCGACGGGATAGCCCAAAACGGCGCCGACCGCCCATTCCAGGTGTGGGCGCAGCGCAACGGGCGCGGAATGAATCTGAACGATTCCACGCGTGCTGGTCATCAGACCCCCGATCCATGTCGAGATTTGCCTTCCCCAGCAACCTCGTTCGATCAGGGTCTGTGGACATTGTGCCCCAGCCGGCCGCGGACGGCCACTGCGACCCGCGGATCAGGGCCAGCGTGCCGCGAGCGATGCCAACGACAAAGCCGCCACCACCGCGAACAGCAAAGCGATCCCGGCGAACAGTTCGGTGACCTCTTGGGACTGCTTCACCATGCCGACCTCGTGGGCGATGGCGGAGTAGACGTCCTTCAACTGGGCCGAGGAACCGGCAGCGAACTTCTTACCTCCGGAGATATTGGCGATCTGCTGAAGTTCGTAGTGATCGACGGGCACCGGCTGGCGCTGGCCGTTGCTCTCCACATAGCCGTAGTCGGTGCCGTAGGCGATCGTGTAGACCGGAATCTTCTGATCCTTGGCCGCCTTTGCCGCGTCTGCGGAAGGCCGTCCGGAGTTGGTCGAACCGTCGCTCAGCAGGACGATCGCGCCGGGAGCCACATCGTCGGGCCGATTGGGATCGGGCGGGGCCTGGGCCATCGCATCGAGGGCGGCGAAAATGCCGTCACCGATCGCGGTCGACGGAGCCACTTCGAGGTTCTGAATGGCTGCGGTCACCATGGCGTGATCGGTGGTCGGCGGAACGACCACCGCTGCGGTACCCGCAAAGCGCACCAAAGCCACGTTGAACCCCGGCGGCATCAGGTTCACGAAGTCGATGGCGGCAGCCTTGGCCGCGTCCATCCGGTCGGGCTGGACGTCGGTGGCCATCATCGACCGCGACACGTCGAGGGCGATCACCACGGTGGCACGATCTCGCGGCACCAACACCTCGCCCTTGGGTTGGGCGAACGCCACATTGAGCGCACCCAACGCCAAAATCGCCGCACCCACCGCGATATGGCGCTTCCACGCCTGCTGCTTGGGAAGCACCTTCTCCAGGCCACGGATGCCCACCCCGGCACGGGCACGGCTGCGACGCCGCTGAATGAGCACCAGGTACAGCCCGATCAGAATCGGGATCAGCACCAACCACCACAGCCGCTCCGGCCGCATGAACAGTTCAGGGATCATGGCCAGCGCGCTCCCAACGACACCGCCGCAAGCGCCGCGATCACGGCGAAGGCCAGGCCGTAACCGGCCCAGGTCGCGGTGGTCTCCTTCTTCATCGGCACCTGGCCGACCTCGCTGCGAATGTTGCCGTAGACCCGATCCAGTTGGGACAGGTCTTCGGCGCTGAACGCCTGACCGCCGGTGGCGGTCGCGATCTGCTTCAGCAGGTCGCGATCCGGCGGCACCGGCTCACGTTTGCCATCGAGATCGACGTAGCCGTTGTCGGTGCCGTAGGCGATCGTGTAGATCGGCACTTTGTCGGTCTTGGCCTCGGCCGCAGCCTGGCTCGGCGCCCGCCCGGCGGTGTTCTGCCCGTCGGAGAGCAGGACGATCGCGCCCGGGGCCGGATCGCTTCCGTTGTCGTCCTTCGGCGCCATCTGCAACGCCTCCAGGGCTGAGTAGATCGACTCCCCCACCGCCGTGGAGTCGGACAGCTTCAAGCTGTTGATCGCCTGCTTGGCTGCCGTCCGATCGGTCGATGGCGGCATCCGTACCGCCGGGTTGCCCGACAGGCTCACGATGGCCAGGTTGTACTGGGAGGGCAGTGCGTCGACGAACTTCACCGCAGCGACCTTCGCCGCATCCAGCCGATTGGGCTTGACGTCGGTGGCCTGCATCGACTGGGAAACGTCCAGCACCAGCACCACGGTGGCCCGCTCCCGCGGCGCCATCTCGATGCCTTGGGGACGGGCCCAGGCGATACTCAGGGCCACCAGACTCAGCAGCGACAGCGCCACAGCCAGGTGGCGGCGCCACTGCGACTGCTTGGGCACCACGCGTCCCAGGATGGTGGTGTTGGTGAATCGGATCCCGACCTTGTTGCGTCTGCGCAGCGCGAAGATGTAGCCGGCGATCACCAGCGGCACCACCAGCAGCACCCACAGGCGCTCCGGGTTGGCGAAGGAGAACCACTCCCACATCAGCGCGTCACCCCCGACGGCGGTTGGTGCAGCGCCGAGGCCGTCCGGCGATAGGCGAGCACGAATCGGGCGATGTCATGTACCCAGTCTGAATCGGTACGCAACTGGATGTGGGC
>JAJTBJ010000240.1 GCA_021286985.1 Propionibacteriales bacterium | reverse complement strand
TCGACCTTCTTGATGCAGTGCTTGGCCAGCACTGCGGCCGGGCCGCCGATCGAGCCGAGGTAGAAGCCGCCGTGCGTGCCACAGGCGTCGGTCACCTGCTGGCTGCGGTTGCCCTTGGCCACCATGATCATCGAGCCGCCGGCTGCCTGGAACTGGTCGACATAGGAGTCCATGCGTCCGGCCGTGGTCGGCCCGAACGAACCGGACGCGTAGCCGTCCGGAGTCTTGGCCGGGCCGGCGTAGTAGACCGGGTAGTCCTTCAGGTACTGCGGCATCTCCTCGCCGGCGTCCAAGCGCTCCTTGATCTTGGCGTGGGCGATGTCGCGGGCCACGATCAAGGTGCCGGTCAGCGCCAGGCGGGTCTTCACCGGGTACTGGGTCAGCTCGGCCAGCACCTCGGCCATCGGACGACGCAGGTCGATCGGCACCGCACCAGCGGCGTCCTCGGCACCCATCTCGGCCTTGTGCTTGGCCAGTTCCTCGTCCGTCATCTCCGGCAGGAAGCGGGCCGGCTCGAACTCGAGCTGTTCGATGAACACACCCTCGGGGGTGATCTTGCCCAAGCACTGACGGTCGGCCGAGCACGACACCGCGATCGCCACCGGCAGGGACGCCCCGTGGCGCGGCAGCCGGATCACCCGAACGTCGTGGCAGAAGTATTTGCCGCCGAACTGGGCGCCGATGCCGAACTGGCGGGTGAGTTCCAGCACCTGCTCTTCGAGCTCCACGTCACGGAAGCCGTGGGCGCTGATCGAGCCGGTGGTGGGCAACGAATCGAGGTACTTCGCCGAGGCGTACTTCGCGGTCTTGAGGGCGTATTCGGCCGAGGTGCCGCCGATCACGATTGCCAGGTGGTACGGCGGGCAGGCGGCGGTACCGAGACTACGCAGCTTCTCGTCGAGGAATTTCATCATCGACGCCGGATTCAGGATGGCTTTGGTCTCCTGATACAGGTAGCTCTTATTAGCCGAGCCGCCACCCTTGGCCATGAACAGGAACTTGTAGGTGTTCTCGTGGCCGGCCGCGGTATCGGCGTACAACTCGATTTGTGCCGGCAGGTTGTTGCCGGTGTTCTTCTCTTCCCACATGGTGATGGGCGCGTTCATCGAGTAGCGCAGGTTGAGCTTGGTGTAGGCGTCGAAGACGCCCTTGCTCAGCGGCAACTCGTCGGTGCCCTCGCTGAGAACCTGCTGCCCGCGCTTGCCCATGATGATGGCCGTGCCGGTGTCCTGACACATCGGCAGCACCCCGCCAGCGGCGATGTTGGCGTTCTTCATCAGGTCCAAAGCGACGAAGCGATCGTTCGCGCTCGCCTCGGGGTCCTCAAGAATCTTGCGTAGCTGAGCAAGGTGGGCCGGCCGCAGATAGTGGGCGATGTCGTGCATCGCGGTCTCGGCCAACAGTTCCAGGGCCGAGGGTGCAACCTTCAAGAACGTGCGTCCGTCCGGGCCGGCGACCGTCTCCACGCCGTCGGTGGTCAGCAGTCGGTAAGTGGTGTTGTCCTCGCCGATCGGCAGCAGATCCTCGTAGCGGAACTCAGTCATGTCACTCCTTCACGTAGCCCGAGCCATCTTGACACACCACCGACGAGCGGGGCGGGTTTCCGGGGCGGGCTACCGACGAGCGATACAGCCCGGTCCAGGATCCGGCGGCAGGGTCGGATCGGTGGACGCTGATGCCGACCGACGGGCAGGCGGCGTCAGTCCACCCGGCTGCGGGTGGCAAGCACAGCCACCGGCGCCAGCATCACCGACAGCAGTCCGATCGCGGTGTTGAGCAGCATCGGCTCGGTGCAGCCTGCCGCGGTCGCGAGTGACGGGGACGAGTACTGAGCCAGCACCAGCATGGGTGCCTCGCAGCGCAACCCCGCACCGGCGGTGACCGGCGTGATCAGCAACCAGATGCCGGCGAACCCCGAAACCAGGGCGAGGCCGACGCCCATTCTGCGGAGGTTGGACGGCGGCCGACGCAATTCATCGACCAGGCCGATCGTCAGCGCAGCCAGGACGCACACCGCCGCCACGACAGCACCGATGAGCACCCAGGTCATGCTCGTCCTCCCCGCTGCGGCTGCCCCCGATGACGCCGGCTGGAGCCAATCATTGCCCCTCGCCGCGTTTCGATCCAACACCCCACCCCGCGGGTTGCCGCCGAGGGCGCAGGAGCGCACCCGGAGGCAATGCCCTACGATGAAGGCCGATCCATCGAAATGACCCGATTGAGGTGGCCAAATGCTCCGAAACGGCGCCGGTGCCGGCACCATGTCGGCGGGCCTGCCACGGATCGGGTGCGACCTCGCCGATGTCGATGCGGTCAGTGAATCAATCAATTCTTTCGGCGACCGCTATTTGCAGCGGGTATACACCGCCACCGAACTGCGCCAAAGCCAGCAGGCGCCGGAACGGTTGGCGGCCCGCTTCGCCGCCAAAGAAGCGGTTTACAAGGTTCTGCGCACCGCATCCGGAATCGGCTACACCGAAATAGAGATCGTCACTGACGATCACGGTGCGCCGCACGTCCGGCTGTCTGCGCGCGCTCAGCGAGTCGCCGACCAGCAGCGGCTCGGTCCGATTGCGATCTCGCTCAGTCATGAGCGAGGTCTTGCCCTAGCCACCGCCATTGCGTTCTCGGACGACGCAGTGACGGACGAAGACACAACCACAAAAAGGGGGAGTGAAGGTGTCTGATAACACCTACGGAGATCGCCTGGCCATCCGCGAGGCGCTCCAGCAGTTCGGTCGGCTCAATCAGGCCGTGGCCGATCTCAGCGACGAGGCTGACCTATTCGCCGCAGGTTTCACCTCGCACGCGACGGTGAATGTCATGTTGGCCATCGAGGACGCTCTGGGGATCGAGTTCCCCGATGAGCTGCTCAACCGGTCCACATTCGTTTCGATCAACGCGTTGGCCCACGCGGTCAGCGTCTCTCGGGGGGAACGATGAGCGAGAGGTTCGCCGCCCGCGCTGCGGCAGTTGCGGCCGTCGCCGCCAAGTTCGCCGATGAAGTCGACT
>JAJTBJ010000239.1 GCA_021286985.1 Propionibacteriales bacterium | reverse complement strand
CCCAAAGCATGGTCAACGGCGCCTGGATGGCGTACCTGGTGGGCGCGATCGCCATCGTGATCGGCACCGTCGTGGTCGCGGTCTTCCTGCCGTCCTATGCCCGCGAGCAAGAACTCGTCGCCGAGTACGCCCGCGCCGATGCGCTCAGCGAGCCAGCGGCAGCCGCAGAGTGAAGCTCGCCCCCTGACCCAGGCCGGACGAGGCCGCGGTCAGCTCACCGCCATGGGCGCGGGCAATGCCGCGGGAAATGGTCAGGCCGATCCCCGAACCGGCCTCGCCGATCCGTTGCCCGGCGACCCGGTAGAACCGTTCGAACACCTTCGCCAACTGCTCAGCGCTCAGACCGACGCCGGAATCGCGCACCTCGACCACGGCATGGTTCCCCAGCGCCCGGGAGGTGACGGTGATCGTCCCGCCGGCATCGGTGGCCCGCAACGCGTTGCCCACCAGGTTGGTCACCACCTGGGCGATCCGGTCAGCGTCGATCGAGGCAGGCAAGCCGGTAGGGGAGTCCACCACCAGTCGCACCCCGGCATCGTCGGTCTGCGGACGTAGCCGCTCGGCTGCGGCAGCAACCACCGCGCCCAGATCGGACGGCGCCAGCGTCAGCCCCAGCCGTCCCTCCTCGGCCCTACTCAGCGCCGACAGATCCTCACCCAAGCGCCGCAGTCGACGCGTCTCGTCGGTGATCTGCCCCAGATTCTCCGCCGTGGTCGGCAGCACCTGGTCGATCATCCCCTCCACATAACCGTCGATCACGGTCAGCGGCGTGCGTAGTTCGTGGGCGACCTCGCCCAGCAGCCGCATCCGGGTGGCCTCGGTCTGGGCGAGTGCCTGACCCAGCTGATTCACGTCCCGGGCCAGTTCGGCCAGCTCGGGCTCCTTCGGCTCCGGCACGACCACGTCATAGTGGCCATGTGCCAGCTGCGCGGTCGCGGTGCGCACCCGGCCCAACGAGCGGACGACCCGCTGCGCGGCAAACACTCCGAACGCGGCCGCCGCCACCACCCCGACCGCCACGCCGACGAACAACGCCTGGTCGACCGCGGCAGCAAATTGGTCGCGCAGCGCACCGCCGGCACCCTGACCCATGCCCGGGCCGCGGCCTCCGCCGGGGCCTTGCTGCATGCTCTGGTCGAACAGTGCCGGAGCCAGCCATCGCACCACCAGGAACGCGGCCACCGCGCCGATCACCGCGACCAGCACGTGACTGATCACCAGCCGCACGCTCAGCCGGTTCATGCCTGCTCCACCCTCCGGCCGAGGAACTTGTAGCCCACGCCCCGCACTGTGCCGACGATGCGCGGGTTGTTCGCGTCATCGCCCAGGCCGGCCCGCAGACTGCGGATATGCACGTCGACCACCCGGTCATCGCCGTAGAAGTCGTAGCCCCACACCTTCTCCAACAGCTGCGCCCGCGAATACACCCGGCCCGGTGCGCCGGCCAGTGCCCACAGCAGATCGAAGTCCAACGCCGACAACTCCAGCGTCCGACCGTCCACGACGACCTCGCGACGCTCGGGATCGATGCTCAACGCGTCGAACCGCAGCACCGGGTCGGACGGCTCCGCATCGGTCGGCTCGACCCGTGCCCGGCGCAGCACCGTGTTCACCCGAGCCACCACTTCGCGCGGACTGAACGGCTTGGTGATGTAATCGTCGGCGCCCACGCTCAAGCCGACCAACTTGTCGACCTC
The DNA here is from genome assembly GCA_021286985.1 of Propionibacteriales bacterium. Lineage (GTDB taxonomy): Bacteria > Actinomycetota > Actinomycetes > Propionibacteriales > Propionibacteriaceae > Propionicimonas. The sequence continues at coordinate 1,340 of JAJTBJ010000239.1, read as the reverse complement.
CTCGGCGCGGGCAGTGACCAGGATCACGCACACATTCGACTTTGCCCTGATCGTGGTGAGCACCTCGATGCCGTTCAGGTCGGGCAGCCCCACGTCCAGCAGCACCAGCTCCACCGGCGCGGACGGATCCAGCGCCCGGCGTAGCGCCTCGGCGCCAGTGTCGGCGTGGACCACCTCGAAGCCGTCCGCGGTGAGGTAGGCGTCCAACACGGTCCGGATCGCCGGCTCGTCGTCGACGATGAGCACGCGTCTGGTCATGACGCCACCTTCCTGCAGATTGGTCTCAGCCTAGAACCGGATCCGGCGCGGCGCTGGGGAGCGTCGCGCCGAATCCGGTCAGGGTGTCAGCGAAGCGGGCAATCCACGTTGGCGTTGCGACCCATGCCCGTTCCCGGGGTCACGGTGCCGGTGGTGCCGGTGCCATTGGCCGGGCCGCGGCGGCCTTGGCCATAGCCCATGCCTGCACCGGGCGTCCCGGTTCCGGGAGCGGCGGTCGCATTGGCCGGGCCACGGCCGTAGCCGGTGCCCACGCCGATGGTCTTGCCGTCCCGCAGCGCGGTGAACGCGGCCAGGTGGCTGTTCGACCCGTTCTGCAGGTTGGTGTAGACGGCCTTCACATCAGCCGGCACGTTCTGACTCAGACCGGTCTTCAGGTCGGCGATGTCGGTCTCCTCGATGGCCACGCCCACCTTGTAGGCCTCGGTCAGTGAGGTCTTGGCCTGCGTCATGAGCTTGGCGTACAGGTCGGTCAGCGCCGGGTCGGCGTAGGTGCCGGGGGCGAGTCCAGCCGACGGATCACTGAGCCCGTAGCGGGTGAGCATGATGCCCATCGTCTCCCAGTGGCGCTGCTCGGAGGTGGCGATGCGGGTGAACTGCGTCGCATTGTCCGGGTAAAGCGCGGCGATGGCGGTGTAGACGTCCCGGGCCAGGCGCTCCTCCTCGCGCAGGTAGGCGAGTTGCTTGGCGACGGTGGCATCGACCGAAGTCACGGCCGGGGTTGAGGTGCTCGGGGCGGGGGTCGGCGTGGGGACGGGGGCAGCGGAGGCAGCCACTGCGACCCCGAGGCCGAGTCCGATCACAACGGCGCTCGCGGCGGCCGTCCGGATCTTCCAGGTCTTCATGGGTTTCTCCTTGTCGGGTTGATGACAATCACCAAGGTAGAAACCGGCGATGAAGGCCCGATGGGTCCCATGTGAAGCTTGTGTGAGGGCGGCACGGGTCCTGGCGCCCTGGCCCTGAAGCCCGTGCTGCCACCTGATGGTGGCTATCGGCACACCCCCACACCCGATGCCAGGGCCATGCCACATGATGGTCGAAATGGACCCTCTTCGACCCCTCCA
>JAJTBJ010000238.1 GCA_021286985.1 Propionibacteriales bacterium | reverse complement strand
CGTCGGCCTCGATCACCACGGTCTCATCAGCCTCAGTCTCGCCGGCCTCAGTCTCGTCAGCCTCAGTCTCGTCAGCCTCGGCATCACCAGCCACGTCGTCGCCGGCCCCGTCGGAGGATTCCGTCGGATTCTCGCTGGCTGCGATGACGCCGACCTCGGCCACACCGGCGGCCACATCGACGGCCTCGGGATCTGCCTCGCCCTCGGGCACCGGCAGCGCCGGCGCACCGGCGACCTCGCGCTCGTAGCGGGTCTCATCGGTGCGCTCGATCTGCAGGCCGTTCAGCGCGGCAGCCAGTTGCTCACCCTGTTCGGGACGGGCCTCGATCTCGTCGACCAGCTTCTCGAAGCGAGCCAATTCGACGGCCATCAGGCCCTCCACCCGCGCGTCCAACTGGAGCTTGGCCTCCTTGGCCAGCCGACGCACCGCGTCCTCACCGAAGACCGCTTCCAGCACCCGCTGGGCCAGCAGCGCGGTGCCACCGGCCACCCCGACCTCGGCACCGATCAGGCCGCCGGTCTGGGAGAACACGAAGATCATCAACGCCACGCCAGCGCCGTTGACGCCCAGGGCCAGGTAGCGGGCCATCGCCTTCTTGGACTTGCCTTCGGTGCCGACCAGGTCGAGCACATCGCCCTGCCACTGCCGGATCACCCGCGCCGCCGACTCGCTGAAGTCGAGCGACACCTTGCCCAAGGCGTCGTCACGGTCCAGCAGCTGACGGCCGGCCGGATGCGCCTCCCAGGCCGACACCACGCGCCGGGCGGCGAACTCGCCCTCCTCGCGGATCAGCACCTCCAAGCCGGATTCGACCGCGAGTTGCAGCTCGTGGGCCTGCTTGGGCTCGCCCTTGGCCACCTGCACCACCCGGTCGCGGAACAGCCCGATTCGCTTCTCGACCGCCCGGAAGAACTCGCCGGTGCCGACGAAGTCCTGCCAGCGCGCCAGCACCTCACCGCGCAGCAGAGTGCCATCGGCCGTCTGCGCGGCCACCGACCGGACGGCCTCGGCAAAGGACTTCTCCGCGTCACCGCGCAGCGTGCCCACCGCCTCGTTCTGGTCGGCCACCGCCTGCACGACGGCAGGGGTCGAGGTCGCCAGCGACTGAATGGCCCCATCGAGGGTCTGCAGCACCACTTCGTTACGCCGGACGGTGTCCTCGGCAAGGTCGGCGAGCCACCCTCGGATCGGAGCGACGGCCGCGTCCGGAAGCAGGCCGGAGGCATCAACCTCGGTCTCAGGAATCGCGAACAGCGGCGACGCTCCCAGCCCACGCTGGCTCATCATCTGCCCCAGGTGCGGCGGGACGTCCGACATCGCCGCCGGGGGCACCCGGTCGAGCACCACAGCCACCACGGCCCGTCGGCGGGCTGCCGCGCGCAGGTATTGCCACGGAACCGCGTCGGCGTAGCGGGCGGCCGAGGTGACGAACAGCCACAGGTCGGCCGCAGCCAGCAACTGCGCGGCCAGCGTCCGGTTCGCCGCCACGATCGAGTCGACGTCAGGAGCGTCCAGGATCGCCAGGCCGCGCGGCATGCTCTCGTCGGGGACGAGTTGCAGCACCCGCGGATCGATCACCGAGGTCTCGCTTCGGGCCAGGCCCGGCAGGATCTGGCCGGACGCGAACCACCGCGCATCCTCGGGGTGGTGCACCAGCACCGACGAGCGAGTAGTCGGACGAATCACGCCGGAGGGCGAGACCGTGCGACCCATCAGGGAGTTGACCAGCGTGGACTTGCCGGCTCCGGTGGAGCCGCCGACCACGGTCAGCAGGGGCGCGTCCAGGCGCCGCAGCCGCGGCAGGACGTAGTCCTCGATCTGGTCGATCTGGGTTCGGATGACTTCGCGATGCTCCGCTGCCCCCGGGATATCCAGTGGCAGGCGCACCTCTGAAAGTGCGTCCTGGAGTCGGGTGAGCGAAGCGGCTAACCGCTCTACGCCCATGCCTTACCTCCTACCCCCTCGGTGGCCCCCAATTCGGATCCACAGTCGAATGGCTCACGCCGCCAGGTGTGCCGCCCGGCGCGGGCCAATTCCCACCGATTCCCGCCGGCCCCGGGTAATTCGGCAGCCCGTAGGATACCGGTTTCCCGCGCCGCCAGCGAGGCAGCTCTAGTTTCATCCCACGGGGATCGACGATTGCGGTGCTGCGCAGGCCCTGCGCGCTCTCGACCAACTGCCGTTCGCGGGCGACCGCCGCCTGGTCATAGATGCCGCGCACCTCCCCGTCACGCAGGTACGCCAACTCGGTCAGGGTCCGCTGCAGGCGCAGGGTCGCCAGCAGCACGGGAATGCCGCGAGTCAACCCGACCATGCCCGCCCACAAGCGCAAACGCAGCTTGGGCTGCACCTGCAGATCGACCTCGGGCAGCCAGCCCAACAGCACGTAATCGGCCAGCCGGGAGCGAATGCGACGGCCCTCGGCCAAGATCAGGCGGACCACGTAGACCACCGCGGAGATCACCAGCGGCACGACCACACCGAAGTAGATGATCAACTGCATCGTGCCGAGGTCGAAGCTGGCCAGCGAGTTGAAAGACATGTGCAGGAACGCGGCCGCCAAATACCCGACCAACGGCGCCAGAATCCGCACGACTTTGCTGTGCGTCCGCAGTGCCACTGCGATCCCGAATCCGGTCATCATGGTGAACGCCGGGTGCCCGAAGGCGGTCCAGAATCCGCGAAGCCAGACGATGCTGTTCAAGGCGGCCTCGGCATCCCCGGCCTCGATGGTGGTCGAGGCGTACACGATCACCCGTGAGTAGTAGAGGATGTTTTCGGTGAAGGCGAACCCGGCCGCACTCAGTCCGGCGATCACGATCGTGGACAGCTTCGAAGTGGGCCGGTAGCGGGCAAAGATGGCGATCAGGAAGATCACCGACGCCTTCGACGCCTCTTCGACGAAGGGTGCCACGAAGATCGCCGCGCGCGCCCCCGTGGACGGGTCGCCGTTGCTGCCGATCGCCAGGTGCTCTGCCGCCCAGGTGTTCACGTAGTAGGAGATCAACACCGCGATCGCCGCGCCCCAGCCCAGCGACAGGAACCAGATGATGAATCGCTGC
>JAJTBJ010000237.1 GCA_021286985.1 Propionibacteriales bacterium | reverse complement strand
GTCCAGCGCTCGGCCACCCCGAACACCATGGCGTAGGGCAGGTAACGGGAGAACACGTCGATGCCCTCCTCGAACTTGATCTGCTCGGCCTCCGCGGTAGTCAGGTACAGCTCGAAGCCCTTGGCCTGGGCCAGCACCGCCGACCCATCGGCGGTACGTCGGCCGAAGGAGTTGTTGCGGATCAGCACGCCGATGCCCACCACGATCAAGGCCAGCCCCACCAGGCCCCAACCGAACTGGCCGAGCAGCAGGCCGAGCCCGACACCGGCCGCGACCAACACCACCGCGCCGGCGATCGCCAGCCCTCGGGCCAACGCCGGGTTGCCGACGAACCAGTGCAGTTCCTTGGTGACCCGGTCGTACATCGACGAGCGGATCTCGGTGAGCATGCCCGCGTAGGAGGAGTCGCGCAGATCAGCTGTGGTCACCTGCCCCCCGCCGGAGAACAACTTGGAGATCATCTTCGCCTCGTAACCGGCGAGCTCGTCGGTGCCCTGGGTGAGGGTGAAGGTGAAGTCCTTCTTGCCGGTCTGCTCGATGGTCAGGTGCTTTCTGACCGCCAGATCGACCATGGTGGCGGTGATGTCCCGCTGGTCGGCGGTGGCGTCGATCAAGGTGCCGATCTCGCCAGGACGGGCGCCTCGCGGCGGCGTGAAGGCCACCGTGACCGGGGCTTTGGCGTTGTCATAGCCGATGGTGCCTTGCTGGCCGGCGGCCGGTGCCAAGCCGGGAGTGAGTCCGAGGTAGACCTGATCGCGGGCAGCCCGCCGGGTGCGGCGCCACAACAGGAATAGTCCGCCGCCGGCGAGCAACGCGGTCACCGAACCGGTAAAGGCGTTCACCGGGAACATGTTCTCCGGGGTCAGGCGCTTGGTGTAGCGCGGCTCGGCACCGACGAAGGTGCCCGCCGGGAAGCCGGCCACGACCTGTACCGAAGCGCCGTTGCCCACACCCGTAGCGGCGAAAGTGGCGCGATCATCCGCTGTCGTCGCCGTGCAGGGAGTCGAGGGTGATCCGTTGATGAAGCAGACCGTCTGGGTGATGGCGGCCGGGCCGGTGATTGCCACCGACACCTTGCCGATCGGCACTTGCCATCCCCGTCCCACAACGTCCCAGTTGAACTCGTCCAGCCCGGAGGACGCATTGTTGGGCGCCACCAGCCCACGAACGGTGTAGTCGACCTGGTAGTTCTGAGTGCCGGTGAAGGTGCGGTACTCGCTCCCCACCCGAATGATCAGATTGCCGTCGCTCTCCTCCGAAGAGATCTCGGTGTTGGCACCGCTCGAGCTGGTCACTGCCCCCAGCGTGTAGTCGTACATCCGCCAGTGATCCGGATCGTTCTCGATCGCCTGCTGCAGCGGGAATGCCAGGTACAGCCCGTGGCCGGAATCGGCACCGAAGTCGAAGGCGATGTCGAGATGGACGGTGGTCACCCCGTCTTTGCCGACGCTGGCCGCGACCTGGAAGTCCTTGATCGAATCGTCGCTGCTGTCTGCCCGACTCACCGCCGGAGTCATCAGCACCCAGCTCAGGGCGATCATCAACGCTGCGATCACGCTCACCATCCGACGCATGGGATGAGCCTAACAACGCCCGCCAGCGCCCGGGCGCGAAGCGTGGGCCACTACAGTGAGGCGAGAAGGGAGGCCACGATGACCGGTGCGCAGGTGAATGCCGAAGTGCTGGCGGTGATCGTGGCCTTGGTCGACGGACGTCCGGCCGTGCTCACTCTCGGCGAGCCGCCACGACTGCCGTCCGGCCCGCTGCTGCCGGGGCATCGCTCGCTGCAACAGGCGACTCGCGCGTGGGTCGAGGAGCAGACCGGGCGCCGCCTGGGCTACCTCGAACAGCTCTACACCTTCGCTGACGTCGATCGCACCGACACCGGGCGCGAGTTGTCGATCTCCTATCTGGGCCTGACCACGGCCGGCGACCCGGGGATCGGCGGCTGGACCGACTGGTACGACCTGTTCGCCTGGGAGGACCGCCGCAACGGTGAGCTGCTCCCCCAAGACCTCGAACGAGCGCTGTACGCGTGGGCCGACGCCTCCCCCGATTCGGACGAACGGCGCCGCCGGGTGGCGATCACCTTCGGCCTGGCCGGACGCAGCTGGCAGCCCGATCTGGTGCTGCAGCGCTACGAACTGCTGTACGAGGCGGGCCTGGTCGCCGAAGCTCCGGACAACCGCCGCGCCGCCGATGCCGACCTGGCTCCGGGTTTGCGGATGCTGGGCGATCATCGTCGCGTGCTGGCCACCGGGTTGGCCCGACTGCGCGCCAAGATCAGCTACCGCCCGGTGGTGTTCGAGCTGATGCCTGAGCAGTTCACCCTGCGGCAGCTGCAGGACTGCGTCGAAGCGCTCGCCGGCCAGCAGGTGCACACCCAGAACTTCCGCCGAGTGATCGAGCAGCAGGAGCTGGTCGAAGAGACCGATCAACTCGCCGAGACCGGCGGACGTCCGGCGCGGCTCTACCGCTTCCGCCGCCAGGTGCTCGCCGAGCGCAGCATCGCCGGCACCAAGCTGCCCACCACCCGCGCCCGGTGAGATCCGGCGCAAGCGCCTCGACACCCGCAGAGGGCGCGCCCACGGGAGGGACGGATTCGCGGGAGGAATTGAGCAGTGGACGCCCTGGGCGGCCCGAACCAGCACCTTGAGCTGCATCCAGCGTCGAATTCCTCTCACACCGTCTCACCATGGCTACGCAATTTCGTCCACCTCCCGGACGGCCGGCTTGCCTTCCCCCTTTTGCTCAGTTGTAGCATAAGGACGAACGAGGGAGGTTCTCATGACCACGACCGTGACTGCGGCCGATCTCTACCAGCGGGTGAGCCACGTGGTTCCCGCCGTCGAGTGGGCGACCATGGTCGACGATGTCGAGGCGATCATGGCCCTGAAGGCCGAGCGCAACGCCGTCATCCTGGCGCACAACTACATGACCCCGGAGATCTTCCATGCGGTCGCTGACATCACCGGCGACTCGCTGGCCCTGGCCCGCGAGGCCATCGACGTCGACGCCGAGGTGATCGTGCTGGCCGGCGTCCATTTCATGGCCGAGACCGCCA
>JAJTBJ010000236.1 GCA_021286985.1 Propionibacteriales bacterium | reverse complement strand
GCTGCCCTTGGGCTTCATCTTGTAGGCGCACAGGATGTGCTTCCCGGCGGCCATCAGGTCTTCTTCGCGCAGACTGAGGTCTGCGTAGCGGCTGGACTGGTCCATGGCGGGCTCCTTGTGGGTTCGGTGTGGTCGGTCAGGCGATGACGCGCTGGTCGAGGCTGCCGTTGGCGTAGCGGGCAGCCATCTCAGAGGTGGGGATCGGGGTGATCTTGGAGGCCTGGCCGGCCGAGCCGAACTGCTCGTAACGCAGGCGGCACAGCGCGGTGACCGCCTCCATCGCCGGAATCAGGAACTTGCGCGGGTCGAACTCCGCGGTGTTGCTCACCGCCACCTTGCGGAAGGCGCCGGTCATGGCCAGCCGCAGATCGGTGTCGATGTTGACCTTGCGCACGCCGTAGCGGATGCCTTCCAAGATCTCCTCCACCGGGACGCCCCAGGTCTGCGGCAGCTCGCCACCCCAGGCGTTGAACTCGTCCTGCAGGTCTTGGGGCACCGAGCTGGAGCCGTGCATCACCAGGTGCAGGTCGGGCAGCTTGGCGTGGATCGCCTTCACCGTCTCCATCGACAGCACCTCGGAGTCGGGCTTGCGGCTGAACTTGTAGGCCCCGTGCGAGGTGCCCATGGCGATGGCCAGGGCGTCCACCTGGGTGCGCTGGACGAAGTCGACTGCCTGGTCGGGATCGGTCAGCAGCTGGCTGCGATCCAAGGTGCCGGTGGCGCCGTGGCCGTCCTCCTGCTCGCCGGTGCCGGTGTCCAGGCGTCCCAGGACGCCCAACTCACCCTCGACCGACACCCCGCGGGCGTGGGCGTACTCGCGCACTGCGGTGGTCACGTCGACGTTCTGCTGATAGGTGGTGGGCGTCTTGGCGTCCTCCAGCAGCGAGCCGTCCATCATCACCGAGGTGTAGCCCTGGTCGATCGCCGAGAAGCACACGCCGGTGCCGTTGCCGTGGTCCTGATGGACGCAGATCGGGACGGTCGGGAACATCTCCTCGGCCGCTTCGATCATCTTGCGCACCATCGGGTCGCCGGCGTAGCTGCGGGCGCCGCGGCTGACCTGCAGGATCGCCGGGGAGTCGGTGGCTTCAGCGGCGCGCATGATGGCGAGCACCTGTTCGGCGTTGTTCACGTTGAAGGCGGGCAGGCCGTAGCCGTGCTCGCCGGCGTGGTCCAGCAGCTGTCGTAGCGTGATGCGGGCCATGGTCGGCTCCTCGTCGTTGGGGTCGGATCGTGAAGGTCGGGTGGTGGACGGTCGTGGTCAGGTGAGGCGGGTGGTGAGGCCGGCCAGCGCCCAGGAATGGTGCTGGCCGGCCTGCCTGTGGGTCAGATCAAGAGCAGAGTCCCGGCAGAGGTCTGGCGTAGATCGGACCACAGCGTGTGGGGCTCGAAACGAGCCGGGGTGTTGCCCGGTCAGGGAATGGACGGCCGCCGTCGTCCGACCCTGACCGGGCAGCTTGGTGACGGCCGGCCCACAGCCGTGAGCGAGCACGACCGCGTCACCAAGTTCTTGGGGGTGAAGGACGGCCATCAGCCGGCCCTCCGCTTGTTCTCGACCAGGCGCTTGATCAGCGGGGTCAGGATCAGCTGCATGGCCAGATCCAGCTTTCCGCCGGGCACCACGATCGAGTTCGCCCGCGACATGAAGCTGCCGTTGATCATCGACACCAGGTAGGGGAAGTCGATGCCGGCGGGATCGCGGAACCGGATCACCACCATCGACTCGTCCGCGGTGGGGATCGTCCGCGCGATGAACGGGTTGGACGTGTCCACCAGCGGCACCCGCTGGAAGTTGATGTCGGTGCGCGAGAACTGCGGGGTGATGGTCTTCAAGTAGTCGGGCATCCGGCGCAGGATCGCCGCCGAGATCGCCTCGGGGGCGTGGCCGCGTTCGGCGCGGTCGCGGTGCAGCTTCTGGATCCACTCCAGGTTGATCACCGGGACGACCCCGATCTTCAGGTCACCGAAAGTCGACAGGTCGACAGTGTCGGTGGCGGCGGCGCCGTGCAGTCCCTCGTAGAACAGCACGTCGGCGTTGGGCTCCAGCGCCTGCCAGTCGGTGAAGGTGCCCGGTGCGCTGCCGTAGATCTGCGCTTCGTTCTCGTCGTGAACGTAGTGGCGGGTGTGCCCGGTGCCGCTCTCGGCGAACTCGGCGAAGACCGCGCCCAACTCGTCCAGCAGGTTCGCCTCAGCGCTGAAGTGGCTGAAGTGGTTGTTGCCGGCCGCGGCGGCCTTGGCGATCTGCTCACCCATGCCGGCGCGGTCGTAGGCGTGGAAGGCGTCGCCCTCGATGTGCGCGGCGCGCACGCCTTCCCGACGGAAGATCTGGTCGAAGGTGTTCTTCACCGTGCTGGTGCCGGCACCGGACGATCCGGTGACGACGATGATCGGATGCTTCACCGACATGGTGGCTCCTTTGGGTCAGTGGTGGGTTCGGGCTAGTCGCGGAACAGGCCGCGGCTGGAGAACAGGGGCGAGCTGGTGCGTTGCAGGTCGGGATCGGTCAGGTAGCGGCGTACCCGGTCGACCTTGGTGGCCGACCCGAACACCAGCGGGACCCGCTGGTGCAGCTGAGTCGGGGTGAGATCAAGGATGTTGTCGACCCCATCGGTGGCCTTCCCGCCGGCTTGGGTGACCAAGAACGCGATCGGGTTGGCCTCGTAGACCAGCCGGATTCGTCCGCTCTCGTAGCCCTTGCGATTGTCGGCCGGGTAGAGGAACACCCCGCCGCGAGTGAGGATGCGGTAGGCCTCGGCCACCAGCGACGCCAGCCAGCGCATGTTGAACGCCTGCTCGCGTGGGCCCGCCTTGCCGCGAACCAGATCGCCGATGTACTCGGCGATCCCCGGCCCCCAGTGGCGGGCGTTGGAGGCGTTGATCGCGTACTCGTTGGCTTCGGTGGGCAACTCGATGCCGCGGCGGGCCACCCGGAAGTAGCGGGTGTTGAGGTCGAGGACGTACAAGTCGGTGCCCTCGCCGACGGTCAGCATCAGCACGGTGCTGGGTCCGTAGACGATCATCCCGGAGGCCAATTGGCGGTTGCCGGCCTGCAGGATGGCGGGCATCTGGTCCTCGCC
>JAJTBJ010000235.1 GCA_021286985.1 Propionibacteriales bacterium | reverse complement strand
GGCATGTTCACCATCAGGTCGCGGAACTGCAGCCCGAAACTCATCATTTCTTCGTGGCTGACATCGCGCAGATCACCCATGGTCATGCCACCGAATCGGTCGAACACCTGCGCGGCCGCCAACTCCAATAGCTTCACATCGGCATCAGGCAGGAGCACGTCCAATTCAACAAAGGCAGCCACCAGCCGCGATGCGTCCTGGACAGCGATCGCGATCAGCGCCTCGCGCAGCCCGTCGCGCAGATTGTCGGCGATCCGTCCGACCATGCCGAAATCGATGAAGGTGAGCTCGAACTCCCCCGGCTCCCCGGTGGGACGGACGAAGAGATTGCCCGGGTGCGGATCAGCATGGAACACCCCGTCGGTGAAGATCTGCTGCAGATACAGCTCCACCAACTTGTGCGCCACCTGGCCGCGGTCAATGCCGGCGGCGGTGATCGCGTCGTAATCGCCGATCCTGATCGCGGTCACGTCTTCGAGGGTCAGCACCCGGCGGGTGGTGTGCTCCCAGGCCACCTGCGGCACCCGTACCAACGCCTCGGCGTCGAAGGCTTCGCTGAAATGGCCGGCGTTCCCCGCCTCGGCCAGGTAGTCGATCTCGGCCAGGGTGGTGTGCGCGAACTCCTCCACCAACGCCGGAACGTCGGCACGTTTGGAGATCGGACGGTAGCGGGTGAGCCACCTGCCCACCCGCCGCAACGCAGCCAGATCGGTCTGGACGATCTCGTCGATCCAAGGCCGCTGCACCTTCACCACCACCTCGGCGAAGCCCGCCTCGGCCGCGTCCTCAGCGCGCAGCCGAGCCCGGTGCGCCTGCCCCAACGAGGCCGCCGCCAGCGGGGTGGCGTCGAAGCTGTCGAACACCTCCTCCAGGCTGCGACCGAACTCGGCCTCAGCCTTGGCCTTGATGTCGGCATAGACCGCCGGTGGCACCTCGTCCTGCAGGCCGGAGAGCTCCTCGGTGATCTCAACGGGCAGCACGTCCATGCGTGCGGACAGGAACTGCCCCACCTTGATCATCAGGCCGCCCATGCCGATGGCCATCGCCCGGAACCGGGCGGCCGTCTGCCGTCCCCGGTTGGCGCGCGTCCGGTTCGACCAGGCCACCAGGCCCAGGCGGGGAAGCACGATCTCCCAATAGATGAAACTCAGGGTGACACCGGCGAAGAAGGTGACGATCCGGCGATAGCGGGCTTGCAGTTGCCCTGGGGTCATCGACCTCAGTCCTCGGCGAGCAGCGTGTAGATCTGCTTGCGAGCCCCGTTCAGGATCTCCACGGCGGCGTCGACCTTTGCCTTGTCGCCGGCGTGGTGAACCTGCATCACCGCGGACGCCAACCGTCCACCGGCTTCACGCAGGGCGAAGATCCCACTCAGATCGCCGACGGCGGCGGCAACGTCCCAGGGAGCGTCGGTCTCGGCCAGACCATCGACGGCTTCCTGGCCGGCCTCGGTCAGGCTGAAGACCTTCTTGCCCGAGGACTCCTCGGCCACGATCAGGCCCTCATCGGCCAGCAGCTGCAAGGTCGGGTAGATCGAGCCTGCGCTGGGACGCCAGGCGCCTCCGCTGCGCTGACCGAGCTCCTGAATGATCTGATAGCCGTGCATCGGCTGCTCGGCGAGCACTTTCAGGATGGCTGCGCGGGTGTCTCCGCGGCGAGCGCGGGTCTGCGGGCCGAAGGCGCCCGGGATCGGGCCACCCTTCATGCCCCAGTCGGCCAGCTTGCGAAGGAACGCCGCCGGGTCGGGCCCGAAGCCCGAGGTAGTGCTGTGTGACATCACAACTCCTCTCCAGAGTCATATTGCGATATATCGCAGCATAGCTCGGCGATCAACCGGCACACGTCGGCCACGCAAGAATGCGGACGGGGCCGCCGGTTTCCCGACGACCCCGCTCAGCACTGCTCTGACAGGTCAGCGCTTCACCTTCTTGGTGGGTGCGCTCACCCGAGTCACCGTCGGGTAACCCTTCTTCGTGCCGGTCACCTTCACCGTGATCCGCTTGCCCTTCTGAGCCTTCTTCAGCACCAGAGTGGACGACTTCGCGCCGGCGATCTTCTTGCCGTTGGCGTACCAGCGGTAGGTGAGCTTCGAGGGCGTCGGGGTCCACGTGCCGGCATCAGCCACCAACTGCGAACCCACCTTGGCCTCGCCCGTGATCACCGGTTTGGCCGAGACCATCGCCGGCAACCGGAAGTCCGCCCGGGTGAAGTTGGACTTCCACGGCGCCCGGACGTCCGCCTCGACCCACGAGTGACCATTCGGTGCAAACACCTGGAACGCCCAGGCCCCCGAGGTGGCATCAGGGCTCGTCGGCAGCGAGATGTACTCGCCCTTGGCGTTGGTCTTGACGCACGCGCCGCCCTCGATCACACACACCTCAGCCCGCGCCACCGGCGCACCCTTGGCATTGGTCACCCGGCCGGTCACCGAGAAGCGCGGCGTGGCCGACTTCTTGGCCAACGCGATGGTGCCCAAAGAGTCACCACCGAGGATCGAATAGGCGTAGGCGGTCTGATAGCCCGGTGCCGAAATCAGCAGCCGGCCATCGTCGTAGCCGTGCACCTCGATCCGAGTAGTGAAGCGCCCCTTGGCATCGGTGACGGTCTTGTTGTGCGCCCCGCCGTCCACGGTCACACCAGCCAGCGGCTTGCCTGCGGCATTCACCACCCGGCCCGTGTCGATGCGGTAGGACTCCAAATGAACCTCGGTGGTTCCCACCGGGTTGACGTTCACCTGACAGCCAGAGCCGCGCGTGGCCCAACCCACACCAGCAAACAGCGCCTGCTGGGCAGGCGTGACCGGAGCCGCGCTCAGGCAACTTCCGTACATCGGCATGGCCGCAACATCAACGATGAAGCTCCCGTCCTCCGCACTCACCGCACACCGGACGCCGTCGCTGTCGCTCAGGTCGCAGACCTTGACCCCGGCCACCGGCTTGTCGTCGAGGAGAACGATCCCCGAAACAGGAGCCGTAGCCTCGCCTTGTGCCCACCCCACCTGGGCACCCCCAACAGAAAGAGCTGCAGCCATCATCGTGATGGCGGCAGCCCGAAACACACCAAACTTCATCATTTACT
>JAJTBJ010000234.1 GCA_021286985.1 Propionibacteriales bacterium | reverse complement strand
ACGAAGAAATGATGAGTTTCGGGCTGCAGTTCCGCGACCTGATGGTGAACATGCCGTTCCAGTTGCCGGAGAATTTGCTGCTGCTGGGTCGCACGATCGCGATGTTGTCGGGCATGTGTACCGGTTTGGATGAGAACTTCAATGTGTGGTCCGCCCTTGCGCCCTATGCCACCACCTTGGTCTCCGGCGAGGGTGGCCTGAACTGGCAGACCATCACCTCCGAGGGTGGCAAGGTCGTGCAGACTCTGATTGCGCTGCCCAAGCGGATGGATCGGGTGTTGACGACGGTCGAGCGTGGCGAGCTGTCGGTACGGACGCCGGTGATGGAATGGCGAATGGGGCGGCTGGAGCGAGCGGCCAATCGCGCGGTATTTGCGATGGTCTTTGCTGCCTTGCTGGTGTCGGGTGCGATGTTGTGGACTGTTGAGCCGGTGTTGGCGAAGATTCTGATGGGAGCGGCCGTGCTGCCGTTCCTGGCCGTACTGTTCGGCGGTGGACGGCGCCACGGCCCGAACTGAGCGAGATTCTAAGAATCGTCACCGCATTTGCAGGGTTCTTTTCACCGAAACCTCATATCGGTGTGGCGCCTTTGGTGTTGTTGCTGATCGCTGCCGATGCCACGATGTGATGTGCCCATCCCACGATCTGCCATTGTGCTCACTGCCGTCCTCTTGGCCGGTTGCGCCACCCCCACGTCGGTTCCGAGCACGGTTCCTTCATCGGCCCCGCCGTCGGTAGCACCATCGTCGGCCCCGACATTGGTGGCCGAGATGCCGGCCTCCGACGGCGGGGCGATGCTCTGGCCCGCTGCGCTGAGTCTGGCGGGGGACGAGGGCGGCGGAACCGACTACACCCATTACGGCTTCGTCGACGTGAACGGCAAGCTGGTGGTGCCGCAGCGCTACGACGGCTACCAGTACTGCCCGAACCGGGAGGGCCGAGCCTCGTTCCTGATCGCGTCCCTCGGCGAGCAGAAGGACGACATCTACGACCTCACCGGCAAACTGCTGATGCAGTCGCCCACCCCCGACACGTTGTGCGGCGGGATTGATCGGGTGATCATCCGGCACATCATCGACGCCGAAGCCGGCAAGGTCGACGAGGGTCTGCTGAACGTGGTCACTCACAAGGTCGAGATCCCGATCGTGCACAACCGGCACCTGACGGTGGTGAACCCCGCCACCGTCAATGTGTCGGATCCGAGCGGGGAGTATTTCGATGAACTGTTGAACGACGCGCGCGTCCCGCATCCGGGGTTTCTCGACGAGCAGGCCACCCTGGGTGACGGCTGGCCGCTGATCGTGACCGACCGGCGCCGCGACCTGACCACCAAGGACGTCAAGTTGGGGATCGTCGACTCGATGGGCAAGTTGCTGCTGAAGCCGAGCCTGACCGAAGCCACGGGGTTCTACAACGGATTCTCGGTGATTGCGGACGGCGACCAGTACACGTTCATGAACACCTCGCTGAAGTCCCTTGGGGGCACCTGGGACGAGATCGAAGAGGTCTACACCGACCCGGGTCGCGCGGTGGTCGGCTTCCTGGTGACCCGCGGCGCCGACCACGGGCTGCTCGGCGTGGACCTGTCGACGATCATCCCGCCCGGATCGGCCGCCATCAGCTGCGCGAACGACACCGGGGCGTGTGCGGTGGCTGAGGACGATGGCGCGACCTCGATGGTGCAACTCCCGGCCTCGGAGAAGAAGGCGCTGCCGCAAGGCTTCAGCCGCGTGCTCAGCCCGGCGTTCTTCGCCGACGAGGTTCCCGGTGAGGGCGAGTTCTCCGAACGGATCTACCTGACCGGTTCGTCAAGCGTGGTCACCCTGCCGGCGCAGAGCTCGTGCGAGGCGCAGGCCAACACCTGGGTGACCTGCGTCCCCGACGTCGGCATGGCGGCTCCGGTGGTGATCAATGCGGCAGGTCAGGTGACCCCGTTCGCTTCGGTGACGGTCGTCGCCGACCCGATTCCGGAGGCGGGCTACGCCTACTACTGGGTCACTTCGGGTCGAATCGAAGGTTTTGTGGACAGCAACGGCACGTGGCGATACCAGCAAAGTCGCTACACCCAATTGGAGGATTGACATGGTGAAACGGTTGGTTTTGGCGATGGTGGCGGTCGCGCTGCTGGCAGGGTGCACGGGGTCGCCAGTGGCCTCGCAGAGTAGTGGTGCTCCCTCAGGCGGGGCGGCAACGCCGAGCTTCACGATGGCGACGCTGCCCAGGATCGACGGCTCGACGGCCAACATTCCGCTGATCTCGTTGGTGATGCAGCGACTGACCGGCGCCTCGGCGACCGAGGCCGACAATGCGATCAAGACCACCGGGACGCCGAACGCCTACCTGCACCTGGTGGACGGCTCCACGGACCTGCTGCTGGTGTACGAGGCCGACGTCGACACTCTGAAGGAAATCAAGGACTCGGGAGTGAAGCTGGAGTCGCATCCCATCGGGCGCGACGCGCTGGTGTTCTTCACCAACGCCTCCAACCCGGTCACCTCGCTGACCACCGAGCAGTACCGCGACATCTACACCGGCAAGATCACCGGCTGGTCTGCGGTGGGCGGAAGCGATCAGAAGATCGTGGCCTACCAGCGTCCCGAGGCCTCGGGCTCGCAGGCGTTGATGCGCAAGTACGTGATGCATGAGGCCAAGATGGCGCCGGCGCCGAAGGAGATGGTCACCGCCGAGATGGGCGAGATCATCGACCGGGTGTCCAGCTACTCCAACACCGGTAACGCTTTGGGCTACAGCGTCTACTACTACCTGGCCAACATGTACGCCACCCCCGGCATCAAGATGCTCGGGGTCGGTGGCGTCCAGCCGTCCAAGGAGACCATCGCCAGCGGTGACTACCCCTATGGCAACGACTTCTTCGTGGTGATCCGGGCCGACGAAACCGAGAACAGCCCGGCGCGCAAGGTGATGAACTGGATGCTCACCGCCGACGGCACCCAGGCGGTGACCGACGCCGGCTACGTCCCGCTGAAGAAGTAGCGCCTCCTGCTAGCATTGCTAGCAGGAGGTTTGAGATGGCGACGTTGACGATTCGACAGGTTGACGAGCAGACGCACGCGGGCCTGCGTGGTCG
>JAJTBJ010000233.1 GCA_021286985.1 Propionibacteriales bacterium | reverse complement strand
TGTGACTTCGTCTGCTGAATGGCGGGGTTCTTCGGTCGCTTCGTGGCGGGGTCAGGTGACACCGATGACCAGGGTGCTCTGTGCGGCTTCGATGACGTCGTTGGTGATGGTGTCGAGTTCGTTGATCTTCAGGACCCGCTGGATCTGGGGGAAGAGGCGTTCGAGGAGCCGGAAGTTGCCGCGGGTGATCCGTGCGATGGCTGCGATGGCTTGGGCGTCGGTGAAGTCGTCGGGGTCGAGGGTCTTGCCGAGGGATCGCCAGTGTCGCTCGAGGACGAACAGCAGTTCGTCTTGTCCCAGGGGCCGGTACTGGTGGGCGAAGCCGACTCGGCTGTAGAACTGGGGGTAGTGGCTGAACTGCTTCTCCAGGCCGGGCATGCCGATCAGGATCAGGGCGATGTCGTCGCGGTCGTAGCGATCGCGCAGCAGTTCCAGAGCGGCGGGACGCAGTCGTTCGGCCTCGTCGACGATGATCAGCTCCACGTAGTTCCTGCCGTGTCGCCATCCCCAGGCCTCGGGAGTGGCCGTGCCGGGAGGTACGAGGTGCTGCTCGATGCACATGTTGGTGCGGGTGATGGCTTGGGTCAGCTCGTCCTTCAGGGTCCGCGGGGTGGTCAGCACGCTGGGGGTGTAGAGCACGGTGCGGCTCCGGTTCAAGGCGGCGTAGATCTTGGCGTCGTTGTCGGAGCGCGGCCCCCAGTAGGTCAGCAGGTCATGAGCCTTCTCGTAGTGTGCGTAGCGGCGCGCGGAGAGTGTCTTTCCTACGCCGGCTGATCCGAAGCACAAACCGATGGTGTGCCCGCGGCGCACGGCGTCGGCGAACTCGGTGAAGCGGCGGTGCTCCTTGGTGACGATGAAGCGCTGGCTCACCTGAGGTCCTCCTTGTAGATCTTCAACGCCGACCTCGGCGCCGGAGCCGGTGCTTCGGTGATCCGTGGCGTCTCGGTAGGTGCGGCCACGAGGGCGATGCGTTCGTTGATGCCGGCTCGCAGCGCCCGGCGGCGGGCGTTGCGCGCGGCCTGGATCTCCTTGAGGCTGACCTTCTGGTCGTGGTGCTCTTGGTTGACGGCCTTGCAGACGAATTCGTCGTGATCGAAGACGCGGATCTCGGTGATGTCGCGGGGGTCGTAGCGGATCACGACCGAGCGTCCGACGTAGCCGGCCAGAGTTGGCGAGACGTAGCGCAGGCCCTGGAAGCGGATGCCATCGCGGCGCACGACGCGGGTCTTGGCGACGGTCAACAGCAGTCTGTCGAGGTCTTCCAGGCTCTCGGGCATTCGGGGCAGCCAGCCATCGGCGATCCACGCGCTGCGCGGGGAGGTTCCGAGCTCGCTGTGCGTGCGGTCGTTGTAGGTGGCCACGAACGCCTCCAGGGCGCTATCGAGGGCGGCCAGGGACAGTTTCGGTGTCGGCCAGGGGTGCCCTTCGGTGATGTGTCCGGGCAGGGTGGCGAGTAGCTCGGTGTTGATGGTGCCGAAGAACCGCTCGATCTTGCCCCGTCCCTGGGGTCGGGCGACGGTGGAGTGGATCAGTCGGATGTGGAGGTCGACGGCGGTGTGGGCGAGCTGGTCACTGGTGAAGTCGCTGCCGTGGTCGACGTAGAGCACGTCGGGCAGGCCGCACATCGGCCAGGCCGGGTCGGTCTTGTGCCAGATCGCTTGGCGCAGCGCCAGGGCGGTGTTCATCGCCGACGGTGCGCCCAGGAAGACTGTGTAGCCGCAGACCGCCCGGGAGCAGTCGTCGAGGATCGTTGTCAGCCATGGCCGTGCGGGCTTGCCGTCGGTGCCCACCACCAGGATGTCGAGCATGGTGTGATCGGATTGCCACATCGCGTTGGGCAGCTCTGCTTGCCGGCGTAGCACCAGCTCGTGCTTGTCGCGGTAGGACGCTGCGCCCTCCAGGGCGAGGGTGACCATGCCGGGATCCAGGGTCCGCACGATGTCCCACACCACCGAGTAGGAGGGGACCGGCCACCTCCGGGCGGCGCAGATGCCCGTGACTTTGCGATGGATCGTGGCGATGGCCGGCCGCGGCTTGCTCAGTGCCAGGCCCTCGATCAGGTCGACGAGGTCGGGCGGAAGGCGGCGGGAGCCGGCGTCCGCCCGTGAGGCTGTCTCCAGTCCGGCGTAGCCGTCGGCGCGGTAGCGGGCGTGCCAGCGCTCCAGGGTCCGCAGCCCTACATCGGTCTCGCGAGCTAAGCGCGCGAGGGGCACCTGGTCCTCGACGTGGAGCCTGAGGATTCGCCACCGCGCTCGAGCGTCCACGACGCACCTACTGCAAGGCGTTCTCGCGCCCGCGCTCGGCGCGCTGAAGGGCGCGGTAGACCGTGGAGCGGCCCACGCTGAACAGCTCGGCCAGCTCGCCCACGGTGTGCTCGTCGGCAGCATGTAGCTGGACGAGGTGAGCTTCTTGCCGGGGGGTGAGTTTCGGTGACTTCCCGCGCAGCCGGCCCTTGGCCTTGGCGACCTTCATCCCCTCGCGGGTGCGGGCACGGATGAGGTCGGCTTCGAACTCGGCGACCATCGCCAGCACGTTGAACAACAGTTTCCCCATCGGGTCGGTCGGGTCGTACACCGATCCGGCGATGCTCAGCTTCACTTCCCGCGCCGCGAGGTCGTCGGCGATCTGGTGGGCATCACGGACTGAACGCGCCAGCCGATCGAGCTTGGTGACCACGAACGTATCGCCGTCCCGACAGGCAGCCAGCGCCTGCCGCAGGCCCTCACGGTCGGCGTTGCGGCCCGTGAGCCCGTGATCGACGTAGATGCGCTTGGGATCGACGCCGAACGCCGCGAGTCCGTCACGCTGCGCGGTCAGGTCCTGCTCGTCGGTGGAGACTCGGGCATAGCCGACCTTCAAGGGGGACATGCTCCCCAGTGTGTCATATAGCCTCCCTTCACCGGACAGTTCACCGGACGGGTCTTACGGGACAGCCCGCCAGGCGTGCCGTCGTTCCTCTCGATAAGTAGCGGTGGTGTCCGGTGAGGGTTCCCCTTACGGGCATGCGATCTGGGCTGACGCCTGTGACCGAGTGTTCAGTGCGCGCTGTATAGTTCAGTCCATGCTGACTATTGCTTCGCGTCTCGACGTGATGAACCGCCTGGGTCGTGCACTGGCCGACCCC
>JAJTBJ010000232.1 GCA_021286985.1 Propionibacteriales bacterium | reverse complement strand
ATGCCGAGGCCGGCCATGGCCGAACCTGAGCGGGCTAACAGCCCGGCCGCAGAGAACTTCCAGGCGCCGGGAAGCGTGAGGATCTCTCGATAGCGGCGCACCGAACGATCCTCTCACGCGTGCCACAAGGGGTGGCACGGCGCGTCGGTTTCGACACGCGCCTGCGCCTGGGGTCGTGGCTGAGCGCCTCGACGCCAGTCCCGGCGCCATCCCGCCCCCTCGTGTTCGAAACTCGTCGGTTTGAAGCGATCGGTCCTCGCTGCGAGCGCCTGGTGTTCGATTTTCGTCGTTCTGGGCCACATCGGTGCCGCCGAAACGACAAGAAACGAACAGTGGACGGAGAGTGGGCCGGCCACCTCGCTGATAACGACGAATTTCGCGCACGACTGGTGGCCGCTGGTGAGGCAGCGCCCAGGCTCGGCGAGTTTCTCGCCGTCGACACCACTCCTTAACGGCGCCCTAACAACCGTCAGGGAAGATCGTGACTCAATCGGACCACTGGCGTCCGCGTCGAAGGGAGCGCCATGATCGCTCGTCGCACGATCAACGGGCACACCTACCAGTTCGACTCGTTGGTGGAGTTGCTGGCCAAGGCGACGCCGCGCCGCTCCGGTGACGAGTTGGCCGGGTGTGCGGCCAGCTGCGAGGCCGAGCGGGCCGCCGCGCAACTGGCGCTGGCTGATGTCGAACTGGTCACCTTCCTCAATGAACCGGTCATTCCGTACGAGAGTGACGAGGTCACCCGGCTGATTCTCGACACCCATTCCGCCGAGGCGTTCAGTCCCATCTCACACCTGACCGTCGGCGGTCTGCGCGATTGGCTGCTCGAAGTCGCCGCCCGTCCGGACGGCGGACGCGTGCTGTCGGCGCTGGGGCCGGGGCTGACACCGGAGATGGTGGCGGCGGTGAGCAAGATCATGCGCAACTCCGACCTGATCGCCGTGGCCCACGCCACTCGGGTGCTCACCGGATTCCGTACCACCATCGGCCTGCCCGGACGGCTGTCCACCCGGCTGCAGCCGAACCATCCCACCGACGATCTGAAGGGCGTGGCTGCCTCGATCCTGGACGGCCTGCTGCTGGGTCAAGGCGACGCGGTGGTCGGCATCAATCCCGCCGGTGATTCGCCTCAAGTCAGCGCCGACCTGCTGCACATGCTCGACCAGATGCGTCGGGCGTACGAGATCCCGATGCAGTCGTGCGTGCTCACCCACATCTCCACCACCATCGGGCTGATCGAGGCCGGCGCCCCGGTCGATCTGGTCTTCCAGTCGATCGGCGGCAGTCAGGCCACCAACACCTCCTTCGGGGTGAACATCGCCATGCTGCGCGAAGGAATGGAGGCCGGGCTGTCGCTGCAGCGGGGCACGGTGGGCAATAACGTCATGTACTTCGAAACCGGCCAGGGCTCCTCGCTGAGCGCCGGAGCTCATCTCGGTACCGGCGGACGACCGGTCGACCAGCAGACCTTGGAGGCGCGAGCGTACGGCCTGGCTCGGGAGTTCTCGCCGCTGCTGGTGAACACGGTGGTGGGCTTCATCGGCCCCGAATACCTCTACGACGGCAAGCAGATCATCCGGGCCGGGCTGGAGGATCACTTCTGCGGCAAACTGCTCGGGGTCCCGATGGGCGTGGACGTCTGCTACACCAATCACGCCGAAGCCGACTTCGACGACATGGACACCCTGCTCACCCTGCTGGCCGCGGCGGGGGTGAACTTCGTGATCACCGTGCCCGGCGCTGATGACATCATGCTGGGCTACCAGTCGCTGGCCTACCACGACGCCTTGGTGACCAGGAACACCCTCGGATTGAAACCGGCACCGGAGTTCGAAGCCTGGCTGAAGGCGCAAGGCATCGCCGATTCCTATGGCGTGGTGCGCGGCCTGGAACTCGGATCGTCCCGCTTGCACGCCCTGGCCGGAGCAGTGGCATGACCGCCGCGACCCAGCCTGAGCGCCGCTTCGATCCGTGGGCGCCGCTGCGCAGCACCACCCAGGCCCGGATCGGGTTGGGACGTGCCGGGATGAGCCTGCCCACCTCGGCCGTGTTGGAGTTGCAGGTGGCCTTGGCTGCGGCGCGGGACGCGGTGCATCTGCCGTTGGATACCGCCCCGATCTTGGCCGGTCTGGCCGGGCTGGGGGTCGGGGAGCCGATCCTGCTGACCAGTCAGGCGCCGGATCGTGCGGCCTACTTGCGGCGTCCAGACTGGGGACGGGTGCCGTCCTCGGTGGCCGGGTTGCCCAGTGATGGCTGGGACGTCGGCCTGGTGATCGCCGACGGGTTGTCGTCCAAGGCGGTCAGTGAACACGCGGTGGCGATGGCGTCCGCGCTGCTGGCCGCCTTCGATCCCGAACTCACCGTGGCCCCGCCCGTGGTGATCACCCAGGCCCGGGTGGCTGCCGGTGATGCCATCGGCCAGGCGATGGGCCTGGGAGCGGTGCTGGTGCTGATCGGTGAGCGTCCGGGATTGTCGGTGGCCGACAGCCTCGGGCTGTACCTCACCTACGCTCCGCAGCCCGGACGCAACGATGCCGAGCGCAACTGCATCTCCAACGTCCATCCTCCCGAGGGGTTGGGCTACGCCGCCGCGGCCGCGACGGCGGCGCGTCTCCTGCGTGGCGCCCGAGCACTGGGTCGCTCCGGAGTGGACCTGAAGGACACCGCCGAGCCGGACGCACTGGTCGGCTGAGCTGTCGCCTGCAGAACGAGGGGGGTTGTGCACCGACTACGGTGCACAACCCCCCTCGTTGTTGGAGCAGGCTCAGCGTAGGTCGGCCGGTTCCTCGTTCAGGCCGCCGGACAGCGCGTACTCCTCTTCGGGGGAGAGCACCAGCTGATGGCGTCCGTAGACGGCGAAGGCGATCAGCGCCAGCACGTACAGCCCGACCACGGAGTAGATGGCGATGGTGTAGGCCGGGTTGAGCAGGACGCCGATGAAGATCGCCAGCGCCAGCGCTCCGGCGATGACCGCTCCCGGAATGCCGAACGGGCTCAGATGCGGACGATTCGCCTCGGGATGCTTGAGCTTCAAGATCACGTACGAAGTCATCTGCAGCAGGTAGGCCACCACGGCACCCCACACGGCGATGTTCAGCACCACCGAGCCCGCCTCGCTGCTGCCGAACTGCACCACGAACAGCGA
>JAJTBJ010000231.1 GCA_021286985.1 Propionibacteriales bacterium | reverse complement strand
AGGATGGGAGCCGTCTTCCGCGTCCGGCGATGCATCTGCCATGGGATGAGCGTTACACTCATCCGAAGCCGTCACCCGCTAACACGCCGCATCTTTCGTAATCCGATCGGCACCGTCGGAAATTGGCAAGAGCATGGCGACGGATAGAATTTGAGTGCCGTCACATCGTGACCGGCCAGGGCCAGAAACCCCACCGTGGGGCATCGCCACCCCACCGAAGGCCACATGGGAAGCATCAACCGAAGGCACACGGTTTTCGACAAGCTCAACCAACTTCGGTGGGCCCACTGGGAATCGAACCCAGAACCCGCGGATTAAAAGTCCGCTGCTCTGCCAATTGAGCTATAGGCCCGGCACGCTCCTGGCGCCTGGTGCTCGACCCGCCAGTCGATCCCGAAGCGCGCAGCAGCGCCCCCACAGCGTACCCACCGCTCGGGGGGCCGTGCACACTTGATACATGGACTGGCTGGGCATCGGGATCATCGTCGTGGTGGGCATCGCCGTTGTCGCCTACGGGTGGCTCTCGGACCGCACCGCGAACCGCCGCCGCGCCGAAGCCTTGAACGCGCCGCCCGACCGTCCGATCCCCGGCCTGAAGCCGGACGCGGACGCCCCTCGCTACGTCCTTCCCGACGATCTGGACGCCACCCCGTCCCTGCCTGCCGCCGAACTGGCCACCCTTCGCGATCGACTCAGCGCCGCCACCTCACTGCCCCACGGACACGGCAAGGGCGCCTTCGCCAGCGATCACGCCTCCGGCCTGGCGGTGCTGGCCGAACCTCTGATCCTGATCGTGGACGGTGACCTCAGCTCCACCCGCGAACTCCTGCCGGTGATCGCCAAAGCAGCCACCGCGCGGCGTCCACTGGTGGTGGTCGCCGAGCGCATCGACGCCGACGTCTTCCACACCCTGGAAGCCAACACGCTCGCCGGGAAGCTCGCCGCTGATGCCGTCCCGATCACCGATCCGGCCCGTCGCGCACACCTGGCCGAACTCGTCGACGCCAGCGCCATCTCGCCGGCCAACCTCAAGGCAGGCTGGGTGCCCGACACGTCGCTGGGCACCTGCGGCACCTGGGTGAGCAGCCCCACCCAGCTGTGGTTGCTGGACGACTGACCGCCGGGTTTCGACGAGCTCAACCAGCGGCGTTGGTTGAGCAGCGAGCGGAGCGAGCGTGTCGAAACCGCTGCACTACAGGGCTTGGTTTCACCGAGCTCAACCAGTGCTCAACCGTGAACCTCCGCTGGAGGTGAACTTCACCGCCAAACCAGGCCGGACGTCCGCGCCCGGCAGCCGATCAGGCGTAGCCCCACTCGTCGAGATCGTCGTCGTCGATGCCGAAGTAGTGGGCGACCTCATGCCACACGGTGATCCGCACTTCCTCGGCCAACTCCACCTCGGAGGCGACCATCCGGCACAGCGGACCGCGGAAGATCAGGATCCGGTCGGGCAGCTCGCCGGAGTACCGCGAAGACCGCTCTGACAAGGGGATTCCATCGTAATAGCCGAGTACATCACCCAACTCTGGTTCGGGCTCGTCGAGCACGATCACCGCGCAGTTCTCGATCTGGTCGAGCAGGTGCTCCGGGATCGCGGCCAGCGCCACGTCCACCAACTCCTCGAAGCGCTCCGCGCTCACCTGCACCGCCATGTGCCCAGCCTAGCCGTCCCGGACAGCCCGGAAACGGCTGAATTACACCGTTGTTATTTCCTCAGTCGCCCTCAGATTCCACGCGTGCAATTCAACAATTTCCCTCGCCAGCCCCCGGCAGACGGGTTTAGCCTGAACTCAGGTTGAGGCAGTACGGGACGGGTGTGGCTTGCCACGGGGAAGACCCGCTCCCTGCCTCTCCTGCCCCCCACCGGTCACCTTCTCCGGGCCAGAAAGAAGCAGCTCCGCCTATGCGTGCCCCCCACGCCGCCCGGGCCTTCCTCGCCTGGGTTCTGCTGACCGTTTCCACGGTCACCTTCACGCTGGTCTCCGCTCCCCAAGCACAGGCCGCGTCCGGTAAGACCTACACCATCACCACCACGGTCAACGTGCGCTCGTCCAAGAGCACCAAGGCCACCGTGGTTGGCACCATCACCGCCGGCAGCCACATCCTGCCGTCCGGCAAGTCCACCTCGGGCTGGATGCCGATCAAGTACAACGCCAAGACCGCCTACATCTCGACCAAGTACCTCAAGCGGGACGCCAAGACCGCCTCCGTGGTGGTCTCCGGACCGGCCGGTACCAAGAAGTCGACCATGTCAGTGCCGATCCGGGTGAAGGCCAAGGTCACCGCCACCGCCTTGAAAGTGGCCCCCAAGGGCACGGTGATGGACGTCACCGGGCAGACCTCCGGCATCTACACCCAGGTCGTTGTCGACGGCACCAAGGCATGGGCCTCCACTCGGCGCCTGACCACCAAGACCACCGCGGTCGCCACCCCGGCCGTCCTGCCCGCCACTGTGGCCACCTACACCACTACCGCGGAACTGGCCCTGCGTAAGACCGCCTCAGTGAGCGCCACCAACCAGGTGACGATCGCCGCCGGCTCGACCGTGGCCGGCACCGGGCAACACTCCGGCTCGTACAGCCAGGTGGTCTTCTCCGGCAAGGTCGGCTGGGTCATCACCGGCTACCTCAAGGCCGCCGAAGGCACCGACGCCCAGTACGTCCTGCCGATGCGGGCCACCAACCTGTCGGCCGTTGCCGCCGCCCCTCTCTACACTTCCGCGGACGCCGCCTCGGCTGTCGTCGGACAGGTCGCCGTGGGGACGACGTTGCGCTCGACCGCCCAGGTGGACGGCTCGTTCATCTCGGTGATCTGGAACGGCGGCATCGCCTGGGCGAGTTCGTCCACGGTGACGATGACCCTCGGCTCGTCCAGCCTCGACAAGCTTGAGGTCTACGGCAAGGCCGCAGTGATCGAGATCCGTCCGCTCTTCCCGAAGATCACCTCGATCTACGGGTGGCGGGCCTCCAGCGACTACTCCTCCGATCACCCCAACGGACGTGCGGTCGACTTCATGATTCCGTCGTACAAGACCAATAAGGCCCTCGGTGACGCGCTTGCCGCCTATGTGATCGCGAACGGCTCACGACTGCACGTGACGTATCTGATCTGGCAGCAGCGCAGTTACTCACTGTCTACCGGCAAGTGGAAGGCCAT
>JAJTBJ010000230.1 GCA_021286985.1 Propionibacteriales bacterium | reverse complement strand
AGCGCGCTTCGTTCACACCGAAGAGGTCACTGGTTCGAACCCAGTATCGCCCACCAGATCGGCACCGCGGCTCACATGATGAGCCGCGGTTTTCGCATTCTGAGACGAAGTTGCGATCTGAGCGTCAAAATCGCTTGCGCGATGCTCAGGTCAAACGGTTTAGTCCACATCGCGGACCGGCGTCTCACTGGGTGGACTTACGTATTGCGCGATACCCCACGAACCAAAAAGAATGTCCTTACAAGCAACATCGCCGCCAGTTCCGGGAGGAAGGCAGCACATGGCCGCACCAGCCCTCATCATGGTCACTCGTGGTAGCAGCGAGCCTTCAGTCGCCCAGGTCGCACATCAGCTGCGCCAGGGCCTGAGCTCGATCCGCCCCGAGATCCAGACCCATTCCGCCTTCATCGATCAGAATCCGCCGGCGCTGTCCCAGGTCCTTGACCAGGTTGCCGCCAGCGGCGCTCATGAAGCCGCGTTGGTGCCGATGCAGCTGACCCACGCCGTCGACGGTTCCCTGCCAATGGATGAGCTGATGGCCAAAGCACGCGTCCGCTTCCCCGGGCTGCGGCTGACCCTTTCGCGTCCGCTCGGTCCGGAGCTCACCCTGCTGACCGTGCTTGACCAGCGGCTGCGTACCGCTCTCAGCCAGGCCCGCTGCCTGGAACTCGACGGTCTGGTGCTGTCGGCGCCGTGCGCCGGGGACGTCCGCGGCAGCGCCCTGCTGGCCCGCCGTGCCCGTCAGTGGTCAACCCACCACCGACTCCCCTGCCTCACCGCGGTGGCCGACGATTCCGGCCCCTCGGTGGCCCAGGCGATCATGAGCCTGCGCGCCCAGGGTCGCCGCCACATCGCGGTCGGCTCGTTCTTCCTCGCCGCCGACGAGGACTACCACACCCAGTCCGACCTCGCCTACCGATACGGCGCCGTCGCGGTCAGCGAGCCGATCGGCGCCGCCCGTGAGCTGTACGACCTGGTGCTGGCCCGGTACGCCTTCGCGGCCATGGACCTGCTCGACTTCGGATTCGCCGAAGAGGCGGATGAGGAAGAACTGCCTCCGACGCCGCACCTGCGGGTGGTCAGCGCCTAAAGCCGTCGCGGCACGCTCAGCTGTTCGCTACCCGCTGGCGCTCGACCTCCACGTCGAAGTCGGCCTTCGGCCACGGCATGGCCAGATCGGTCAAAGCCTCCCGCAGCAGTTCGGCCACCGCCCAGTTGCGGTACCACTTGCGATCGGCCGGAATCACATGCCAGGGAGCGGCCGCCGTATTGCACTGCTGCAGCGCCGCCTCGTAGGCCTCCATGTAGGCAGGCCACTTGCTGCGGGCGTCGACGTCGCCGGGGTTGTACTTCCAGTACTTCGACTCATCGGCCAAGCGCGCTGCCAGCCGGGCCTTCTGCTCTTCGAAGGAGACGTTCAACATGCACTTGATCAATCGAGTGCCGCCGGCCACCAACTCGGCCTCGAACTCGTTGATCTCGGCGTAACGGGTGCTCCATTCGGCCTCGGGGACCAGACTCTCCACCCGCACCACCAGCACGTCCTCGTAGTGCGAACGGTCGAACACCCCGATCATTCCTGCGGTCGGCAGCGCATTGCGGATCCGCCACAGGTAGTGGTGCTTGCGCTCCTCCTCGGACGGCGCTTTGAACGACTTCAGCGCCACCCCCTGCGGATCGACCAGCCCCATCGCATGCCGGACGATGCCGCCCTTGCCGGAGGTGTCCATGCCTTGCAGCACTACCAGCACTCGCGGCGACTGTTCGGGGTCGGCCTTGCCGTTGGCGAACAGCCGCTCCTGCAACTCCGATAACTCGGACCCGAGCCGCTCGGTCAGCGTGCTGGCGTCCTTCTTGCCTGCACCGGGATATCCCGGGGTTGCGGCGGGGTCGAAGTCCTTCATCGATACCGGGCCTGCGGGCACCCGAAGGAGTTGCGACAGAGGGGTCGTGGTGGCTGCGCTCATGTGCTCAGTCTGGACCCCGGACCGCGCAGATTGGGACAGTATTGAGCGATGTCGCTGCCTCTTTCTGCGCCACTGGAACCGATGCTGGCCCGGTCCTCGGCCACCATCCCACCCGGAATGGCCTATGAGCCCAAGTGGGACGGCTTTCGCTGCCTGGTCTTCCGTGACGGCGAGGACGTGGTGCTTTCCAGCCGCAACGGCCTGGACCTGACCCGCTACTTCCCCGAGGTCGCGGCCCACGTCCGCCGAGAACTCCCCGAGCGGTGTGTCGTCGATGGCGAGATCGTCATCGTTGCCGGCGATCGACTCGATTTCGAGCTGCTGAGCCAGCGGATCCACCCCGCCGAGAGTCGGGTGCAGACGCTCGCGGCGGCCACTCCCGCCGTCCTGGTCTGTTGGGACCTGCTCTGCCTCGCCGACGAGGTCTTCCTGGAACGCCCCTTCTCCGAACGCCGCCAGCGCTTGCTGGCCACCGTGGCACCGGGCGGCGAGGGCGTTCGGATCACCCCGCTGACCACCGACCTGGAAGTGGCGCAGCGCTGGTTCGCTCAGTTCGAAGGCGCCGGACTGGACGGCATCGTGGCCAAGCCGTGGGACGGCACCTATCAGCCCGGTAAGCGCGCCATGACCAAGATCAAACACGCCCGCGAGGCCGACGTGGTGGTGGCCGGATTCCGCTGGCACCGGTCCTCGACCCCCGCTCGTCCGCTGGTGGGCTCACTGCAACTCGGGCTCTACGACGACAACGACGACCTGCACTTCGTCGGGGTCGCCTCCGCCTTCACCGAAGCCAGACGGGCCGAACTGGCCACCATGTTCGCCGCCTATTCGGTGCCGACGGGGGTCGAGCATCCCTGGGCGCAGCCGAGCTCAGGTGCGCGGCGACCGGGCGCGGTCAGCCGCTGGACCACCGAACTGAAACAGACCGAACTGATCTGGCCCCTGCTGGTGTGCACGGTCGGCTACGAGCATCTTCAGGGCTTGCGCTTCCGGCATTCGGCACAGTTCCGGCGCTGGCGTCCTGACCGCGAACCAGCCTCCTGCCGTTTCGATCAACTCGACGAAGCGCCCGGTTACGACTTGGCCGAGGTGTGGGCGACTCCACGCTGAGCGAGGGGTTTCGACAAGCTCAACCAGCCCCCGTTGGTTGAGCAGCGAGCGAAGCGCGCGTGTCGAAACCCGTAGTCACTGCGGCGAGCGG
>JAJTBJ010000009.1 GCA_021286985.1 Propionibacteriales bacterium | reverse complement strand
GCAATGAGGACGACGAACCGCTGATCATCCGGGAGGCGCTCACCGCCGTCCTCGAGGGTGACGCCTTCACCGCCACCCTGTTGCCGATCGGCGACGGCCTGCTGGTGGCCGTCCGCAACTGACCCTGCCGCACTGGTGAGCGGGTGCTCACCAGCTGCCGGGAACCGCCACGTTCTTGGCGACCACAGTGATGCCGTTTTCGACGTGGAAGCCGCGGGCGCGGTCGTGCTCGGCGTCGATGCCGATCTCCACCCCGTCGGGGACGATCACGTTCTTGTCCAGGATCGCCCGCCGGACCACCGCGTTGCGGCCCACCCGGACGCCGGGGAACAGCACCGACTCCTCGACCTTGGCCCACTTGTCGACCATCACCTGCGGGGAGACCACCGACCGGTCGACGTCGCCGCCGGAGATGATCGAACCCGATCCGACGATCGAATCCTCAGCCGTGCCCCGCAGGGTGAACTTCGCCCCCGGTAGCTGCGACTGCAGCGTCCAGATCGGCCACTTGCGGTTGTACAGGTTGAACTCAGGCTCCACCGACACCAGATCCATGTGGGCGGCGTGATAGGCCTCCAGCGTGCCGACGTCGCGCCAGTAGTTGCGATCCTTGTCGGTGGCGCCAGGAACGTTGTTGGACGTGAAGTCGTACACCTGGGCTCGGCCCTGGCCGACGAAGAACGGAATGATGTCACCACCCATGTCGTGGCGGGAGTCGGCGTCGGCGGCGTCGGTGTTGAGCGCATCGACGAAGGCTTTGCGGGTGAACACGTAGTTGCCCATGGACGCGAACGACTCATCGGGGCTGTCGACCAGCCCTGGCGGATCGGCGGGCTTCTCCAGGAATTGCTTGATCACCCCACCGGGGCCGGCGTCGATGATGCCGTACGCACTGGCCTCGGCCCGCGGCACCCTGATGCCAGCCACAGAGGCGTCCATTCCGGACTCGATGTGGGCGTTGACCATGTCCTCGACATTCATCCGGTAGATGTTGTCGGCGCCGAAGACCACCACGTAGTCGGGGTCCTCGTCATTGATCAGGTTCATCGACTGATAGATGGCGTCCGCACTGCCTTGGTACCACTGCTTACCGGTGCGCTGCTGGGCGGGCACCGAGGTGACGTAGCTGCCGAGCAACTGGGACATCCGCCAGGTCAACGCGATGTGCCGGTCGAGTGAATGCGACTTGTACTGGGTGAGCACGCAGATCTTGGTCAGATCGGAGTTGACCAGGTTCGATAACACGAAATCGATGAGGCGATAGGTGCCACCGAACGGCACCGCAGGCTTGGCGCGGTCCGCCGTCAGTGGCATCAGGCGCTTACCTTCGCCACCGGCGAGGACGATGGACAAAACGTTCGGTCCACTGGTCATGCCTTGAACATATGGCAGTGCGAGGGACCCCACAAGCGAACATCAGAATTGCTTCTCCGGATTTGACCGTCGGCTCGACTTCCGGGCTCTGACAACGGGGGGCGAGCCGCCGGGAGCACGCAATTTCGGGCAGCGGCGGCGCAGGTGTGACACCATCGCTGCATGACCATGCGCGTCTCGATCCTCACCCGCGAATACCCCCCGCACATCTACGGCGGCGCCGGCGTCCACGTCGGACAACTGGTCCCCCAACTGCGCAAGTACTGCGACTCGGTCGAGGTGCAGTGCATGGGCGAACCCCGCGACGGAGCCACCGCCCATCCCGAGACCTTCCCACCCGGAGCCAACCAGGCCCTCCGCGTTCTGGGCACCGATGTGGCCATGGCCGACGCGATCGGCGAGGTGGATGTGATCCACTCCCACACCTGGTACGCCAACTTCGCCGGCCTGGTCGGCAGCAAGTTCCTCGACGTTCCCCACGTGGTCACCTCGCACTCCTTGGAGCCCCACCGTCCCTGGAAGGCCGAGCAGCTCGGCGGCGGCTACCGGGTCTCCAGCTGGGCGGAGAAGACCGCCTTCCTCGATGCCGCGGCGGTGATCTCGGTCAGCGACGGCATGCGCACCGACGTCCTGGCCTCCTACCCCGAGCTCGATCCCGCCCGCGTCGAGGTCGTCCGCAACGGCATCGACACCGATGAGTTCCGGCCCGATCCGGCCACCGACATCGTCACCGGGCTGGGCGTCGACCTGGATCGGCCCTTGGTGGTCTTCGTCGGACGGATCACTCGGCAGAAGGGGCTGGTGCATCTGGTCCGGGCGGCCCAGGAGTTCGATCCCGACACCCAGCTGCTGCTGCTCGCCGGCGCGCCGGACACCCCGGAGATCGCCGCCGAGTTCGACGGTGCCTTCAGCGAGCTCAGCAAGGCCCGCTCCGGTGTCACCTGGATCCAAGAGATGCTGCCGAGAGCCTCGGTGCGCCAAGTGCTCAGCCACGCCACCGTGTTCGCCTGCCCGTCGATCTACGAACCGCTGGGCATCGTCAACCTCGAAGCCATGGCCTGCGAAACCGCGGTGGTCGCTTCCGCCGTCGGCGGCATCCCCGAGGTGGTCGACGATGGCCAGACCGGCACCTTGGTGGCCTACGATCCGGCCCAAGCCGGCGACCCGGCCTTCGTGGCCGACTTCGAGGCCCGCTTCGCCGAACAGGTCAACCGGCTCACCCGCGATCCGGGCCTGGCCGCCGCCTACGGACGGGCCGGACGCCAGCGCTGCATCGATCAGTTCTCCTGGGAGAAGATCGCCCAGGAAACGGTGGCGGTGTATCAGCGGGCGATCGAATGGCATCACGGGCGCTGAGCGCCGGGTCAGGTTTCGACACGCTCGCTCCGCTCGCTGCGCAACCAGCGCCTGCGGGCAAACAAAATCGGCCCCGGGATCACCCGGGGCCGATCAACGACGTGGGCTCAGCCGACGACGACACCGTCCAAAGCAGCCTTCAACTCGGCTGCCTCTGCGGCGTTCATTTCGATGACCAAGCGTCCGCCACCCTCGGCGGGAATGCGCATGGCGATCACGCGCCCTTCCTTGGCGACCTCGATGGGGCCTTCGCCGGTTCGCGGTTTCATCGCTGCCATCGCATA
Source organism: Propionibacteriales bacterium (assembly GCA_021286985.1). Lineage (GTDB taxonomy): Bacteria > Actinomycetota > Actinomycetes > Propionibacteriales > Propionibacteriaceae > Propionicimonas. The sequence continues at coordinate 27,933 of JAJTBJ010000009.1, read as the reverse complement.
CCTCTGTTCTTGGCTGGTTACGGTTCCAACAGGTTCCATTATTCCACTTCGCGCCGACACCCCGCGCACAGTGGCATTTCGATCAATCGCTGTACACCCAGGAGTCGCGACTGGTGGTCGGTGCAGCCCCGGCGTCCAACTGGCCGGCGAGCCGGTCCAGCAACTCATCGACCTGCTGCATGGAGTATCCGCGGGCGACCACGGCGAAACGCAGCCCCCGCAGATCGTCTCCGACCAGTTCCCCGTCCGGGATGTGCGGTTGCGGCATGTCGGTGACGGTGGTCGGCAGTTCGCCGAGCTTTCCGGTGGAGGCCAATGCGGCCACCCCGAGGATCACTACTGCCAGCATCGCGATCGCCCATTCCATAGCGATCATCCTACCGGCCTCAGGTGCCGTTGGACGTGGTCTGGTGCGGCGGTCGGGGTGCCGTGGTCACCAGCCGGACCGCTTCGTCTGGGTCGTCGGTGAGCTGCACCAGCTTCAAATCGCCTTGGCCGATGTAGCCGTCGGCCAAGGCATGCTCAGTCAGCCAGTCCAGCAGCGGCGCCCAATACTGGGTGCCGAACAGCACGATCGGAAACGATTTCACCTTGTGGGTCTGCACGAGGGTCAGCGCCTCGAAGACCTCGTCGAAGGTGCCAAAACCGCCCGGCATCACCACGAATCCGCTGGAGTACTTCAGGAACATCACTTTCCGGGCGAAGAAGTAGCGGAAGTTGATGCCCAGCGAAACGTACTTGTTCAATGACTGCTCGAAGGGCAGTTCGATGCCCAGCCCCACCGACGTCCCGCCGGCTTCGAAAGCGCCCTTGTTGGCCGCTTCCATGATTCCCGGTCCGCCGCCGGTGATGGTGGCGTACCCGGCGCCTGCCAGCCCGGCACCGATCTTGACCGCGGCGGCGTACATCGGATCGCTACGTTTGGTCCGCGCTGAACCGAACACGCCCACACCGGGGCCGAGCTCGGCCAGAGTGCCGAAGCCTTCGACGAATTCGGACTGGATCCGCAGCACCCGCCAGGGATCGGCATGCACCCACGACCCGTCGTCGCGACCGCTGAGCAGCCGCTCGTCGGTGGTGGTGGGCAGCACCTGATCGAAGCGCCGGACGACCGGGCCTTGAGTTCGTTTGGTCACGAGAGAAATCTAGCCAGCAGTTGGACCAGCGGGGCGGCATTGCGCCGCACGGAGCACTATCGTCAGCCCTATGGAACCCGGCGCGCCTTGCCCTTGTGGCACCGGACTGTCGTACGCGGAATGCTGCGGCCGACTGCACCTTGGCGTGGCCGAAGCCAGCACCGCGGAGCAGCTCATGAGGTCGCGCTACAGCGCCTTCGCCGTCGGTGACACCGACTACCTGCTGCACACCTGGCATCCGCGCACTCGTCCGGCAACCGTCGAGGCCGGGGACGGGCTGGAGTGGCTTTCACTGCAGGTGTTGCACGCCGGTGACGATCAAGTCGAGTTCGTGGCACGGTTCCGCGGCCCCACTGGACGTGGCTTCATCCGCGAGCGCTCGCAGTTCGTCGTGTTGGACGGACGCTGGCTGTATCTGGCGCCCGTCGAGGACTGATCAGCCCAGCGCGTCGACAACCGCGGCCACATCGGCCTCGGTGTTCCACACGTGGAAGGCGATCCGCAGCCGTCCCAACGGCCCCGAGGCCCGCACTCCGGCGGCGGTAAGTTGCGCCAACTGGCGATGCTCGGGATCCGGCCAACTCAACACAGCTCGGTGCTGCGCCGGCCTGCCCAGGGCAGTGCTCAGCTGGTCGCCCAGAGCAACCGCATGGTCCCAGACCGCCGAGATGTCGGTGGCGGCGAACAGGCGCAGCGATTCGCGGGCACCCACGAACGCCTGCCAGGCCGGAGCCGTGTCGAACCGGCGGGCGCCCACCGACGGTGCCTGCTGCGGCCAATAGCAGTTCGCCCACGGATCGTCGGCGGAGTACCAGCCGGCATTCACCGCAACCAGCCGCTCAGCAGCTTCAGGCCGCACCGTCATGAACGCCACCCCGCGCGGCGTGCACAACCACTTGTAGGTATGGCACACGGTGACGTCGAAGTCTCCTGCGTCGATCGGCAGGACGCCGGCCGCCTGGGTCAGATCGGCCAAGGTGAGCGCGCCGTGGCGGGCGGCGGCGGCGGTGATCGCGGCCGCGTCCACCACCTCTCCGGTCGCCGACTGGACCAGCGAGAACGCCACCAGCGCGGTGTCGGCGGTGATGGCGGTGGCCAACTCCGCCAACGGTGCGGTGCGGAGGCGCAGCCGTCCGAGTGCGGCGAAGGGGAACACCACCGAGGTGAACTCCTCGCCTGCCACCAGCACTTCCGCACCGTCGGGCAGCCCGGCGGCGACCATGGCCACCAGTGCGGACGTGACCGAGCCGACGGCCACCTGCTCGACCTTCACGCCCACCAGTGCGGCGTAGAGCGCGCGGGTCTCAGCGATCACCGGGTCGTAGTCGGACGGCGACACCTGCCCGGTGCCGCACCGCTGAAGATCGGCGGTCATCGCGGCAACGGCCTCCCGCGGCAGGATGCCGTTGCTGGCTGCAGCGAGGTAGCCGACCGGGGCGTCGAAATGACTGGCGAGTTCGCGGGTGCCCCACCGGGACGACGTCTGAGAGCTGTGCATAGGTCCAGCCTGCCGCATCACCATTCATCACAACAGGACAGGGTTCTTTGCGCTGCGATAACCTTCTGTTATGAATGGACTGGACCTGCACACGATCCGCATCGTCCGGGCAGTCGCCGAACACGGCTCCATCACCGCTGCGGCTGCCGAGTTGGGCTACAGCCAGCCGGCACTGAGCCAGCACCTGCGCCGCGCCGAGCGCCGCCTCGGCGTCCCCCTGCTGCTGCGCACCGGACGCGGCGTCCAGCTCACCGAACCCGGACGGGTCATCGCCCGGCACTCCACCAGCGTGCTGGCCGCGCTGTCGGCCGCCGAAGACGAACTGGGTCACCTGGCCGATCGCACCACCGGAACCGTTCGGCTGGCTGGCTTCCCCAGCGCCTCCTCCACGGTGATCCCGGCCATGATGGCCCTGCTCAACACCCAACACCCGGGCTTGCAGCTGGTCTACACCGAAGCCGAACCGCCCGAGGCGTTGGAACTGCTCGTCGACGGCGCCATCGACCTGGCCCTGACCTTCACCTTCCCCGGCGACCCGGCCGATCCTCATGACGGCGTCTCCGGGGTGGAATCGGTCACCCTGTTCAACGACCCGGTGCAGCTGGTGCTGCCCACGCACCACCGACATGCCAGGGACGCCCACGCCGACTTAGCCGACTTCGCCGATCAACAATGGATCGGCGGCTGCCCGTTGTGTCGGGGGCATCTGCTGGCGGCCGCCGGCGCCTGCGGCTTCAGCCCTCGCATCGCGCACGCCACCGACAACTCGGTCGCCGTGCTCGGCCTGGTTGCAGCGGGAGTGGGGATCGCGATGCAACCGTCACTTGCCCTCGAGCCGCTCGAACTCCCCGCCGGCACCACCGTCCTCGACCTGCCTGGCAACGACCGGCGGGTGCGGGCGGTCTACCTCGCCGGCGCGGCCGCTGTGCCGGCCATCGGTGCGGCCCTCGCGTCGTTGCAGGTGGTGACGGCCACGCGGCGGTGAGTGTTGTGTGGGTCACTAGCCTGTGAGCAAGTCGGTGCGGGCTGACGTGAGGATGACCGTGGCTACGCACCCCCGAATGCTCGTTGTTCTGCTCCTGATCGTGTTGACGACCGCCTCCAGCGGCTGCACTTTCCCGCTCCCTGGCGTTCCGGTACCAATCCCCGGCGGTCCCGCGACCAGCTACCCCAGCGACGCCTCCGTGCCGGACCTCAGCGGACGTCCGGAGCAGTTCACCCCCGAGCAACGGATCGGAATCAGCCAAGCGGTCACCGCCACCTGGTCGCCACTGCGCACCGGCGATCAGGCAACCGACGCCCAGTCGCTGTTGCAGGCGATTCTCAAGACCCCCGGCTTCGCCGATGCCGGCATCGGCGCAGACGGCTCAGTGTGGGCCCGCTATGCCGATGGATTGCCGATCACCTGGATGCTCGCCTACAACGATCGCCCCGAATCAGGCACCGAACCGTCCTCAAAGCCCAGCCTGATGGTTCCGCCCGCCCCGAAGCTAGCCGCGCTCCCCGACCGCCCCGACGCTGCCGTGTGGGAGTTCCCATCCCAATACGCCGGCGGTGTGGGCGCGGCCGTAAACGACTTGCTCTCGGCGGCCAAGTACCGGCCGCGAATCCTCGGCAATCAGGTCGCCGAGTTGCAGACTGCGGTCCAGAACTTGGGGGTTCTGTTCGCCGAAACTCACGGCGGCGTCTCTCGAACCATCCTCGGCACCCCCGAATACGCCCTGGCGACCAACGAACCCTGGAAGGCCGGCCCCGAGCATCTCCCGAAGTTCAAGTTGTACCGCCAGGGGCTTCTGGTTCCGGCGGTGGTCGCTCCGCTGATCGGCGAAGCGACCTATTACTGGGGCGTCAACACGTCCTTTGTGGCGAAGTACTGGACGTTTGCCGCCGACGCCTTGGTGTTCATCTCGTCCTGCGGTGTCTACGCCAGCACCGAGGGGCGTGCCTTCGTCGCGGCGATTCAGGGCGCTTCACCGGGTAGGTCCGCGACCGTCCTGGGCTGGGACGGCTCCGTGGCCATCGCGTACGGCTCTCGAACGGCAAAGCGGTTCTTCGCCCGCGTTCTGGGCGACAACTCGATCGACCAGGAGGACGTCCCACGACGGCCCTTCACGTACAAACAGGTGTATGACTGGATGGCCAAGAACGCCGAGATCCAGATGCTGCCCGGTACCGCCACCCTCACCATCACCTACGGTCCGGCCGGCGACGGCCAACTCGTGCCCAGCATTCTGCGAGTGAATCTGCTCCGCCCCGGTAAAGATGCCAAGGTCGAGCATGCCGGCGAGGAGTACCTCGAAATCGCCGGCAGCTTCGGCCCCGATCCTGGTGCGGACCTGCGGAGTGTCACCCTCGCTGGGCAGCCCCTCAAGGTCTACGACAACGGCTGGTCACCGGAACGGATCGTGGCCAAGATTCCCGCCGGCCAAGCGATCACCGCCATCGGCGGCGACCTGGTGGTCACCGTGCGCGACCACCCCAGCAACGTCGTCCCGATCACCCATTGGACGGGATCAGTGAAGATGATCCAAACCGTGCCAGGCAGCCGCGGCGAAGCCCAGTTGACCTTGGACTGCCGTCTGCAAGCCTCCGGCGAAGTCCACTTCTTCCGCACCACCCCGGACGCCACTCCCCGGGTGTCGTTCGTCGCTCCGATCGACTTTCCCGACGGGTGCCACTGGCGCCTTTCTGGGAGCGTGGGCGGCTGCACCATCAGTGGCAGCGGACGGCTCGACACTCCGATCCAGAGTGGAAACCTGGTGACGATGGGCAAGCGCGCGCTCAACACCGACAACGACGGCCACTATCCCGTGCAGGCCTTCGTCATCGCCCCCGCCTCGAAGAACCTCGCCATCGGCAAGATGACCTGCCCGGGAAGCACCTCGAATTACCCGGCGATGCCCTTCTACACCGGGTCGTACACCAACGCCGAGCCGCTCACCTTCCCATCCTCGATGTTCGTGACCAACGCCCAGCTGTCATGCCGGATGCTGCCCGATGCTCCTTGCACCGAAAAATGGACGCTGAACCCCACCATCGGGATCCCCACCAAGAAGACCCAAGCCTGAACAGAGCCGCTCAGCTCAGCCAGCGCAGCAGGGCGTCGCGGCAGGTGAACAGGTCGGCGACCGGGCAGAACTCGTCGTCGGCGTGGGCTTTGCCCGGGTCGGCCGGGCCGAAGTTCACCGCCGGCACGCCGAGCGCGGAGAAGCGGGCGACGTCGGTCCAGCCGTACTTGGCGCGCGGTTGGCCACCGACTGCGGCCAGGAACTCCGCCGCGATCGGACGGTCCAAGCCCGGACGCGCGCCGGGTGCGAAGTCGACGAAGGCCACCTCGAAGCCGTCGAAGACTTCCCGGCAGTGGGCCTTGGCCGCGGCTTCGTCCCGGTCGGGAGCGAAGCGGAAGTTCACCGTCACGGTGCACGAATCGGGGATCACGTTGCCGGCGATGCCCCCGCTGATCGCCACCGCGTTGAGTCCTTCGCGATAGACCAGGCCGTCGACCTCCACCTCACGCGCGGTGTAGTCGGCCAGCCGGGTCAGCACCGGGGCCGCTTCGTGAATGGCGTTGTGGCCCAGCCAGGAACGCGCCGAGTGCGCGGCCTGCCCGTGGGTGGTCACCGTGCAGCGCAAGGTGCCCTGGCAGCCGCCTTCGACCACCGCGCCGGTGGGCTCCATCAGGACGGCGAAGTCGCCGGCCAACCACTCGGGATGTTCGCGGGCGATGCGGGTCAGCGAGTTGCGTTCGGCTTCGACCTCTTCGTGGTCGTAGAAGATCCAGGTGATGTCGCGGCTGGGCGCGGTCAGGGCGGCGGCGCACGCCAGGGCCACCGCCACTCCCCCCTTCATGTCGGCCGACCCGCGTCCGTACACCCGGTCGCCGTCGAGGCGGGAAGGTAGGTTCGCCGCCACCGGCACGGTGTCCAGGTGCCCGGCGATCACTACTCGTTCGGCGCGACCCAGGTGGGTACGAGCCACGATCGTGTCGCCGTCGCGCACCACGTCCAGGTGCGGCAGGGCGACCAACGCCTGCTCCACCAGGTCGGCCAAAGCGGTCTCGTTGCCGCTGACGGATTCGACGTCGATCACTGCGCGGAACAGGTCCACCAGATCGCCGCTCAGGTCCAGACTCATGGCGGCAAGCCTAGCGAGGCGTCCGCTGCAACGATCTGCACTGCAGAGCGCGTCGAACCACCCGACCCGCGATGGATCTCACGATCCGGGGGCGTTCTGTTGCACGGCGGCGGCGACCGCTGGTGGCGGCCTACTTCACCCGCGAGGTGGACTTCGACGTCGACGAACTCTTGTAGCCGAGCCGGGTGCGCACGGTCGTGACCGTGATCTTCTTGCCCTTGTCAGCCTTGGTCAGCTTGTACTTCGACTTCGTGGCCCCGGGAATCGCCACCCCGTTGCGCTTCCACTGCCAGGTCACTGTGGTCGGCTTCGGCTTCCAGGTCTTCACGCTCGCCTTCAGCGTCTTGCCCACCCTGGCCGTGCCCGCGATCTTCGGTTTATAGACCTTGGTGAACTTCTTGGCAGCGGCGATCGTCACCGTGAATGCCTGGGAACTCACGTCCGCCTCGTTGCTCGCCGTCACGGTGAACGAGAAGCTGCCGGACGTCGTGGGGGTACCTGCCAGCGCACAGCCGGTCATCGTCACGCCGGGCGGAAGGCTGCCGGCGGTGACCTCGCAGGCGAGCGTCCCGGCCCCGCTGACCGGCAGCGTGGCCTGGTAGGGGTAGGTGACCTGCCCCGCGGCCAGACTGGACGCGGTGATCACCGGGGCCAGCAGGGTCCACCGCGCGTCGAGAAGGATCCCATCGGAGACCACGGCGAAGGGCTCTCCGGCGTAGTTCGCAAGGCACAACGGCCCCACCGGTCGCCCCAACCCCTGGTTAGCCGGTGGCGGGCACCACCCGCCGAAGGAGAACCCTGCTCGGGTCGCGCTGGGCAGTTCCGGCACTGTCCAGTCGTCGGTGGTGCCGAACCGGATCCGCTCCGGCACTTGCGGCGTGGTCGTGTGCCCGCCGCCGGGATAGACGTACCAGGTGCCTGGCCCGACGTCCGACGACGTCAGGAAGGTCAGCCTCCGGTAGCCGCGCAAGGTCGGACGAGTGAAAAAGGTGCCGTTGATCGTGCCGTTCCACGCATCGGCCAGGTTGGTCTGATCGGGCCCGAACCAGTACCAGGTGGGGTCGCCCCCATCAAAAGCGCCGGTCTTGATGTCCATGATCTTGGCGCCCGGCCGTGCGGCGGTCTGGTCGAGGATCACCCGAGCGAGTACCTCCGGTGCGCCACCTTGCTGCCGGAAGGCGTCCTGCCCGACCACCAAGGTCGTCAGGTTCCCCGGGAAGCGGATCTGAGCCAGGCTGTGTGCTCCTGAGGCTGCGCCGGACCACTGCCAGAATGCTTGGTCGCGAATATCGAGGGAGGTCAGCCCTGCCGGGAACGACACCGCGGTCAGGGCGTTCGTGCCGAGATCGGCGCTCTGGCCGAAGGCCTGTTCGCCGATGGTCAAGGAGGTCAATCCGGTGGGGAACGACACCGACTTCAGCGCGTTGTCACTCGCCCGGGAGTACTGAAAGAAGGCCCCGACGCCGATGCTCAGGCCAGTCATCGTCCCGCGCAGGTTGACCGCGCTCAGCCTATTGACGCCCGCATCGGCGTCCTGTCGGAAGGCATAACTGCCGATGCTCAGCGCGCTCAGGCTCTCGGGGAAGGTCACCGTCGCCAGACGGTTGGACGTAGTACCCGAACTCTGCTGAAAAGCCGAATTACCAATGCTGAGGCTGCTCAGCCCTGCGGGAAACTCGACGGCCTCCAGCCCGTTGCCACCGCTGTCAGCAACTTGCTTGAACGCGGCCTCGCCAATGTCGAGCGTGGCGAGCCCCGCCGGAAAGGTGACACTGGCCAGGGTATTCGACCCGACTGAGGCCGTCTGCGCGAACGCCGCGTCGCCGATGGTCAAGGCGGTGAGCCCTGCGGGGAACGACACCGAAGTCAACGTGCCCACCCCGCTTTGATAGAAGGCGGTCATGCCCACTTCAAGACTGGCCAGGGGGTGCGTACCGACCCAGGCAAGGCTGGTGACGAATCCGGCGCAGCCGGATATCGCAGTGCTGCCGATCACCACATCGGTGACGGCCGGATCGAGCTTGCCGATGTTGATCGTGATGGCCCCGGCGTCGTAGGTCACCAGGCCATCGGACGACGTCGAGCACAACTCGCCGGAGGTGAAGGTACGGACGGTCGGACTGTCCGCCCACGCCGGTGCCGCCACCCCACTCGCGATCAATCCAGCGACCAACGCCGAACTCAGAATGTGCCGAAAACCAACCATGACAGGTCTCCCCATCTGGTGCCGAGGACGAGCACCCCTCCCCCTCGGCGGTGATCCCACAATCAGGGTAGCCCGGCCGGTGGGGCAAGTCATCAGCTGCCGATAACCCCGTGATCCTCGGCACAGGCAGTATGGGCCGCCCCGGTAGGCTGGCGGCCATGACACGAGGCGCGCACGGCTGGGGCCTGGCCACCATTCACGAATCCGGACAGGTCCTCGACACCTGGTTCCCCGCACCGGCACTGGGCGCAGCCCAGACCACGCAGCCGCCGCAGGCGTTGGTCGCCGCTCCGGACGCCGACGCCGATCGCGGCGTGCGCAGCGAAGTGGTGCTGGTCGAGATCGACCTGGATGCCGCTCCGGCCTCGGTGTCGGACGCCTACCTACGGCTGCATCTGCTCAGCGCCCGTCTGTGTGCGCCGCGGACGATCAACCTGACCGGCATCTTTGCGGTGCTGCCGAACGTGGTCTGGACCTCGGCCGGGCCGTGCGCTGTGGACGGCTTCGAGGACGTCCGGCTGCGGTTGCGTTCGACTCGTGGGCAGATCACGGTCCTCGGAGTGGACAAGTTCCCCCGGATGGTCGACTACGTCCTGCCCAGTGGCGTGCGGATCGCCGACGCCGACCGGGTGCGCCTGGGCGCACACCTGGCCGAAGGCACCACCGTGATGCACGAGGGCTTCGTGAACTTCAACGCCGGCACCCTGGGCACGTCCATGGTCGAAGGTCGGATCTCGGCCGGCGTGATCGTCGGCGACGGTTCCGACATCGGTGGCGGCGCGTCCATCATGGGCACGCTGTCCGGTGGCGGCAGCGAACAGATCACCATCGGCCGCCGCTGCCTGCTGGGCGCCGAATCCGGAGTGGGTATCTCACTGGGCGATGACTGCGTGGTCGAAGCCGGGCTGTACGTGACCGCAGGCACCAAGGTGACCCTCGGCGACGGCAGCGTGGTCAAGGCGGCCACCCTGAGCGGACGTCCCAACCTGCTGTTCCTGCGCGACTCGATCACCGGGGCGGTGATCGCCAAGCAGCGCGGAGCTGCCAGCGGAGTGGAGCTCAACGCCGACCTGCACGCCAACTGAGCCGGTGAAGGTACTCAAGGCTCTCCTGATCACCGCGGGCGTACTCGCGGTCGTCGTCGGCATGGTGGTCGCCGGCGCGATCATCTGGTCGGGCTACAACAAGGTGCCGCTGCCCGTCGAGGACCGTTGCCAGGCCACTGCGGCGAACCGACTGACGGTGATCGATCCGGAGCAGGCACGCAACGCAGCGATCATCTCCGGCATGTCGATCAAGCGCGGCCTGGTGCCCCGGGCGGCGTCGATCGCGCTGGCCACCGCCTATCAGGAATCCGACATCCGCAACCTCGACTACGGCCACGCCGATTCGATCGGACTGTTCCAGCAGCGGCCCAGCAAAGGCTGGGGCACCGTGGAGCAGATCATGGACCCGTGGTATTCGACCCGCTCGTTCTATCGGGTGATGGAACGGATCAAGAACTGGAAGACCCGCGACATCAACGATGTCGCCCAGGCCGTTCAGCGCAGCGCCTACCCCGAGGCCTATCGCAAGCACGTCGACCGCGCCCGCACGCTGGCCAGTTCGCTCACCGGGGAAAGCCCGGCCACCTTCACCTGCGTGGTGGCCCACCCGGGGGCAGCCGACCCGGCAGCCATGCAGACGTTCTTGACCAAGACCTTGGGCGACACTGTCACCATCACCACCGCTGACTCCGGACTGACCGCGACCGCCGCCGACTCCCGGGTCGCCTGGGCGGTGGCCCACGAGGCGATCGCCGTGGCCGGCGAGTACGGCCTGATCTCTGTCCAGATCGGTGCGGCGTCCTGGACGCGCTCGACCACGGCGCTGCCCGACTGGCAAGGCACCCCCGGCACCGACACCACCGTCACCTTGACCTTCACCCCGCCCAGCCCCCGCTGACCCGGCACACCGGTTCTAAACTGGAGGCGGACTTTTCGGAGGCGTGATGACGCAGGGACCCATCGATGTCACCAAGGTGCTGCTGCGCGCGCTGCGGCTGGCCGACGATGGCCGCCGAGCAGCCGAGGACGCCTGGAAGCGGATCACCGCCAGCGATAAGGACGCCCCGACCGGTGATCGGCACCGGCCGCCTCAGATCTGGTGAGCGCTCTGCGGCTCAACGGCGAGTCAGCGACAGGGTGACCAGGCTGTTTCCACCTTCGGCGACCCCGCAACCGCCAGCCGCGGCGCAGCCTCCGCAGCCGCTGGGTGGGCAGCCGATCGGCAGGTTGGTGGCCTGCAATCGTCCGGTCCTCACCAGGTGATCCAGCCCGGCGCGCAGGACGTCCGTGCTCAACCCGGTGTTGCGCGCCATTTCGGCGACGGTGGGAGTGCCGGCGGCAACTTCGGCGAGCAGTGCGGACAACGGAGCGACGGTGGGGGCGGTCATAGGAACAGCCTGCCCACTTGGAATACCGCCACCGCGAGGGTCCAGGCGACGACCAACTGCATCCCGACACCGAACAGGGTCCAGCGCGGCCCGATCTCGCGCCACTGCGCCGCCAGGGTCGCTACGCACGGGGTGTAGGCCATCAGGAACACCATGAACGCCAGCGCCGCCGGAACCGGGTGGCCACCGGAGGATTCCGTGAAGGTCTGGAACACTGCCGCACCCAAATCACCGGGAGCGGCATGGTTGTCGGGTTCGGCTACCGCATAGGTCTGCGCCCAGGACGAGATCACCGCCTCCTTGGCGACGAAGCCGACCAGCAGGGTGGACGCCGATTCCCACGAACCGAAACCGGCCGGCGCGAACACCGGCGCGATCCCCGACGACACCACTCCGTACACCGAGTCCGAGACCGGCACTTCGGCGAAGTTCTTGCCCGGTGTGACCGGCACCGACTGCAACAGCCAGACCGCCGCCACCGTGATCACGATGATGCCGCCGGCGGTCTGCAGGAAGCCCTTCAGGCGCAGCCAGGTGACCGAGGCGGTCAGCCGGATCGTCGGCACCTGATAGGCCGGCAGGTCGATCACCAGCGGATCGATCGGCTCCTTGCGCCACAAGGTGGAACGCAACCCCAACCCGACGACGATGATGATCAGGATCGAGGTCACATACATCGCGAACACCGCGGTACCGGCGTAGGGGCCGAAGAAGATCGCCCCCATCATCACGAACACCGTCAGCCTGGCGGTGCAGGACGTGAACGGCACCAGCAAGGCGGTCAGGATGCGCTGTCGGGCGTTCGGCAGGATCCGGGTGCCGCTGATCGCTGGGACATTGCAGCCGTAGCCGACGATCAGGGGCAGGAAAGCCCGTCCCGGCAGGCCGATGGAGCGCATCAGCCGGTCGGTCACCACTGCCGCCCGAGCCAGATAGCCGGAGTCCTCCAGGATCGCCAGCAGGGCGAACATCAAAGTCATCAGCGGCACGAAGGTGAGCAGCATGCCCACCCCGGCGATCAGCCCGTCGACCACCAGACCCTGCACCCAACTGCCACCCAATCCGATGGCCGACAGCAGCACGATCGCGCCTTGACTCACCGGGCCGGAGAACACGTCGTCCAGCAGGTCCTGCAGGGGCGCGGCCACGGTGGTGGTGAGCTGGAAGACCAGCCACATCACCGCGAGGAAGATCAGTGGGCCCACCACGGGAGCGGTCACCCAGCGGTCGACCCGATCGGACCAGGTGCGGGCGTTCTGCGCCGCCGCACCAGTGGCCGCATCGACCACGTGCGCGATCCAGGCGAAACGGTCGTCCTCCAGGGCGAGATCGTCGTCGTCCAGCGGGGTCGCCCGCGGGGCCGGGGCCGGACGTCCCAGCCCATCGCGGACGGCTTCGGCGAGGGCCATCAGTCCCCCGCGCCGCCGCGGATCGATCTCGACCACGGGGCAGCCGAGTTCGCGGGCCAGCGCACTGACGTCGATGTGCACACCGCGCTTGGCGGCCACATCGCCCATAGTCAGCGCCACCACCATGGGCAGCTTCTGCTCACGCAATTGCGCTACCAGGTACAGGCAGCTGGTCAGCCGCGCGGCGTCACAGGTGACCACGCTCAGATCGGGACGCTCGGCGGCGGGCTTGCCGACCAGCAGCTCGCGGGTGAGTGCTTCGTCCGGCGAGTGCGGGTCGAGGGAGTAGGTGCCGGGGAGGTCGATCAGGGTGATGTCGAGGCGACCGTCGGCGTCATCACAGGTACAGGTTTCACAATCGCAGGCCACCTCGGCGGCGGTGGATCGCCACAGGCCGCGGGAGACCTCGACGGTGGTGCCGGGCCAGTTGCCCATGGTGACCCCGGCGCCGGTGAGCGCGTTGAACAGCGTGGACTTGCCGGTGTTGGGTGCTCCGACCAGAGCGACCACCGGATCGGTCGGCGCAGCTCCTCGTCCGGTATCGGTGCGGCAGCAGGCCTTCGCCGACGGGGTGATCAAGGACAGGGGAAGGCTGGTCCGATCGGTCACTGACATCAGGCGCCCACTTTGGCCTGTAGCTGGTTGAGGATCGGTTTGCCGAGCGCGATTCGGGTGCCGGCGACCACGGCGACCCGACCGCCGCCGGCCGTGCGCGAGATCAGCGAGAACGCCACGCCGACTCGCAGCCCCAGCCGGGCCAGGCGATGCGCAACGGCCTGGTCATTTCCGGCGTGCGTCAGCGTCAACGGCGTTCCCAGTGGCGCGGCAGCCAGATTTATTCCCACGCGGTAAGGGTAGCCTTACCAAACATTCAGCGCCAGCGCCGTCTCGAAATTCGCACCGAATATGTGACGAAAAGATCAGTCGAGGCTGAGCAGGCTCTCGCTGAGGTAGGCGATCCACTCATAGACCCGGTAGACGTAGGCCCGCGGATCGTCATCGGGCAGGACGTCGAGATCCTCCAGATCATCGACGGTGTTGATCCCCAATCGCACCGCCAGGCTCAACCGGATCGCTGTCAGCGTCTTCAGCCAATCGTCCAAATCGATCAGTCGGATCTGCACCCGATGCTTGCCCGCCTCGCTGTCGGCGAGGGCCGACAGCACCACCTCGGCCTGCCGCTGCCGGTCGGTGCGCTGCTTGGCCTGGGTGAGTCGACGGAACTCCATCGATGCCACCGGATTGTCCGGATAGGCGTCAGGGAACAGCCGGGTGATCACCGGATCGCTGCGATCAAGAGGGTCGTCGGAGGACATCTCGGCCTGCCAGCGCTCAAACGGATCGCTACTGCCCGGATCCACCTCCCCCTCGGCCTCCAGCAAGCCCAGCAACTGATCGACCAACGACTCCAACAGCGCCGTCTCGTAGTCACTCATCCGGACGGTGATCATCGACCCAGCTCGCTTGAAGCCGCGCATCAGCCGGGCTCCATCGTGGCCCACAGGCCGTAGCTGTGCATGGCGTCCACATCGATCTCCATCTGCTCGCGAGTACCGGACGACACCACCGCCTTGCCCTGGTTGTGCACCTGCAGCATCAGCTCGGTGGCCTTCTCGACCGGATACCCGAAGTAGGTGGAGAACACGTGGGTGACGTAGCTCATCAGGTTCACCGGGTCATCCCAGACCAGCGTCACCCAGTTCACCAACCCCGCCTCAATCGGACGCGACATGGTCGCCGTACCGCCGGACGGATCGGCGGGCTGATCGGGTGTGGACACCGACCTATTCTGACACGCGTGGTTAGGCTGACCCCATGACTGTCCTGATGGCGCCGGCCGGGACCACCCCGAGCACCGCCCTGCTGACCGATCATTACGAGCTGACGATGATCCGGGCCGCACTGCGGTCGAAGACCGCGATGCGGCGCAGCGTGTTCGAGCTCTTCGCCCGCCGGCTGCCCGAAGGCCGCCGCTACGGCGTGGTCGCCGGGGTCGGCCGCGCGATCGAAGCGATCAAGGCCTTCCGCTTCGACGAGTCGGCGCTGAACTTCCTGCTCGAAGAGAACGTCATCGACACCGACCTCGCCGACTGGCTGAGCCGCTACAAGTTCAAGGGCAATGTCTGGGGCTATCCCGAAGGTGAGGTCTACTTCCCTGGGTCGCCGCTGCTGATCGTCGAGGGCACCTTCGCCGAGGCCGCGATGCTGGAGACCCTGCTGCTGAGCATCTACAACTACGACTCCGCGGTCGCTTCGGCCGCCTCGCGGATGACGGCGATGGCCGGGGATCGGCCCTGCATCGAGATGGGCTCGCGTCGGGCCAACGAGCACGCCGCCGTCGCCGCGGCCCGCGCCGCCTACATCGCCGGCTTCTCAGCCACCTCGAACCTGGAGGCCGGGCGCACCTACGCCGTTCCCACCGCCGGCACCGCTGCCCATTCCTTCACCCTGTTGCACGACAGCGAGGAGGACGCGTTCAAGGCGCAGTTGAAGACGTTGGGCAAGTCGACCACGCTGCTGGTCGACACCTACGACATCGAACAGGCGGTGCGCACCGGCGTCCGGCTCACCAAAGGCAAGTTGGGGGCGATTCGGCTCGACTCCGGCGACCTCGCCGAGCAGGCTGCCGACGTCCGCAAGCTGCTGGACTCCCTGGGCGCCACCTCCACCCGGATCATCGTCACCTCCGACCTGGACGAGTACCAGATCGCTGCGTTGCGGAGCGCGCCAGTCGATGGTTACGGCGTCGGCACGTCGCTGGTGACCGGATCGGGTGCGCCCACCTGCGGCTTCGTCTACAAGCTGGTGGCCCGCGCCGAGTCCGAAGGTAAGAAGGCCGAACTGGTGCCGGTGGCCAAAAAGAGCACCAACAAGGCCAGTGTCGGCGGACGCAAGTACGCCCTGCGCCGGTTGGACGCCCGTGGCCGGGCCGAGGCCGAAGTGATCGGCATCGGCGCCCCGCCGGTCGACGACGGCAACGACCGTGGCCTGCTGGTGGAGCTGATGCGCAAGGGCAAGCCGGTCGCTCGGGAGTCTCTGGAGGACGCCAGGGAGCGGCACCTTCGCGCCCGCGCCGAGCTCCCCCAAGCGGCGTTGAAGATGAGCAAGGGCGAGCCGGCGATCCCGACGATCATCCTCGACGATGACGGCGATCCGACCGCCAACCCGTACGCGAAGCAGGCCTGAGATGGCGGTCGCACTGATTGTGGTCGATGTGCAGAACGACTTCTGCGAAGGCGGCTCGCTGGCGGTAGCAGGCGGCGCCAAGGTCGCCGCCGATATCGCCACGCTGCTCACCGGTTCGCACCGCTATGACCATGTGGTCGCCACCCGGGATCATCACATCGACCCGGGAGCGCACTTCGCCGCCCAGCCCGATTTCGTGGACTCCTGGCCCGCCCACTGTGTGGCCGGCACCGACGGCGCGAACCTGCATGAGCCGCTGCGCGCGGAGCTGTTCGCAGCGGTCTTCGACAAGGGCGATTACGCTGCGGCCTACTCCGGCTTCGAGGGCGAGTGCGACGGCGAGGGGCTGGACGAGTGGCTGGCCGATCATGAGGTGACCGCCGTCGACGTGGTCGGCATCGCCACCGACTACTGCGTCAAAGCCACTGCCTTGGACGCCGCCCTGGCCGGGCTGACCACCCGCGTGCTGCTGCCGCTCACCGCCGCCGTGGCGCCGGACAAGCTGTCGACGACCTTCGCTGAGTTGAAAGCGGCCGGGGTGAAGGTCGTCCGCTGAGGGCTCGGTGCACCGCCGGTTGAGCGCGTCGAAACCGAGGGTCAGTCGACCAGTTCAGTGCCGGGGGTCGGTGGACGCAGCGGGGCGGCGAAGTCGTTCATGACGGTGGCCAGCCGGAAGGCCCGCTCGTCGACGTAGAGGTCTTCCAATGCCAGCGGACGGCCGTCCGGGCCGCTCAGCGGAACCCGCCAGTTGGGGTATTCAGTCGAGGTGCCCGGCTGATTCTGGGTGCGCCGGTCCCCCACCGCGTCGGTGAGGGCAGCGCACAGCACTCGGGCCGGGGTGGCCACCAGGAAGCGGTGCATGGCCAGCACGATCTCCTCGGTGTCCTCGATGTCGGCAGAGTCGAGGAAGCCCCGATCGACCAGCCCGGTGATCACCGCGGAGCGTTCGCGTCGGGCCTGGTCGAGTTCGACGTCCAACGACTCGGTCAGCAACCCCAGGGAGTGCTGCAAGCGGATGTGCTCGCCGGCCAAGTACCCGGCCGTCGGAGGCAGATCGTGGGTGGTCACCGACGCCAGGCAGTACTCCCGCCACTCCGCGGGCGCCAACGGACGCCCCTGGTCGTCACGCTCGAACCATTCGATCGAGGTGCCCAGGATCCCGCGGCGGCGCAGGTAGTCGCGCACCCACGGCTCGACCACACCGAGGTCTTCCCCGACGACCAGCGCGCCCGCACGGTGGGCCTCCAGCGCGAGGATGCCGACCATGGCTTCGTGGTTGTAGCGCACGTAGGTGCCCTGGTTGGCCGGTTTGCCGGCCGGCACCCACCACAGCCGGAACAACCCCATGATGTGGTCGACGCGCAGGCCACCGGAGTGACGCAGCACTCCGGCCACCATCTGCCGAAAGGGTGCGTAACTGAGCTCGTCCAGTCGATCCGGACGCCACGGCGCCTGGCCCCAGTCCTGCCCGGTCTGGTTGAAGTGGTCCGGCGGGGCGCCGACGCTGACCCCGTCGGCGAACAGGTTGCTGTAGGTCCACGCTTCGGCGCTGCGTCCGCTGACCCCGACCGCCAGGTCGTTCATCACGCCGACCTTCATGCCGGCGTTGCGGGCCGCCGACTGTGCTGATCGCAGCTGGTCGGTGGCCTGGAACTGCAGCCAGGCGTGGAAGACGATGTCGTTGTGGTGGGCGGCGGCGAAGTCGGCCACCTCCGGCGAGGACGGACGCTGCAGCTCGGTGGGCCACTCGCGGAAGTTCTGCCCATGCACACCGACCAGCGCACACCAGGTGGCGAACTGGGTGAGTCCGCGGCCCTCCCGACGCAGAAAGTCGTTGAACGCCATCCGCCGGGCCGGACGCATGCCCGCATCGAAGATGATCCGCAGGGCGGCCAACTTGGTCGTCCAGATCGGTTCGCGGTCGATCAGATCGGCACCGGCCAAAGCGGTGGCGAGCTTCACCTTCAGATCCCAGATCAGGCCGCGGGAGTCCTCGTCCAACTCGGCGTACTCGGGCACCGCTTCGGGGCGCAGGTAGATCGGGTTGACGAACCGCCGTGACATCGGCAGGTAGGGCGACGCCTCCAGCGGCGGGGTGGGTTCGGCGGCGTGCAGCGGGTTGACCAGCACGTAGCCGGCGTACTGCTGGGTGGCCGACCAGATGGCCAGGTCGGCCAGGTCGGAGAAGTCGCCCAACCCCCAGGACTCGGCCGAGGTCAGGCTGTACAACTGCACCGCATAACCCCAGGTGCGCTTTTCGCCCATGCTGGCCGGGAAACCGAGGAAGGCCGGGGTGATCACCAAGGTCGATTCGGTCTGACCGGCATCGGTCACCGCCTGGAGCCGGTGGTAGCCCAGCGGCAGGTCGGTGGGCAGGTCGAAGGCGGCCTCGCCGATCAACGTGTCGTTGATGACGCGGGGTTCGACCAGGTGCTCGGCCTGAGGCACCTCGCGGTGGGCGCCGTCTTCGAGGCGGACCGACAGCCGCACTCCATCGCCGTGTGGCACGTGCACCAGCACGCGGTACGGCGCCCCCTGCTCGGTGACCACGCACGGCGGCAGCACCCGGCTCCAGGGACGTTCGCGCACCACCGTGAGGGCAGCAGCGGCAGCCTGGGGATCGTGGGCGTCGACGTCCATTCCGGCCAGGACGGCGATCACCGTCTCATCGGTGATCTCGGTGCGTCGTCCCTTCCAGTCCCAGAACTCAGTGGCGATGCCGAAGGCGTCGGCGAGTTCGGCGAGGTGCGGGTTCGACAGGGCCATGAGGGGGCTTTCGGGGTCGGGACTGATCCGGGACCAACGATATCGGCGTGGGTCAGGATCGTTCGAACGGCGCCAGCAAGGTGCGTAGCAGCCCCGCCAACTCCTCGCGCTGTTCGGGGGTGATCGGCTCCAGCACCTCGCGCTCGAAGCTGAGCAGCGCGGTCATCGCCACCTGGACGCGATTGCGTCCCTCGGCGGTCAGCCGGACGAGCACCCCGCGCCGGTCAGCGGCGTTGGGTTTGCGCACCACCAGCCCGCGTTCGGCCAGGCGGTTGACCCGGTTGGTCATGGTGCCCGACGTGGACAGGGTCTCGTGGATGAGTTCACCCGGCGAGAGCTCGTAGGGAGCTCCGTGTCGGCGCAGCGCCGCCAGCACGTCGAACTCCCACGGCTCCAGTTCGGCAGCGGCGAACGCCTCGCTCCGGGCTCGATCGAGGTGGCGGGCCAGCCGGCTGATCCGCGACAGGCTCGCCAGCGGCGAGGCGTCCAGTTCAGGAAGCTCCGTAGCCCAGGACGCGAGGATCTGATCCACCTCGTCCATGGCACCCCCAGTTATCTCGATGTCGAGATGTTATCAACTCAGTGGTTTTCCACCACACCGATCCGCAGGGAGAAACCGAGGCCGGCCACGGCGACGATCACCATGGCCACGAACAACGAACCGAAAGCCTGAGTCGGGTGGGCGTTCAGCAGGACGAAGATGGTGCCGGCCAGGCCGGCGATCACCGAGTTGCCCAGCGCCTCCCCCACCTGCAGGGCGGATGTGTTGTGCCCCAGATCTGCTTGTGGGGACAGTTCCATCACCACCAGGGACGTGCTGGCCACCTGCAGCCCCATGCCCAATCCGGCGATCACCCAGCCCACCAGCACCGCCCACAGCAGTTGCTCGGGCAGCCAGGCCGACAGCGCCACCAGCCCGAGCCCAGCGACCACCGCCAGTGCGCCGATCGTGATGATCCGATCCCGCCGCAGGTGCAGCCAACGACGCGATTGCAGCCAGGAGCCCAGCGTCCAGCCGATCGAGCCGATGGTCAGCACCAGCCCGGCATCACGCAGGTCGAGGTGTTCGGCGCGCACCAGC
Source organism: Propionibacteriales bacterium (assembly GCA_021286985.1). Taxonomy (GTDB): domain Bacteria; phylum Actinomycetota; class Actinomycetes; order Propionibacteriales; family Propionibacteriaceae; genus Propionicimonas. Next base: position 8,083 of record JAJTBJ010000009.1, on the reverse strand, counting down.
ATCAACGTCAGGAAGGTCTCTGCGCCAAAGAACGCGCCGGTCACCAGGGCGCGGACGTTCACCGTGGCGGCCAGCCCGGCACCGGTCGGGCGGTATCCGGCCGGCAGGAGCACTGGCAGGCCGAGCGCCAACGCGGCCACGCCGAGCAGCGCCACCCAGGCCCAGCCCGGTTGCTGACCGGCCAGTTGCAGCGCGGCCGCACCGGCAGCCACCATCAGGCCCGAAGCCAGCACCCGCGCATCGCCGTGGGTGCGGTCGGTCTCGCGTGGGACCGGTGCCAGGTCGGCACGCAGCAACGGTCCGAGGATCAGTCCGCCGCCCAGGGCCATCAGCGGCAGCACCGAGAAGAACACCCAATGCCAGCTGAAGGTGGTGGCCAGCCAGGCGGCGACGACGGGGCCGACGAAGGCCGGCAGCATCCACGCCACCGACATCCAGGTCATCAGCACCGCCCGCTCATGCCCGCTGAACAGGCGGGCGACGACCACCATCACGGCCAGATTCATGGTGCCGCCACCCAGGCCCTGGACGAAGCGTCCCCACACCAGCACCGCCATGGACGGCGCCGTCCCGGCCAGCACCAGCCCGATCGCGAACACGACGAAGCCGACCACCAGCGCCGGGCGTGGGCCGAAGCGGTCGCTGGCGCGTCCGGCCGCGACGATGGCGAAAAGTTGGCCGATCACCATCGCGGTGAAGGCCCAGGCGTACAGATCGAGATTGCCCAGATCGTCGGCGGCGGCAGGCATCGCGGTCACCACCGCGATGGCTTCGAAAGCGATCGCCACCACGCTCAGCAGCAGGCCGACGACCAGGGCGCGATGGGTGCGCGCCCGGCTCGCGTGCACGCTGTTCATGCTTCCACCGCCAACCACTAGGATCCCGGTAGTTTCTCACGACCAACCGGAGCGATCATGTCTGAGCAGCACCCCGATCCCGCGGCTGTGGTGCCGCCGTCCTCAGCCCCGACCGGCTACACCCCGCCCACTGTCGCCGCGTCCGCAGCACCGAGCGGAATGCCGTCTTTCGAGCCGGCGCAGACTGCACCGGTGACCGGCTACGTCCCGCCGTCGGTGGCGCCGGCCGCCCCCAGCCCGACCGCTCCGGCTGCGTATCAGCCGCCCGCCGCCGCTCCCGCTCCCGCTGCCTATCAGCCGCCCGCCGCTGCACCGGCCCCGGTGGCGCCCGGCGCCTACCAAGCCCCGGCCGGCTACCCGCCACCGCCCGGCTACCCCGCCGCAACTCCGGCGCCCAGCATCCCCGAGGCGTCGGAGCCGGCGTCCACAGAAGAGCCGTGGTGGACCCAGGCAGAGCCCGACACCGAGAAGGTCGGACGCGGCTTGGTCTTCGCCCTCGGCGGTGTGGTCGCCGGCGTCGTCTTGTCGATCTTCGTGTGGCAGATGGGGTTCGTGGCTTCGCTGACCGGCGCCGTGATGGCCTACGCCTGCGTCTGGCTCTACAACAAGGGCGCCACTCAGTCGCCGCGTAAGGGCGCGATCGGGTTGCTCGCGCTGATCCTGGTGGGCGTACTGCTCTCTTTGGTGGGCTCCATCGGGTCGGACGCGGTGATCATCGCCCGCAAGGTGTTCCCGAACGACACCGCCCGACAGACCGACGCGGTCATCTCCTACTTGACGACCCCCGAAGTCTGGTCCGCCAACGCCAGCTCCGTGGTGATGTACCTGGTCTTCGCCGCCCTGGGCACCTACAGCATCTTCATCGGCCTGGCCAAGGCTCGGAAGGGATGAGCGGGCCAGGCGAGTCGCCGTCCTCGGACGGGGTTGGTCGTTTGAGTGACCGGGCGCCGGGATTCGCCTTTGACGACCCGGCTTCACCTCCGTCCGCACTGCCCCCGACGTCGGCTTCTTCGGTCACCGACACTGCCGTGCCGCTGGTGGCCGAACCGCCACAGGCACCCGAGGCCGTCGGCAAGGGCGTGGCGTTCTCGCTCGGTGGAATCGTGGTCGCAGTGCTGGCCGCGATCGTGTTCAAGGAACTGGACAACCTGCTGCACATCAACAGCATGAAGATGGCTTTCGTGCTGGCCATGGTGCCGTCCGCCTTGATGGCGTACAGCGCTGTCTGGCTGTACACCAAAGGGTCCGGCGGCGTGCTCCGCAAGGGCATCGGGCCGCTGGTCCTCGTCCTGGTGGTGGGGCTGGCGGCAGCGGTCGTCACCGCCCTGACCACCGATGGCTTCGCCCTCGCGACCAAGATCCACCCCGGCGATTCGGCCCAACAACTCAGTTGGGTGATCAGCTACGTTGCTGATCCGAAGGTGTGGGTCGAGCGTGAGGTGTCACTGTTGCTCTACGTCGTAGCGGCGGCCATTGGTACGTTTGGTGCTCTGTACGGACGAATCAAGGGAAATCGCTGATGACTACTGAGAACCCGCAGCGGGTCACGATTCTTAAGGAACGCACCGAGGAGCGCCTCGACCTGCGTCCCGAAGAGGGCGATCACGAGCGGTTCTCCCATTACGTGCCGAAGGCCAAGCTGACCGAGGCGATGGTGATGGGTACCCCGGTGATCGCACTGTGCGGCAAGGTCTGGGTGCCCTCGCGCAACCCTGATCGCTTCCCGGTGTGCCCGGAATGCAAGGAGATCTGGGAGTCGATGCGTCCAGGCGATGAGTGAGGACGTCGGTTCGTCTCCACTGCCCCGTCGATCCACTTAGGATGTGCCCATGGCAAAGAAGACCCTCATCGTGCTGCGTCACGCCAAGTCGAGTTGGCAGACCACTGACGCCGATCAGTTGCGTGGCTTGTCCGAGCGTGGTGAGCGGGACGCCGTAGCGGCCGGCGAGATCCTGGCCGACTACGACCTCGATGTGGTGCTGGCCTCGACCGCCACCCGGGTGCAGCTGACCTGGGAGGGTGCCGAGTCCGGCGGGGCCGAGTGCGAGGACGTCCGGGCCATCAAGGCGATCTACCAGGGCACCGATGAGGCGCTGCTGAAGCAGCTGCAGAAGCTCGGCGAATCCGACAACACCGCCCTGCTGGTGGGTCATCAGCCCGGCGTCGCCGACCTGATCCTGCGACTGGCCAAGCCCAACGACTTGACCGAGAAGGTCGCCAAGAAGTTCCCCACCTGCGGCCTGGCCGTCCTGACCTTCTCCGGCACCTGGAAGAGCCTCAAAGAAGGCAAGGCCAAGCTCGAGCGTTTCGAGATCGCCCGCGGCTGATGCCGCGATCAGCGCCGGTGGCGGATCATCTCTCCGGCTGCTGCTGGCGAACACCGAACAGCCCGGCAACGCTCACGCCAGCTACGGCCCTAAGAGTGCGGCCGGAATAACGGCGATGCCGTCGGGACGGCGGTACGCGGTCGATCCGGTGGTGATGATGGCGGCGGCGACCAGCTGGTCGCCGAGTCGCTCACGCAGCCAGAGCAGGTGTCGCGTGTCGCGATCCTCGGGCACAGGGCCAAGCTTCACCTCAAGCGCAACCACTGCGCCGTCCTCACCGGTGATGATCAGATCCACTTCGTGGTCGCCGCGCTGGGTGCGCAGATGGCTCACCGTGGCTCGAGCAGCGTCGGCGTATACCCGCACGGACTGGGTGACCAGGCTCTCGAACAGGGCACCCAGCAACGTACCGTCGTGAGAGATCGACACCGACCCCGGGTGAGGCCTGCTCAACAGCGACCGACTGCTGACGCCCAGCAACCTGGCCGCCAGCGCCGGGTCAGCAAGGTGGTGCTTGGGTGACTGCTTGAGGGCGGCGAGGTTGTTGCGTGAACCCGTCCACGCAGGCAACTCCTCCAGAAGCCACATGCGCTGCAGGACCTCGCGGTAGGCCACGATGGTGGCCCTACTCGGCTTGTCGGGAAGGCCGGGCGTCGCCGCATCCAGAATCACGTTGTAGGCGGCGGTTGTCGACGTGGCCGCAGCATAGGCTGCCAGCCAGGCCCGGAGCGTCTGCGGACGGCGAACCGGGCGTCCCGCGTCGGCGAAGTCGCGATCGACCACGGTGTTCAGGTAGCCATCCAGCACGTCGGGGCGGACGTCCGCCGGGAGCGCCCGGATCCCCGGGAACCCAGAGGCGGTGATTTCATCGGTGTAGTCGTCGAGGCTGAGGGAGCTGTCCCCCGTGACCGCAGCCTGACCGGCAAGCAACGCCGCCAGCGACACCGTCGACTCAGCCAGGCCTCGCTCGGCCAAGCTGAGCGGACGCATGCGCACCGTGACGATGCGCCCCGCACCGGAGTGTCTGGGCGCCTCGGCGGGAAAGCTGGACCCGGCGAGCACATAGCTGCCGGCTGCGGCGCCGGCATCAACGTCATGCCGCACTCGATCCCATACCGGCGGGAAGTGCTGCCATTCGTCGATCAACAGCGGCTTGGCAAGCCGCGATAGCCGCTCGCGGTCCCCCTGCATGAGCGCAAGCTCGGAGGGGTCGTCCAGCGACACCGCCGACACCACTCGACGTCCGGCCGTGGCAGTCTTCCCGACCGCCTTGGGGCCTTCAAGCACCACCGCCGGCAGGCCAGCGAGCAGACGGTCGAGTTGGCGATCTACGATCCGTGGAAGGTAGTCCATGCTTCGATAATACAGATCAAGCTACTTCTACGATACATTTCTGTCATCTTCTGCGATACATCTCCGCCGCCGCCCGACACATTCACCGACACCGCGAGCCCCCACTGAAACCCAGCCAGCGGGATCAGCGCCGGTACGCATCGCGCCGGTGCACGACCGAGACCACTTCGATCACGACGCGCTGCTCGACGATCCGATAGATCACCCGGTACTCCCCGCGGCGCGCCGACCACAGTGGGGCGAGCGGCTCGCGCAGGGGTTTGCCGACCCGATGTGGCTCCTCGGCCAGCGCTCCAACGATGAACTCGAACGCGGCCGCCGCCACAGCTTCGGGCAGCTCGACTTCCAACGCCCTGCGGGCACTGGCGGAGAACACGACCCGGTAGGTCACCGCAGCCGACCGAGCGACCGCATCGACTCGCGCACCTCGTCGGTGGTGGACACTTCACCGGCCGCCAAGTCATCCAGCCCCCGGCGCAGCGCGGCGACTTCGTCGGGATCGCTGAGGATGTCGACGGTCTCCAGCAACGAGTCGTAGTCGTCGACGCTGAGCAGCACCGCCACCCGATCACCATTGCGGGTGATGTCGAAGCGCTCATGGGTGGTCACCGCGGACTCGATCAGCTTCGACAGCTGTGCCCGCGCCTCGGCCAACGACAATGTGGTCATGTACATAATTCTAGCGCACCAAGGCTCGCCGGACCGAGCGTTGAGCAACCCCCCAGTCAGCCACCCGTCACCGTGCTTGCGGAAGCGGCTGCGGCCCGTAGAGGCTCGGCGGCTCATCGAAACCACGCCAGTAGACCCACAAGTGGTCACTCGTCGGACAGCGATACATGAGGGTCGACCCCAGATACACCGCCTCAGCGTCAACCTGGCCGGTGAAAGCCTCGAAACCTGAAGCGCTCAGGCACAGCCACTCGGTGGGGTTGGGGATCTCACCCGAAGTCACCAGGACTTCACCACACACGCATCGGAACCGTGCCATCGTCAGCTCCCCGCTTCCGTATCGGGTTGTCAGTAGCGGTAGTGCTCGGCCTTGAAGGGGCCTTCGACGGAGACGCCGAGGTAGTCGGCCTGTTCGGCGGTCAACTCCGACAGCCGGACGCCGAGAGCGTCCAGGTGGAGGCGGGCCACGTACTCGTCCAGTTCCTTGCTGAGGGTGTAGACGCCGATCGGGTAGTGCTCGGTGCGGGTGAACAGCTCGATCTGGGCCAGCACCTGGTTGGTGAAGGAGGTGCTCATCACGAAGCTCGGGTGCCCGGTGGCGTTACCGAGGTTCAGCAGCCGACCCTCGCTGAGCACGATGATCGAATGGCCGTCGGCGAACGTCCAACGATCCACCTGCGGCTTGACCGTGGTCTTGGTGACCCCGTCGACCTTCTCCAGACCGGCCATGTCGATCTCGTTATCGAAGTGGCCGATGTTGCCCACGATGGCCAGGTTCTTCATCCGGCTCATCTGGTCGGCGGTGATCACCTTCAGGCACCCGGTCGCGGTGATGAAGATGTCGGCGCTGGCCACCACATCGTCCAAGGTGGCCACCTGGTAGCCGTCCATCGCGGCCTGCAACGCGCAGATCGGATCAACCTCAGTGACGATCACCCGCGCACCCTGACCGGCCAATGAGGCCGCACAGCCCTTGCCGACGTCGCCGTAGCCGCAGACCACGGCGGTCTTGCCGCCGATCAGGACGTCGGTGGCCCGGTTGATGCCGTCGATCAGCGAGTGGCGGATGCCGTAGCGGTTGTCGAACTTCGACTTGGTGACCGAGTCGTTGACGTTGATCGCCGGGAACAGCAGCGTGTTGTTCTTGGCCATCTCGTAGAGCCGATGGACGCCGGTGGTGGTCTCCTCGGTGACCCCGAAGATCGCCGTGGCCAACGTCGGCCAATGCAGCTTCGAGGCGCGCAGCGTGTCCAGCACCACCGCCCACTCGGCCGAGTCGTCCGGGCCGGCCTCGGGCACCTCGCCGGCCTTGGTGAACTGCACCCCGGAGTGCACCAGCAAGGTGGCATCGCCGCCGTCGTCCAGGATCAGATTGGGGAACTCGTCGCCCCAGTCGAGGATCTGCTCGGTGCACCACCAGTAGTCGGCCAGGGTTTCGCCCTTCCAGGCGAACACCGGCACACCCTTCGGGTCGTCCGGGGAGCCGTCGGGGCCGACCACGATGGCTGCAGCGGCTTCGTCCTGAGTGGAGAAGATGTTGCACGACGCCCAGCGCACCCGAGCGCCGAGCGCGACCAGGGTCTCGATCAACACGGCGGTCTGCACGGTCATGTGCAGCGAGCCGGCGATCCGGGCGCCGGCCAGCGGCTTGCTGTCGGCGAAACGGCTCCGCAGGGCCATCAAGCCCGGCATTTCGTGCTCGGCCAGCCGAATCTGCTCTCGTCCGGCGGCGGCCAACGTCAGGTCTGCAACGCGATAATCCACCCCAGAACTGTACGCGATCGAGGCGGTCACGAAGGCAGCCAGCGGCAACCGAGGACACGTGCAATACCATCGGCGAAAAGGAGGTCGCATGGACAGGTTCGGCGCCGAGGTCAGCATCGTCGGGATCGGGCAGGTGCCCGTGGTCGCAGCGAGTCCGTTGAGCCTGCGCCAACTCGGGGCGTCCGCAGTACAAGCCGCCATGGACGACGCCGGCATCGACCACGCCGATGCGATCTTCGTCGGCAACATGCTGGCCGACGAACTTCAAGGCCAGAAGCACCTCGCCAGCCTGATCGCCGACGAGGCCGGACTGCGCTGGGCCGAGGCGCTGCAAGTGCGCGCCGCCACCGCGACCGGCGCCGCCGCGCTCCGCATGGCCTACCTGGCGGTCGCGTCCGGGCAGGCCGAGGTGGCCATCGCGCTGGGCGTGGAGAAGATGAGCACCGACCGCGAGCACGTCATCTCCGCGCTGGCCAAGGCCCTCGACGCCGAGACCGAAGTGCCCACCGGGGCCACGCTGCTCAGCCAGAACGCGATGCTGATGCGGCTCTACCTCGAGCGCTACGGCCTCTCGATCGACGCCTTCGACGGCTTTGCGCTCAACGCCCACGCCAATGCCAACGGCAACCCGAACGCGCTGTTCCACGACCGGGTCGTGACCAAGCAGGCGATCGACGCCGCCCCGGTGGTGTCGGCTCCCCTGCGCCGCTTCGATGCCGCGCCGATCTGTGACGGCGCCGCTGCGGTCGTCCTCACCCGCACCAAGCAGGCCCGAGCGTTCCACCACCAGCCGATCAAGATGCTGGGCGCCAGCGTGGTCACCGACCGCTTCCGCATTTCCGATCGTCCCGACCCGCTGCGCTTGGACGCCTCGGCACGCTCGGCGCGGGAGGCGTTCAAACGCGCCAACGTCCATCGCAACGACATCGACCTGTTCGAGGTGCACGACGCCTTCTCGATCATGGCCGCTCTCATTCTCGAAGCCGTCGGCTACGCCGAGCCCGGCCAGGGTTGGCGCCTGGCTGCCGAAGGCGAGATCACTCACGGCGGCTCGGTGCCGATCTCGACCATGGGCGGCTTGAAGGGACGCGGTCATCCGATCGGCGCCTCGGC
>JAJTBJ010000229.1 GCA_021286985.1 Propionibacteriales bacterium | reverse complement strand
GCCGACAGGGACGCGATCACGCCGGCGCGGTGCGCGTTGATCGGCTGCTCCATCTTCATGGCTTCCAGCACCACGATCAGGTCGCCTTCGTTCACCTCGTCGCCTTCGACCACGGCGACCTTGACGATGGTGCCCTGCATCGGCGCTTCGAGGGTGTTGGTCGAAGCGGCCTTGGCCTTCGCGCCACCGGTGCTGCGCCGGGTCGGACGCTTGGCGGTGGCGGCCTTGGCCATCGGAGCCGACAAGGTGTTCGGCAGCTTCACCTCGACCCGACGGCCATTGACCTCGACCACGTAGGTGGTGGCCTCGACCGGCTCGGATTCACCCATGGTGCCGGTGTAGGGCTCCACGGTGTTGTTGAACTCGGTCTCGATCCAGCGGGTGTGCACTCGGAAGTTGCCGTCGGTGGCGGCGAAGTCCGGCTCGGACAGCACTGCCTTGTGGAACGGGATCACCGACGGCATGCCCTCCAAGACGGTCTCGGTCAGGGCCCGCTTGGCCCGCGCGATCGCCTGCGCCCGGTCGGCGCCGGTGACGATCACCTTGGCCACGAGCGAGTCGAACGAACCCGGGACGGCCATGCCGGTCAGGTAGCCCTCGTCCACCCGGACGCCCGGGCCGGTGGGGGCGTGCCAGGCGGTCACGGTGCCCGGTGCCGGCATGAAGTTGCGGCCGGCGTCCTCGGCGTTGATCCGGAACTCGATCGAGTGGCCACGGATCTCGGGATCCTCGAAGCCGAGCTCTTCGCCTTCGGCGATGCGGAACATCTGCCGCACCAGGTCGAGGCCGGTGACCTCTTCCGACACGGGGTGTTCCACCTGCAGTCGGGTGTTGACCTCCAGGAAGGAGATGGTGCCGTCCTGACCGATCAGGAACTCACACGTGCCCGCACCGATGTAGCCGGCCTCCTTGAGGATCGCCTTGCTGGCCTCGTACAGGCGGGTGCGCTGGTCTTCGGTGACGAAGGGCGCCGGGGCCTCCTCGACGAGCTTCTGGTGGCGGCGCTGCAGCGAGCAGTCGCGGGTGGAGACCACCACGACGTTGCCATGGGCGTCGGCCAGGCACTGGGTCTCGACGTGGCGCGGACGATCCAGGTAGCGCTCCACGAAGCACTCGCCACGACCGAAGGCGGTGACCGCCTCGCGGGTGGCCGACTCGAACAGCTCGGGCACTTCCTCCAGGGTGCGGGCGACCTTCAGGCCACGTCCGCCGCCGCCGAAGGCGGCCTTGATGGCGATCGGCAGACCGTGCTCGGTGGCGAAGGCCACGACCTCGTCGGCATCGGCGACCGGGTCGGCGGTACCCGGCACCAGCGGGGCGCCGACCTTCTGAGCGATGTGGCGAGCCTTGACCTTGTCGCCGAGGGCGTCGATCGCGGCCGGCGGCGGGCCGATCCAGATCAGCCCGGCGTCCAGGACCGCCTGGGCGAAGCTGGCGTTCTCGGCCAGGAAGCCGTAGCCGGGGTGGATGGCGTCGGCGCCGGCGCGCTCAGCGACGTCCAGAATCTTGGCGACGTCGAGGTAGGTCTCGGCCGGCGTCATCCCGTTGAGGGCGAACGCCTCGTCGGCGAGCTTCACAAACAGCGAATCCGCGTCCGGGTCGGCGTAGATGGCCACGCTGCCGATGCCGGCGTCACGTGCGGCACGGATCACTCGGACGGCGATCTCTCCGCGGTTGGCTACCAGCACTTTGCTAATCGGCATGGGATTCCTCTCAAGGTCTGAGGCGACAACGCAGCGGAGTCTAGTGAGTGATTGCCGTTGTCGGCACTATCTGGGTGAACAGATTCCGTAGATGGGATGGGTGACCGCCTTTGTTCGGTCAAATCCGCCACCACTAGGCGCGTCGGTAATGCCGCTGCGGAAGCGGGGGCTGGTGCATGCTGTGAGGGTGAACAACTGCCACAGCCTTGCTTGGCGTGACGGGGTCGAAGTCGCCCGCGATTTTCCGCTTGCCGAACTCGACCAATGGCTGGCCCGTCCCGAGGTGCTGGTCTGGCTCGACCTGGGTGACCCGGATCCGTCTGTGCTGGCCGAGTTGGCCGCCGAGCTGCAGTTCGACCCGCTCGCGGTCGAGGACGCCGTTGCCCCGATGGAGCGGCCCAAGGCGACCCGGCATGCTGGCCACACCTTCCTCACCTGTTACGCCACCGCCGTCAGCCCGGCCGAGCAGGGCGGGGTCACTCTCGGGTTGGGGCGGGTGTCGGCGTTCATCCTGCCGCGGGCACTGATCACCGTTCGCAGCGGTGATCCGGTGGATTTCGCTCCGATCGTCCGGCGGTGGAGCGAGGACGGCCTGCTCACCCACGGGGTGGCCGCACTCGTGCACGGGATGTTGGACGAGATCGTCGACGGCCACTTCGCCACCATCACCACCTTGGACGAGGAGATCGACTCGTTGGAGGATCTCCTTTTCGACACCCGGCGCAAGCCGGCTGAGGTGCAGCAGCGGGTGTTCAGTTTGCGCAAAGCGCTGGTGCAATTGCGCCGAGTGGTGTTGCCGATGCGCGAGGTGGTCACCGCAGTGATGCGCTTCCGCGACGATCGCGCCACCGCCCTGTCGAGTGAGCTGGACGGCAATTTCAACGACCTTTATGACCACGTCATCCGAGCGGCGGAATGGACCGAGAGCCTGCGCGACATGGTCTCCAGCATCTTCGAGACCAACCTCAGCCTGCAGGACTCCCGGCTCAACGAGATCATGAAGAAGCTCGCCGGCTGGGCGGCCATCATCGCCGTCCCGACCGCGGTCACCGGCTGGTTCGGCCAGAACATCCCTTACCCGGGCTTCGGTGATCCCTTCGGCCTGGTGATGAGCGTGATCACGATCCTGGTCGGCTCGGTCGGCCTTTACCTGGTCTTCCGCAAGTTCGACTGGATCTGAGCACCGCTGGTTGAGCAGCGAGCGAAGCGAGTGTGTCGAAACCAAATGGGGGACGAGGTTTCGACACGGCCGCTGGCGCGGCCTGCTCAACCAACGGGGTTGGGGGTGTCGCGGGTTGAGCCTGTCGATCCACCGCTGGTTGAGCAGCGAGCGAAGCGAGTGTGTCGAAACCAAATGGGGGACGAGGTTTCGACACGGCCGCTGGCGCGGCCTGCTCAACCAACGGGGTTGGGGGTGTCGCGGGTTGAGCCTGTCGAAACCGCGGTGCCTCGCGCCGCGTAGCATCCGGGCATGACG
>JAJTBJ010000228.1 GCA_021286985.1 Propionibacteriales bacterium | reverse complement strand
CGGGTCGACCTCGCCGTCCCGCCAGGTGGGGGCCTGCAAGATCAGCCGCCGCTCGCCCAGATCGGGAATGGTCTTGCTCCACAGCTCGCGGGAGCGGGCGCGCAGTTCGTCGGGGGTGCCGTCGAACAACTCGTCCCCGCGCGGCTCGCCGATGGCCAGCACCTGTTCGGCACTGAGCGCGAAGGCGCTGCACATGCTGGTGACGAACTCGGGGCAGGCCACCGGGAACACCGAGATGGTCTTGGTGCCGGCCCGGTACATCGCTCGCATGGCCGCGGCCAGCCCGGGGATCCGTCCGGCGAGGCCCAGATTGAGCACGTTGGGGGAGTCCAGGTTGAGCTTCTTCAGCGGTGAGCCATGCCACAGCTGGACGATGATCGCGCCGCGCTGGCCGTAGCGGTTCACGTCACCCAGGCCGTGGGTGACCGCGATCACCCCGGCCCGCAAGGCAAGCTGATAGCCCTCGTCGGAGTCGCGATCCACCCAGGCCACTCCGGCAGCGATGGCCTGGGCGCGCTGGCGTTCGTTGCTCACCTGCCAGACGATGCGGGGGGCCGGATCGAGCGCGCTCGCCGCGCGATGGAACGCCCAGGCGCCGTCGCTGAGGCCGAAGTCGCTGCCGATCACCCACAGATTGGGATCGCGCGGCACGCGCAGCGACCGCAGGGCGCCGGCTGCGTAGCGCGGCACGGCGGCGAGTTTGGCCAGATTCGCCGATGCGAACGAATACGCAGAGCGTTGGCCGGGAGTTCGCATGCGCAACATGTTAGTCAGGCCGCAGCGAAGCCCCGTCCACCCACCGGTAGGATTCGTGACCGACCGTCCCACCGCCGGTGGGGCGCGTCACCGGCAGAAACGGAACCGAGCGATGAACCCGACAGTGCGCGACGCGCTCCTGATCGCGCTGTTCGTCGTGGTCGGAGGCGTGTTCGCCGCCGCGGAAATGGCGCTGGTCTCGCTGCGCGATTCCCAGGTGAAGCAGTTGAGCGCCCGGGGCCGCCGCGGACGCACGGTTGCCGAGCTGAGCGCTTCGCCCAACCGTTTCCTTTCCGCCGTCCAGATCGGCGTGACGCTGGCCGGGTTCCTTTCGGCCGCGTACGGCGGCGCCACCCTGGCCGACACCTTCAGCCAGGTGCTGATCGGCTGGGGTGTGCCGGTCGACGTGGCGCCCGGGCTGGCGCTGTTCGCTGTGACCCTGGTGATCTCCTATTTCTCGATCGTGCTGGGTGAGTTGGCCGCCAAGCGGCTGGCCATGCAGCGGGCCGAATCCTTCGCGTTGGCCCTGGCACCGCTGGTCAGCGCCATCGCCTGGCTGGCCACCCCGCTGATCTGGTTCCTGGGCAAGTCCACCGACGTGGTCGTCCGGCTGCTGGGTGGCGACCCGAACGCGTCTCGTGAAGAGGTCACCGACTCCGAACTTCGGGCGTTGGTCGGCTCGTCAGCCACCCTGGGCGATGAGGAGCGCCAGATCGTCGACGAAGTGTTCGGCGCCGGCGACGTCAGCCTGCGCGAAACCATGGTTCCGCGCACCGAAGTCGACTTCCTCGACGGTGAGCTTTCCGCGGGCGAGGCCTTCCGCCAGGTGCACGAGGGAAGTCACAGCCGCTACCCGGTGATCGGCGAGGACGCCGACGACGTACTCGGCTTCGTGCACATCCGCGATCTGGCCGTGCTGAGCCCCGCGGCCCGCAAGCAGCCGGTCAGCCGACTGGTGCGTCCGGTGTTGTCGCTGCCGCAGTCGATGCGCATCCTGCGCGCGCTCAGCCAGATGCGCCAGGGCCACCACCACCTGGCGATCGTCTCCGACGAGTACGGCGGCACGGCCGGCATCGTCACCATCGAGGACCTGGTCGAAGAGCTGATCGGCGACATCACCGACGAGTTCGACGACGAGACCCCGCGCACCGAGGGGCAGGCCGAGGTGGACGGGCTGGTCACCTTGGAGGATTTCGCCTCCGACTACGGCTACGTGCTGCCCGAGGGGCCTTATGACACCGTGGCCGGCTTCGTGATGGCCCAACTCGGTTCGCTGCCGCGCCTGGGCGATGTCTGCGCGGTGACCCTGGCCGCGACCGAGGAGGGGCACGCTGCGGCACGCTTCGAACTGGCCGTCACCGAACTGGACGGACGCCGCGCCGCGCGCCTTCGGCTCACCCGGGTGGACGCCGAGTCGGGCGAACCGTCCTCCGAACCGGCCAGCGCTGGGGAGGTGTCGTGAACGCTGCGGATCCGGACGGTTCGGCGCTGCTGACCTCCGATGAGGTCGGCTCGCTGCTCACCGTTGCCGTGCAGCACGCGGGCGGCACCCTGGTCAGCTGGACCCTCGACCACATCGACGCCAACCCGGCACAATCGACCACCGCCACCTACTCGGCCCTGATCGACTGGCCGTACGGTCGCCGCGAGGAACTGCTCGGGGTGAGCGCGCGCGCCTCAGGGCCCACCGACAGCGACTCGGCCGCAGAGATCTTCGCCGACGGGCAGCGCGAAGTCGCCGTGTGGATCTACCCCCACGACCCCGATCTGCCCGGCCTGGCCCGAGCCGCGTACGCGGAGTCGATGGCCGAGGTGTGCAACACCCACCGGGTCTTCCGGGCGCCGGTCACCCCCGGACAGCTCGATCTGCAGATGATCGGCTACCGGCCGCGCCGGCGCGCCGTCCTGCGCGTCCAGGCCGGTTCCGAGGTCGCCTACGTCAAGGTGCTGCGGGCCCGACTGTTCGACGACGTGGTCACCCGGCACCTGGTGTTGGCCAATGCCGGCGTCCCGGTGGCCCCGATTCTGGCCACCACCGACGATCACCTGCTCGTGCTGGCCGAGTTGCCGGGCACGTCGCTGGCCAAGGCGGTGTTCGATCCGAGCGATCCGTGCACGGCCGAGTCGCTGATCAACCTGCTCGATTCGATGCCGCCGCGGGTCACCGAGTTGCCGCGGCGTCCACCGTGGTCGGACGCCCTGGGCCATTACGCGCGGATGGTCGCTCAGGCCGTCCCGTCGTTGGAGCCGCGGCTGGAGTGGCTGATCGAGCAGATCGACGGCGGGCTGTATTCGATCCCGGCCGGCAACGAACCCACCCACGGCGACTTCCACGAGGGCCAGGTGCACGTGAACGGCGGTCGGATCGTCGGCCTGCTCGACACCGACACGCTCGGCCCGGGACGCCGAGCCGACGACCTGGCCTGCCTGATCGCGCACCTGTCGACCATTCAGCGGATGAACG
>JAJTBJ010000227.1 GCA_021286985.1 Propionibacteriales bacterium | reverse complement strand
TGTCCGCCAACACTTATGTTACGAAGCGGCTGTGGCGCCTGGGGCGTCAGGTGCTCGCAGGGGTCGCTGGTGCGGTGATCTCGACGACCGGCCTTACTTCTGCAGCCCTCGCGGCGCAGCAGATGGCCGGCTTCGAGATCATCCCCGGCCTCGGGCCGATCGACCTGGTCGCCGCCCCCGCCGGCAGTGGTCTGTCGGACCACTCGAGCTACTCCGATGCTGCTTCGCTCACCGATCCCGCTCTCTACGACGGCCTCCAGCCAGGCGAGTCGGCCTTCTTCGGCTACGACCTCGCACTGCGCGGCAGTGGGGCTACCAGTGCGTGGGTGCGGATGAGTCCAGTGCTGGGTGAGGGTGACGGCTCGAAGCTGAGCTATGAGGTGCGTCGAGTCGTCGATGCGACCAAGTGCCGAGCGTCCTGGAGGTCTGCGGAAACCGTGGTGCCGCCGCGAACGGTCGACGGCACCCCGTCGGAGGCGTTCCTGCTGGCCCCGAGTGATGGCAAGGCCGCACACCTGCACCTGTGTATTCGGGTCGAGTCGGCATCCTCGGCGGCACAGACTCAGACCGGATCGGTCACCTGGCAGTTCACTGCTGCGGCGGAGTGACCGCGGCCGCGGGTCGCCATTTCGGGTGACAAGCGTGGAAAGAATGTCCCTATTTGGGGGACGATAAGACCCGCGGTAATGTCCCCCATGTGGGGGACAACCTAAATCTCTCAATCCTTCTGAGTCGGCCCATTGCGGGCCGGCGCTCACGCCTTAACCCATGTTGACTAGGGGGGATGGTGGCCCGGGTGGCGACGGGGTCAGCTGTGATGCGCTAAGTAAAGTGTTGTAGTGCTAATACGCCTTTCGATACCGTGTTCCTACTCATCCAGCAAGTTAGGGACTTGTCGTAAGAAAGGCACTGACATGAGTGACATGCGACCCGCAGACGGGCGTGCGCGGCGGCGGAAGGTTGCCGCGATTCTCGCCGGCGGCGTGGTGATTGGCGTCGGGACCATGGCCACCTTGGCCGCTTGGACCGACACCGAATATGCGACCGGCACCTTCACCGGAGGGAAGTTCACCTTCCAGGGTTCGACCGATCAGACCAACTTCAGCGAGCACACCACTTCTGGTGCGGCCGCGGTGCTGAGCTTCACCAGCCCGCTGGTGACCCAGATGTCGCCCAACGATGTCGTGTACTCGGCCTATGCGCTGCGCCTTTACCGCGACTCCACCAACGGGGCCAATGTGGTCATCACGGCGCCGTCGACCACGGGGACGACCTCCAACATCACCTACACCGTGATCAAGACCGCCACCGCCGGCTGCAACTCCGGTTCCACCGGCACGGTCGTGGTGCCTGCGGGTACCGCGCTGGGCGGAGTCGGGGCGGCTACGGCCTTCACGCTGGCGGCACCGGCCAACGCCACCACCGATGGCGTCCCTGCCTACCTGTGCTTCAAGGTGACCGCAGGTGCAGGGTTGGTGCAGGGGCAGACCGGCACGGCGACGTGGCTGTTCACGGCCACCTCCAACTAAGCTGAGGCAATCGGGCCGGGCGGGGGAGACCCCCGTCCGGCCTGTTCAGCGGAAGGACCAGCCCCATGTCCGACAAGCCTGATTCCGAGCCCACTGGCGCGACCGCAGTTCGGCGCGGCCGGCCCAGCTTGCTGTACCGGCTGGGGCAGAACCTGATCGACGTCCTGCTGTGGTCCATCGGGATTTTGGGGTTGCTGAGCCTGACTGCTGCGATCATCGCCCACATCTGGGGGCTGTCGATCATCCTGTTCTCCACCGGATCGATGTCTCCGACGATCCCGGCGGGCTCGGCTGCCCTGGTGCAGCGGATCGCCGCCAGTGAAGTCGCGGTGGGTGACGTCGTCACCGTCGAGCGTAAGGATGCGTTGCCGATCACTCACCGGGTGACGTCCATCCGGCCGTCCGACACCGTTGCGGGCGGCTATGTGATCACCATGAAGGGTGACGCCAACCTGTCGGAGGATGCTGCCCCGTACCAGGTGAGCGAAGTGCGACGGGTGTTGTACTCCGTGCCGGGGGTCGCTCAAACCATTGCCCGGCTGCGTTCGCCCTACGTGATCGGTGGCCTGACGGTGGTGGCCGCCCTGCTGGTGACGTGGGCCTTCTGGCCTCGTCGACCGTCGGGGCCTGCCCGTGTGGCCGATGACGGCGACGCCGACGGCGCGGACGGCCCCGCGTCCGATGATGCCGTCGAGGGCGCCGAATCGGCGTAGCTCAGCTGCTGACCTCGGCATCACCCCGCTGCGAGGTCGCCCGAGACGTGCGCGCGCTCGCCGTGAGGGTGTCGCCTTCGAGCACGTTGATCCGGGGAAGATCCTCGCCTGTGAGTGGCGCCCACCTGTGCTTGGTGGCCGAGCGATGTTGCGCGCTCGGCTTGTCGAGGTGGAAAGACGTGGAAATGTCCCCCAAAGGGGGGACATAATCGAGCGTCGGGGTAGTCTCGGAAAGCGTTCAATATTCCTGTCACCATAACGGGTGACAAAACTCGCCCAGAATAGCTGGAGGGGCCCCGGGGGTGGTCCTCTGCCGGGTGACAAGCGGGGACGCTGGGTTAACCAGGATTAAAGCCATGCCTCAAAAAGGCATACAGGGTGCCCCGCGCGCTTGCGGCGACAAGGAACCTCTAATACCTTTTTGCATGTACTCATCCGATTTACCCCCCAACCCGAAAGGGCACCGAAGTGAACCAGCAACACTCCCAGGGCAACCGCGGCCGTCGCCGCAAGGTTGCCGCGATCCTCGCAGGCGGCGTGGTGGTCGGCGTGGGCACCATGGCCACCCTGGCGGCATGGACCGACACCGAATACGCGACCGGCACCTTCACCGGCGGCTACTTCGATCTGCGCGGCAGCACTGACCAGACCACTTTCTCCGATCACACCACCGCGGGCTCCTCCGCGACCCTGAGCTTCACCGCTCCGGTCACCCAGATGTCGCCCAACGACGTGGTGTACGCGCCGTACGCGTTGAACCTGTACAAGACGTCGACCAACGCCGGCACGGTCGTGGTCAGTGCTCCGTCGACCACTGGCACGGTGACCAACCTCACCTACAGCCTGTTCACCACCAGCACCGCTGGTTGCAACGCCAGCTCGACGGTGTTGAACACCATCGTGGCCGCCGGCACGGCTGTTGGTTCCGTGGGCACCCCGGCCACCATCACTGTGGCGAAGCCGGCGAACAGCTCCACTGACGGTGTCCCGACCTACCTGTGCTTCAAGGTGACCGCGGGTGCGGGCCTGGTGCAGG
>JAJTBJ010000226.1 GCA_021286985.1 Propionibacteriales bacterium | reverse complement strand
GAAGTGGCACGGTGGCAGTCATCGGGTGAGGAACACCGCTTTGTGCCGCACCTCCTTCCAGAGCCGGTGATCGAATAGGAAGCGCAGCGGGTTGCGCGACCACGCTCACAGACTCGGCAGCAGTGCAGCTGCCACGCCGCCTGCTGCGAACCGCCACCTGAGCAAGGAGAGATCGGCATGACTGTCCGGCATGAACTCAAACGACACAGCAGACGGCTCGGCACCGCCGTTGTCGCCATCAGCCTGCTATTCGGGCTGCAGGCCATTGCGGCACCATCGGCCCGAGCCACCGGGGCGACACTGACGGTGTCGGGCGGCTTGAAGGTGGGAGACACTCTTGGCCTCTCGCCTTCGGGCTTCTCGACGGCGCCGTCGTCCTACTCGTGGTACAGCTACACCGCACCCAGCGGTGGCAGTGGCGCCTGGGTAGGCGGCAACTTGACCTACACGCTGTCGTCGGGCGACGTCGGGCACTACATCCTCGTCTTCACCCACACCGCCACCGACGGAGACGTGCTCAGTGAGCGGGTCGGACCGGTGGAGGCCGTGGTGATGACCCCGGGCACTCCGGCTGTCTCGGGAACCGCGATCGTCGGAGCCAGCTTGTGGGCTGATCCCGGCACGTGGGATCCGACCCCGGATTCTTACAGCTACCAGTGGTTGCGCAACGGAAGCGTGATCAGCGGCGAAACCAGTGAGGTGTACCGCCTCGTGGCCGCAGACCTCGGCGCCAAGATCTCGGTGCGGGTGACCGGGACGAAGACCGGCTACGACGACGTGACGGCGACCTCCGCGGAGAGCGACACCGTGGCTGCCGCTCCGGCCGCGACCCTGACCGCGTTCACGGCCAGTGACGTCGTGATCGGATCGGGACGCTGCGTGTCCGTCCCGGTGAGCGCCACCTACCAGGTATCGACCTACGAGGCCTGGGCGGTCACCAACGTGACGCTGACCAGCAAGGTCACCAACAAGCGCGGCAAGAAGCTCGGCACCGTCACCCTCACCGGCTCAGGTCCGGACTACACCCCCGCGGGCGCGGTGTCACCGAACCGCCGGGCTGACCTGGTCGGGACGGCGACCGGCACCTTCAAGTGGTGCACTGGCGACTATCTGGGCGCGATCAAGTTCGCCGCGCCCAAGGGCACCTGGACCGGCACTTACACCTCCGGTGCGGTCGGCGGCTCGGTCACCAGCACCCTGACCGCGACCGGGCACGTCAAGGCCACGATTGCGATCACTACGCCGAAGCTGACAGTCAAGGGCACCACCCGGACGCTGGCGGCCACCATCAAGACCTGGGTGCCCGACGTGAAGGGCTGGCGGGCGCTGGCCGGATCGAAGGTCGACGTGCAGAAGCTGGTCGACGGCAACTGGGTGAAGCTGAAGACCGTCCGGCTTTCACACACCGGCAAGCTGAAGACCAGCTGGAAGGCCACCGCGGCGACGAGTTACCGCTTGGTCTTCGGTGGCAACTCCGTCACGGTCGACGGTACGAGTGCCGTAGTGACCGGCTGAATCAACGAAAGCAGCAGGGCCCCGGGATCACTCCCGGGGCCCTGCTGACGTTCAGCTCACTTGGCGTTCAGCCCAGTAGGCGTTCAGCTCAGAGGAACTCTGCGATCGCCTTGGCGAAGACCGACTTGGGCTTGGCGCCGACGAACTGCTTGACCAACTCGCCGCCGACGAAGACCTGAATGGTCGGCAGGCTCATCACACCCTGCTGAATCGGGGTGGCGGTGTTCACGTTGGTGTCCATCTTGGCGAAGGTGACCTTGTCGCCGAGTTCGTTGGACAGCTCCTCGATGATCGGGGACAGCTGCTTGCACGGGGCGCACCAATCGGCCCAATAGTCGACCACCACAGGCGTGGTGGAGCCGAGCACCACCGAAGCGAAGGTGGCATCGGTCACGTCAACGACGGCCATGTTCGTACTCCTCTTTCACAGACCAGCGAAGCTCAGCTTAGGTCACTTATCCGACAAAGCCGCGAGGAAACGCTCGGCGTCCAACGCGGCCGCACATCCCGAGCCCGCGGCGGTGATGGCCTGCCGGTAGCTGTGGTCAACCAGGTCACCACAAGCAAAAACACCGTCCAGATTGGTGCGGGTGCTGGGGGAGGCGACCGTGACGTAACCGGCCTCGTCCAACTCCACCTGACCAGTGAACAGCTCCGATCGCGGATCGTGACCGATGGCCACAAACAGGCCCTGGATCGGCAGCTCGCGGGTGGCCCCGGTGACGGTGTCGACCAGGACGGCGCCGGTGATCGCCTGGTCGCCGGTGAGCCCGGTGATCTTGGAGTTCCAGGCAACGGTGATCTTGGGATCGGCCAGCGCGCGGTCGATCATGATCTTCGATCCGCGCAACTCATCGCGGCGGTGGATGAGCGTGACCGACTTGGCGAAGCGGGTGAGGAAGGTGGCCTCCTCCAACGCAGAGTCGCCGCCGCCGACCACGGCGATGTCCTTGTCGCGGAAGAAGAAGCCGTCGCAGGTGGCGCACCACGAGACGCCCCGTCCGCTCAGGCGATCTTCGTCGGCCAGGCCGAGGCGGCGGTAGCCCGAGCCGGTGGCCAGAATCACGGCCTTAGCCTGGTAGCTGCGGCCCTCGGAGTCGGTGACGGTCTTGATCGCGCCGGTCAGTTCAACCGCGGCGACGTCGTCGGTGATGATCTCGGTGCCGAAGCGTTCAGCCTGGCCGCGCATGTTCATCATCAATTCCGGGCCCATGATGCCGTCGGTGAAGCCGGGGAAGTTCTCCACCTCGGTGGTGTTCATCAGCGCGCCGCCGGCGGTGATCGCACCTTCGAACATCAGCGGCTTCAAGCCGGCGCGAGCGGTATAGATGGCAGCGGTGAATCCGGCGGGGCCGGAGCCGATGATGATCACTTCACGGATGTCGGTCATGGTTCCTCAACAGGTCGTGGTGGGCAGCCTCACTCTAGCTGGGAGTGCCCGGTTCGCCTCCTTCAACCACTGCAGGCACCGGAAGATTCCAGATACCCCCAGTGGTATAGGTCGGCAGAGGGGCATACCGAGAATTCGCACGGCATCGACGCCAGTGAGGCCTGAGTCAAGGGGCTGAGCATAGGCTCGGGACGTGCTGATTCTGCTCTCACCGGCCAAGGCGCTCGACTTCGAGACGCCGGCACCCGCCCTGGTGGCGACCACTCCGCGGATGTTGGACGACGCCGAGGCGCTGGCCAAGGTGATGAAGACCAAGTCGGTAGCCGACGTGGCCCGCCTGCAGCACCTGTCGGACGAACTGGCCGCGCTGAACGTCCAGCGGTGGGCCGA
>JAJTBJ010000225.1 GCA_021286985.1 Propionibacteriales bacterium | reverse complement strand
GACCGTTTCATCGAGAAGGCCCGCACCCTGGCCGTGGACGGCCTCTTCCTCGACCTGGAGGACGCCGTCGCCCCGGCGGTCAAGGCCGAATCCCGCCAACGCATCGTGGAGGCGCTCAACTTCGGCGCCGGCTTCGCCGCACCGCTGGTCACCGTCCGGGTGAACGGCTGGGAGAGCCCGTGGACCTACGCCGACGTGATCGAGGTGGTCAGTGGCGCCGGGTCCAAGATCGACGCGCTGGTGTTGCCGAAGACCACCTCTGCCGCCGAGGTGAAGGCTCTCGATCTGCTACTGACCCAGGTCGAGCACAGTGCCGGCCTGCCGATCGGACGGATCGGCATCGAGGTGCAGATCGAGGACGCCGTCGGTCTGCTGCACGTGGCCGAGATCGCCCAGGCCAGCCCGCGGCTGGCGTCCCTGGTGTTCGGGCCGGGCGACTTCATGGCCAGCCTCGGCATGGGCGGGTTGAACGTCGGGGCTCAGCCTGAGGGCTACCCGGCTGATGCCTTCCATCACGTGCTGATGTCGATCCTGGTGGCCGCGCGTGCCAACGGATTGCAGGCCATCGATGGCCCGTTCGTGGCGATCAGGGACGTCGACGGCTTCCGCCGCTCGGCCGCAGCCAGCGCGGCGCTGGGCTACGACGGCAAGTGGGTGCTGCACCCGGCGCAGATCGAGGCCGGGAATGAGATCTTCTCTCCCCGTGCTGAGGACTTTGAGCGCGCGCAGCGCATCATGACCGCCTACGCGGCAGCCACCGATGCGGCCAATGGTGCGGTGGGTGCGATCGTGGTCGATGAAGAGATGGTGGACGAAGCCGGGGTCAAACTGGCCGCGGCGATTCTGGCCCGGGGACGGGCCGCCGGCATGGAGGTAGCGCAATGAGCCAACTCAGTTCGCCTCGGACGGGCAACCTGTTCGAGCTGGAGTATCCGCAGTCGGTGGGGATCTATCAGACCTACGCCGAGGCGCAGAAGGTGGTCGACTTCCTGGCCGACTCCAAATTCCCGGTGCAGAACCTGGCCATCGTCGGGACCGAGCTGCGCACCGTCGAGCGGGTGCTGGGACGCCGTACCTGGGGCACGGTGCTGCTGGGCGGGGTGCAGAACGGCATCACCACCGGCCTGATCATGTCGCTGATCTTCTGGGCGTTCATGCCGGTGGACAACATCTGGGCGCTGTTCCTGTACGCCCTGGCCATCGGCGTCCTGGTGGGTGTGGTGTTCGCGGCCTTGAGCTACTGGATGTCGCAGGGCAAGCGGGACTTCACCTCGGTGAGCCAGACGGTGGCCACCAAGTACGAGCTGCTCGCCGAGCACAAGGTGGCCGTCCAGGCCCGCGAAATGGTGCGGACGATGCCCGGTGCGGCGATGGCCATGTTCACCCCTGCGGCGGCCCCGGTCGTCCCAGCTCCGCATGTCGGCGAGCAGTACGCGGCGCCGCAGTATCCGCCGCCGGCACCTGAGCCGCCGCGGACCGAGGGCGACCCGTCCCAGCCGCCGCAAGCCTGACCCACAAACAGCACAGACACCAAAGGCCGGCCGGACAAGCGTCCTGGGACACCGGGGACGGTTCCTACTGTCTCACCC
Source organism: Propionibacteriales bacterium (assembly GCA_021286985.1). Lineage (GTDB taxonomy): Bacteria > Actinomycetota > Actinomycetes > Propionibacteriales > Propionibacteriaceae > Propionicimonas. Next base: position 1,712 of record JAJTBJ010000225.1, on the reverse strand, counting down.
GAACAGCGCAAACGGCCGCTGGACGATCGTCCGAGCGGCCGTTTGGCTTTGTTGATCAGCTGTCAGCCATGTTGCCCGACAGGTACTCGGCGTAGGCCGGCAGGTCGAGCTGACCCGAGCCGGACACGCCGATGACGATCACCGGCGACTCGCCGGCTTCGGTCGCGGCCTTCGCCTGCCGGATCGCCCCGGCGATGGCGTGGTTCGACTCCGACGCCGGCACGATGCCCTCGGCGCGGGAGAAGATCACGCCCGCCTCGAACGCCTCGCGCTGCTTGACCGAGATCGCGTCGATCAGGCCCTCGTGGTAGCAGTGGCTGACCAGCGGCGACATGCCGTGGTAGCGCAGACCGCCGGCGTGGACGGCGGCAGGCACGAAGTCGGGGCCGAGGGAGTACATCTTCAGCAGCGGCGTCAGGTGCGCGGTGTCGCCGAAGTCGTACTTGTATTCGCCCTCGGTCAGCGACGGTGCGGCCTTCGGCTCGCAGGCCACGATCTTGGTCGCCTGGCGGCCTTCGAGGTTCTCCCGAATGAACGGGAACGCGATACCGGCCAGGTTGGAACCGCCACCGGCGCAGGCGAACAGGTAGTCGGCCTTCGGCTCTTCGAACAGCTCCAGCTGCTTCAGCGCCTCCTGGCCGATCACCGTCTGGTGCAGGGCCACGTGGTTGAGCACCGAGCCCAGCGAGTAGGACGCGTTGGGATCCTTCGCCGCGGCCTCGACCGCTTCGGAGATCGCCATGCCCAGGCTGCCGGTGGTGTCGGGGAACTGCTCGCGCAGAGCACGTCCGGACTCGGTGAGCTCGGACGGGCTGGCGACCACGGACGCGCCGAAGGTCTCCATCAGGTAGTGACGGTAGGGCTTGCCCTCATACGAGGAGCGCACCTGCCAGATGTCACAGGTCTGACCGAAGATCTGGGTGGCGAAGGCCAGGGCCGAACCCCACTGACCGGCACCGGTCTCGGTGGTCAGGCGCATCCGTCCGGCGATCTTGTTGAAGTAGGCCTGGGCGACCGCGGAGTTGGTCTTGTGGCTGCCCACCGGGGAGGCGCCTTCGTACTTGTAGTAGATCTTGGCCGTCGTGCCGAGGGCCTGCTCCAAGCGGCGCGCCCGGTAGAACGGGGACGGCCGCCACAGCCGGTAGATGTCGTGGACTTCCTGTGGGATCTCGATCCAGCGTTCGGTGCTGGCTTCCTGCTCGATCAGACCGGGCGGGAACAGCGCCTCGAGGTCTGAGGGCACCAGGGGCTGTTGGGTTCCCGGGTGCAGATGCGGGGGCGGAGGAGTCGGCAGGTCGGCGACGATGTTGTACCAGTGCGTTGGCATCTGGCTTTCGTCGAGCACCACCTTTGACTGCTTCGGATCGGACATGGCACTTCCTTCGGCTTCGAGTAGTGGACCGCTCTTCCGACTGCGGTCCAGGCTGAACTCTAGGGGTGTCGGTGCCACCGGGGACATAGGTTCCGGACCCTGGTTTCGTCGACGGACACCTCCGCCCTCACGAGATCAGCGTGCCCAGATTCCGGCCATCCAGGCCTCGACGGCGTCGGGGTCTTTGGGGAGATGATGGGAGAGCACTTCGCAGCCGTCGGCGGTGATGACGATGTCGTCTTCGATGCGTACGCCGATGCCGCGTAATTCCTCGGGCACCAGCAGATCGGTCGCCTTGAAGTAGATGCCGGGCTCGACGGTGATCACCATGCCCGGCGCC
>JAJTBJ010000224.1 GCA_021286985.1 Propionibacteriales bacterium | reverse complement strand
TGATGCCGAAGAAGTGCTTCTTCACGAAGCCGAAGGCGCCGTTGAGCCGGTCGAGGGCCAACGCGGCCCCGAGGAACGGCACGGCGAGGCCGGCGGAGTAGGCGATCAGCATTGCGGTGCTGGCCAGCAGGTCGCCGCTGCTGGCGGCCACCGCCAGGACGCTGGTCAGCACCGGACCGATGCAGGGCGTCCAGCCGAAGCCGAACGCCACCCCGGCGATCGGCGCGGCGAAGGGGCCGAACTTGTCCAGTTGAGGATGCCAGCGGGCCTCTTGATAGAGCCAGGGCGCTTGCAGGAAGAGCGAACCGAGCAGGAACAGCGCCATCGCCAGCACGACCAGGCCCGAGATCTGGGTGAGGAGGGCCCGATGGACGAACAGCGCCTGGCCGACCGCGGTGAAGGACAAGCCGAGCAGCACGAAGACAGCGCTGAAGCCCAGGATGAAGCCGCCGGAGGTTCTCAGGACCTGCCACAGGTGAGAGCGTCCGCCCTCCTGAACCGACGTGGCGCCGAGCCCAGTGATCACCGAGACGTAGGCCGGGATCACCGGGAGCACGCAGGGGGAGAGGAACGACACCAGCCCGCCAACGAAGGCGCCGAACAACGTCAGCTCACCCATCGCGTCTCCCGGCCTTGTCTCTGGCCGCGCCTCGTCGGCGTTCCTCGTCCATCAGGTACGGACGAAGCATACCCCGGAGGGTATGTGAATGAGCGCTGATTTTGCCGTTGCGGCAAGTGGCGGTTCAGCTCCGAGGACGGTGTGCTCGGCGAGCCAGGGCGAGGACGATGACCGCTAGCAGCATCCAGCCGGCAGCGTAGGTGAAAGCGATGGTGGGGGAGAAGGCCGTCCACAGGAGCCCGGCGACGACCGTCGCGCCGATGTCGCCAAGCGACTGGGTGAGGCCGAGGACACCGAAGGCCTGGCTGCGGATGTCGGCCGAGACGCTGATCGCGACGACTGCCGACTCCGCAGTCTCGACAAACCCGATGCCCACCCCGGCCAGGAGGAAGCCGCCGGCGATCGCCAGCGGACCGGAGGCGAGCGCGAAGGCGGCATAGGCGACCAGGAAGACTGCCGCGCCGAGCGCGAAGGTGAGGCGAGGGCCGCGGCGGTCGCTGAGGTGCCCGGCCAGGATCGACGCGCCTGCGGCGACAGCGTTGTGCCCGGCGTACATCACGATGGCCAGACTGGCCGCGGCGGCCGGCGTCCACCCACTGCTGGCGAGGATCTCCGTGCCGCGCAGGATCAACAGCGTGGTGGCGAGGTTGCCGAACTCGAAACAGGCGATCGGTGCCAGCACCCGGCCGAGTCCTTCGCGGCGCAGCTGGCCAAGGTTGAACCGCAGTTGGGCTTTGGCGCGGCCCGTGGTCAGGCGTCCGCGCGCCTCTCGGATGGCGATGCTGATCGCGATGGCCGCGAACAGGCCGGGAATGAAGGCCAGCAGCATGGTCGTGCGGACGCCGAGGAAGCCGACCAGAAGGGAAGCGAGCAGCGGTCCGGCAATGGCGCCGAGGTTGTCGCCGGCGCGCTCGATGCCGAAGGCGCGTCCGGTCTTCTCCCGCGGCACCAGATCGGTCAGCACCATGTCGCGGGCCGGCGAACGCAGCCCGCGCGACACCCACGCGAGCGCTCGCAGCCCGGCCACCTGCCAGACCGCGGTAGTGGCGCCAATCGCCGCAGTCGCAAGTGCGGTGGCCACATAGCCGCCGCGGGCAAGGGCTCCCCGGCGTCGGGGATCGGCGGCCAGGGGGCCACCGGCCAGCTTGCTCAGCCCGGTGAGGGCGTCGGCGACGCCATCGATCACCGCCAACGCGGACGCCCCACCACCCAGCACCCCGGTGACGAAGCCGGGAAGCAGGGAGGTGGTCATCTCGTGGCCGGCATCAGAGAAGAACGAGGCGGCGCCGACGCCGAACACGCCGCGTCCGAGTCGGCCGCTGGGCCGTGGTTCGTCCGGGGTGGTCATGGTCATGGTGGGCTCCCTGTCTGCGGGCTCGCCGATGGCGTCCGCCACCTCCGACGATAGGCCGATCTTTCCCGCTGCGGTGCGGTCTGGTGAATCGGGTGCTGATCGAGCGGGCAGGGGCGATGTCAGGAGACCAAGAAACCCCTCGCCGGCGTTCGCCTGACAAGGGGTTCTAGAGTGTCCGAGAGAGGACTTGAACCTCCACGCCCTTAACGGGCACTAGCACCTCAAGCTAGCGCGTCTACCTATTCCGCCACCCGGACTGGTGAGCGATCCGGAGCAGTCCGGACAGCCAGGAAACTATAGCAACGCCGGGGCGGTGTGGCGATTTGAGCCCGGCGCGGCGTCCGGCGCGGTGGCAGGATGGCGGCATGTCCTTGCTGACGCGTGCCGGCCACGAGGTGGCCGAGCTGTGTACTGACCTGATCCGCTTCGACACCTCCAACTTCGGGCCCGAGGGTTCGAAGGGGGAGCGTGAGGCGGCGGAGTACTACGCGACCAAGCTGGACGAGGTGGGCATCACCTCTGAGTTGTTCGAGTCCGAGTCGCGGCGAACCTCGCTGGTCGCCCACTGGGAGCCGGACGGCTGCGACCGCTCGCTGCCCCCGCTGCTGATCCACGGGCACACCGATGTCGTGCCGGCGATGGCGGCCGACTGGAGGGTCGATCCGTTCGCGGGCGAGGTCGTCGATGACTACGTCTGGGGTCGCGGCGCGGTCGACATGAAGGACTTCGACGCGATCCTGCTGGCGGTGGTTCGCCAGCGCCAGCGTGAGGGACGGGCCCCGCGGCGTCCGATTCGGCTGGTGATCACTGCAGACGAGGAGGCCGGCGGCGGCAAGGGGTCGGGTTGGCTGGTCGAGAATCACCCCGAGCTGATCGGCGACTGCGAATACGCGATCGGCGAGGTGGGCGGCTTTTCGCTGACGGTGAACCAGCGGCGCCTCTACCTAATCCAGACCGCGGAGAAGGGGCTGGCCTGGCTGAAGCTGATCGCCGACGGCACCGCCGGTCACGGCTCGATGCGCAACGACGACAACGCCATCACCGAGCTCGCGGCGGCAGTCAGCCGAGTGGGCAACTACCAGTGGCCCACCCGGCTGCGTCCCTCGGTGCAGCAGTTCCTCGCCGCGCTCGAGGAGGCCCTCGGCGCGCCGATCGCGACCGAGGACGTGGAGCAGACCCTTACCCGCCTGGGGTCGATCGCGCGCATGGTCGGCGCCACCATGTCGAACACCGCGAACCCGACGATGCTGGGCGGTGGCTACAAAGTGAACGTGATCCCGGGCCAAGCCACCGCCGGCATCGACGGACGCTTCCTGCCCGGTCACGAGCAGGAGTTCTACGACACCATCAGCC
>JAJTBJ010000223.1 GCA_021286985.1 Propionibacteriales bacterium | reverse complement strand
GGCAGGTCGAAGGCCTCGCGCACCTCGGCGCGAATCCGCTCGATCACACCCACGCGGGTGCGGCGGGCGAACAGCGGATGGTCGATCGTGGGCACGTCCACCAGGACGACGCCGGGCAGGCGCTCGCTGGCTTCCACTCCGCCGAGCCGTCGGAACACCTCCTGGTCGACCTCGCTGAAGATCAGCACGGTGCGCCAGGTTCGCTTGGCCAGGCCGGTGAGGAAGGCGCCCGGGTCGGCCTTCGACCCGGTGCGGGCGCGCAGTCGGCGCAACCAGGTCGGCGCCCAGCGCCGGTAGAGGCGCTGCACCCACAGCATCACCGAGCCGGTGATTTCGCGGGGCATCACAACCTCTTCGACGAACTCGTTCGGCTCGGCCGGGTCGACCCGATACTCCAGCGGATGGATTCCGACCACCAGCCGGGGATCGGTCACCGTCGGCAGGCCGGCCATCCACGCCCCGGCGCACAACCCGGTCAAAGCCAGCCGATCGCCGTTCACTCCGGCCGCCGCCACGATCGCGTCCTGATCATCGAGCCAGGCCTGGGTGTAGAAGAGGCTCGGTTCGTCCGCGGAGACGTCACCGGTTTCGCCTGCCCCGCGACGGTCGACCCGCAGCGAGGCGGCGCCGTCGGCGGCCAGCAGGCGGGCCAGTTCGACCTGGTAGTCGCCGGCACCGACCCGATGCTCGGACGCGCCGGCATGCAGCACCACCACCGGGGTGTCCGCGTCGGCCGCCCGGGGGCGGCATTCGATGGCGAACAGCCGATCCGGCCCGATCCAGCAGATCCGTTCGGTCGCGTGGCCCAGATCAAGCTCAGCGGACAGCGACGGGGGCAAGAGGTGATGGCTGGGGTCGATGACCCGAGCGGCAAGCCAGTCGACGAGGGTCGTGATCGCCTCGGTCGGCATCACCGAACTCACGCTGGAGGTGTCCAGGAACTCCGCAGTGCCGGGCACCTCGAGCTGCTCGGCGTCGGCCAGCGCCGCGGGCGCCGGCTCACCGGGGCGCCGGGCCACCAACACCTCGGACCCACCCGGCGCAGCGAAGGTGATCGCCTCCAAGGCGGACGCCTGCGCTGCAGTCAGATCGATCCCGATCAGGGACTCGATGCCGTCGTAGGTACGGTCGGAGCCGATCATGATCGTGGCCAGCGAACGGGCGCGCCGCAACCACTGACGTCCTGACAGCGGCGGGCTCCACAGCACCAATATGTCCCCGGGCTCTGCAGCAGCGGTGGCCGCCAACGCGGCCGAGGACAACCCGAGGAACGCCACCTGGGTGCACCCCATGGCCCGAAGCAATTGCGCAGCCGTCCGGGCGCCGATGATCGGGGCCTCCGGGTCGTCGCTGGGGGCGGCGTCTCCGCGGCCGGGCGGGTCGTACCGCACCGAGGCGATGCCACGCCGCTGGAGTTCGTCGGCCAACAACCGCAACCCGCGGTAGGCGACCACCCCCTCTTGGCCCAGCGGGGTGCAGATGACCACGCCCAGCGAACCAGCCGATGGCACCTGAACAGCAGCCCGGATGGCCGGGTCCCCGAACCATCCGTGATGGCTAGCCACGCGCCGCCCACAAAGCCGCGCGGACGTCCGCGGGCCACTCGTCGGGGTTCATGCCGTGGCGGGCGAACAAGGCGATCACCGTGCGCTCCATCCCCAGACCGAGGCAGGCGGTGTGAGCCACCTCACCATCGGCATCGGCGATGCCGAAAGCCGTCCCGAAGTGATCATTGTGGTAGTTCGCAGAGCCGATCGCGGTGGGCGCAGCGTCGGGGCCGTACACATGAGTGACGATCTCGAACTTCAGCGCGGCCTCGCGTTGGCTGGCAGCCATGATCCGGCCGGTCCGACCGAAGAACGGGTCGTTGGCCGGAATGTAATCGACCTCCAGGCCGAGGGTGTCCAGCATGGCGGCCAGACGCGGCGCGGTGTCGTCCCGGTGGGCCATGGCGGACTCGGCATTGCCGGCGTGGACGAACTCGTGCATCCGGAAGGTCTGCATCCGCATCGGGTCCGGGCTGGGCTCATGGCGGAAGCAGCTGCCGAGAATGTCGAAGCGCCGGCCGCCGGCCGGCAGCGTCCCGGTGAGGATCGCGTACAGCGGATGGCAGGCGGCAGGGCTCATCATCAAGCCGGCCGGTTCCAGGTGACCCTCCCAGTCCTCACCAGAGGACCGGGTCTTGAGCAACTCGGCGTGCTCAGCGGTGCCGCCGGTGAACACCGACAAGGAACCGGTCAGCTGGGGGAACGAGGCCACATAGTCGGTCTTCTCGAACACCGATTTCGGCTCCACCGGCGGGAAACGCCAGACCTCGGCGTCCAAGTCGGCGAAGGTGCGCACGTACAGCGCGTCCAGGGCTTCGAATACTGCGGTGAATCGGGTGCCGAGAGCGAACATCCCCGGTTCGCCGAGTTCGGCCAACACTCCGGCAGCCAACATGCGCTGCCGGAGTGCCGACCATGCCGGTTCGGGGGTGCTCACAAATCAACCTTCGCCATCAACGACAGCGGGGAGTTGTTGGTGAGCAGCCGATCGTTGTTGATCTGGATCGGAGCTCCCAAGGCGTCGCGGACCTGCCGCGACAGGGTCTGCGGGGTGTCGGTGCGGTAGCCAGCGATCCCGACGATTCGCAGCGCCTTCAACACCACATCGACCACCGCATTGGCCGAGGTGACCTTGATCGCATTCATTGCCATCGCGAACGAGATCGACCCGAGCGCTTCGGGGTCATCGCTGATCCGGTCGAAGTGCTCGGCCTGATGGCGCACCGAATCAGCGAACGACTGCAGGTCGATCATCAGTTCGGCCAGCCGCATCTGTCCCGGCGGCGGGAAGCCGACCGAGGAACGCGCCTGACGCCGGACGGTCGCCCGGGCCTGATCGACGGCGGAGGAGGCGATGCCCAACCACACCGAGGACCACAACAGATGCGCAGTGGGCAAAGCGGTGTGCGCCGAAATGGTGCCGTAGTCGTCATCGAGCAGCATGTCATCGCTGGTTTCGGCGCTGACGATGAAGCTGTCCGAAGCGGTGCCGCGCAGGCCGAGCGCCTGCCAGGTGCCGGTCTTGCGCAGCTGGAAGTCGCCCTTGGGGCAGATCAGCATCCGCTGATCGGACGCCGGTGCCTCGGAGTTCAACCGTCCGGTGACCAGGATCGCGTCGGCGGCCTCGGCGTAGGAGACCACAGGGGCGTCCTTGACCACCTTCACCCGGCCGGGGCTGGGGTGGGTGTAGGCGCAGTTGGAGCGCCGGGCATCGCCGCCGATGCCGCGCTCGGTGGTCGCCGAGCCCAGCAGCCACTCCTCTTCCAGGACGTGCCGCATGGT
>JAJTBJ010000222.1 GCA_021286985.1 Propionibacteriales bacterium | reverse complement strand
GAACATCCCCACCGGCATTCCGCTGCTGTACGAACTGGACGACGACCTGCGTCCGATCACCCCTGGCGGCCGCTACCTCGATCCGGAGGCCGCCAAGGCCGCCATCGAGGCGGTCAAGAACCAGGGCAAGAAGTAGTCATCAACGCTCAGCGCCCCCACCCGTTCGGGTGGGGGCGCTGTTGCGTTCGAACCGTTGGCCTCACTCAGGCGGACGGCCAGTTCTCCCCTTCAGGGAGCAGGCCGGTGATCACGTAGATGACCCGGGCGGCCATGATCACGGCGTGGTCGGCGATCCGCTCGTAGTAGCGGCCCAGCAGCGCGACGTCCACGGCGGCCTCGACCGAGTGGTTCCAATCGCTGCCGAGGATGACCCGGAACTGGCTCTTGCGCAGTTCGTCCATCTCCTCGTCGCTGTCGGCCAGCTTGCCGGCGTCATGGGCGTTGCGCTCGCTGAGCGAGCGTCCGGCGGTGGACACCATCTCCTCGGCCACCCGCGCCATCAAAGTGAAGTTGGGTACCAAGGGCTCGGGGACGGCGTGTTCGGGGTAGCGCAGCCGGGCGATCTTGGCCACGTGCGCGGCGAGGTCGCCCATCCGGGCCAGGTCGGCGATCATCCGCATGGCCGCGACCACCGTCCGCAGCTCGCCGGCGACTGGCGCCTGACGAGCCAGTAGCGAGAAGCAGCGGGCTTCAAGGTCGTCGTGGCGGCGGTCGATCTCGGCGTCGGCCGAAATCACCCGCTCAGCAGTCGCCAGATCGGCCTGCAGCAGGGCCGTGGTGGCGTCACGGACGGCCACCTCCACCAACCCGGTCATCGAGACAAGGTCGTTGACCACGCTTTCCAGGCTTTCGCGGTAGTTGTCGCGCATTCGATCCACTCGTTTCCGGCCGCCATCATTCGGCGGCCCCATTGCTCGCTACTTGGAAGGGTAGACAACGCGACTGGTCCGACTGCGGATGCGCGCCAAACGGAAGGTGAACAGTCGGTGAAGGTTGAGCCAAGACTCGTGCGTTCAACCCCAAAACAGCCGAATCGCAGTGAATTCCAACCCTAGACTCACTGACATGACGCCGTTCGCGCCGGCCTTGCTCGGCTTCGTGCTGGGTGCAGGTATTGGCGCCCTCGTGGTGTGGCTGCTGGTGCGCCGAGCGGCCCGCCAAGTGCGCGGCCAGATCATCAACCGCCATCACCTCGGCGAGATTCTCGGCCCGCTCGGGGCTGCGGTGGTGGTGCTGTCCGAATCCGACTTCGTGCTCGCCACCTCCACCTTCGCCCGTCGTTTGGGCATCGTTCGCGGCTCGGCCATCGTCGGCACCGAACTGCAGCACCTACTTGCCGAGGCGCGCCGCACCGGTCAGGTGGCCCGGGCCGAGATCCGGATCGCTGGACCGGCCGAGGAACCGGTGGTGTTGGCCGTCCGGGTGCTGGTGCTGAGTAATCAGGCGGCCGTGCTGATCGGCGAGGACCGCTCTCACGATCTGCGGTTCACCGAGACCCGCCGCGACTTCGTGGCCAACATCACTCACGAGTTGAAGACCCCGATCGGTGCGATCGGGTTGTTGGCCGAGGCTGCCGAGGCCGCCGCGGACGACCCGGACGCCGTCCGCTCGTTCTTGGGCAAGCTCACCCGCGAGGCCGATCGATTGAACGAACTGGTCTCCCAGATCATCGCGCTGTCGCGGTTGCAGGCCGTCGATCCGCTCCTCGACGCCCAACTCGTCGATGTGGCCGGGCTGCTTTCGGCCGCGTCCACCCGCTGTGCCCACCAGGCCGAGGCCGGCCAGGTGTCGCTGTCGGTCCAGGCCGAGCCGGGCTTGGTGATCTCCGGTGATCCCGGAGAGCTCGAGACGGCGGTCACCAACCTTGCGCAGAACGCGGTCGCCTACTCCGAACCGGGGGCGAAGGTGGCCCTGACCAGCGGACGCGGTGCCGACGGAATGATCGAAATCCGGGTCTCCGACAACGGCATCGGCATCTCCGAGGCCGACCAGAAGCGCATCTTCGAACGCTTCTTCCGTGTCGACGCCGACCGCAGCCGGGCCACCGGTGGCACCGGGCTGGGCCTGTCGATCGTGAAGCACGTCGCGGCCGCGCACGGCGGCGAGGTCACCGTATGGAGCCGGGTCGGCCAAGGGTCGACCTTCACATTGCGACTCCCGGACGGGAGCGAAGGGGGAACACGATGAGCCGAGTGCTGATCATCGAGGACGAGGAGAGCTACCGCGAGTCGCTCACCTATCTGCTCGCCAAAGAGGGGTTCGAGGTGATCTCGGCCGCCGATGGCGCGACCGGGCTGGCCACCTTCGACCGGCAGGGTGCCGACATCGTCCTGCTCGATCTGATGATGCCGGGCATGTCCGGCACCGAGGTGTGCCGGCAGCTGCGGACCCGCGGCAACGTGGGGATCATCATGGTCACCGCCCGCGACACCGAGATCGACAAGGTCGTCGGCCTAGAGCTGGGCGCCGACGACTACGTCACCAAGCCGTTCAGCCACCGCGAACTGGTCGCTCGGATCCGTGCGGTGCTGCGCCGCGGCCTGGACGTCGAGGCCGATGAGGCCGTCCTGCAGGTGGGTGGGGTGCGAATGGACACCGATCGCCACGAGCTCACCGTTCGTGGTCGTCCCATTCAGCTGGCGTTGAAGGAGTTCGAACTGCTCGAGCTGCTGCTGCGTAACGCCGGACGGGTACTCACCCGCGGCCAGCTGATCGACCGGGTGTGGGGCTCGGATTATGTGGGCGACACCAAGACCTTGGACGTCCACGTCAAGCGGTTGCGCGCCAAGCTCGAACTCGACCCGGCCGACCCGCAGTTGCTGGTCACCGTCCGCGGCTTGGGCTACAAGTTCGTCGACTGACCGTCTCGCCGACTCGGTGCTGGCTGGGTGATCGGTTCCGAGCGGGCTAGGGTGGACGCCCGTGACGGATATCACCGTGTTCTCCGGGCATGCTCACCAAGAGTTCGCCGAGGAGATGTGTCAGATCCTGGGGGTGGAGCTCTCTCCGTCCCGCCTTTCCCGCTTCTCCAATGACTGCCTTCAGGTGCAGTTGCGGGCCAACTGCCGCCAGCGCGATGTCTACATCGTGCAGCCGCTGGTGCCGCCCACGCAGGAGAACCTGATGGAGCTGCTGATGATGGTCGACGCCGCGCGCGGCGCCTCGGCCGCGCAGGTCACCGTGGTGATGCCGCACTACGCCTACGCGCGTTCGGACAAGAAGGACGCTCCGCGCATCAGCATCGGCGGACGCCTGGTGGCCGACCTGATTCACACTGCCGGCGCCCAGCGCGTCCTGACCATGGCGCTGCACGCCCAGCAGGTGCACGGCTTCTTCTCGATGCCGGTCGATCACCTGACCGCGC
>JAJTBJ010000221.1 GCA_021286985.1 Propionibacteriales bacterium | reverse complement strand
GACTCCCACGAGTTCATCCGGGTGCGCGGGGCCCGCGAACACAACCTGAAAGACGTCGACGTCGATCTACCGAAGCGCCGACTGACGGTGTTCACCGGGGTGTCGGGATCGGGCAAGAGTTCGCTGGTGTTCAGCACCATCGCGGCCGAATCACAGCGGCTGATCAATGAGACCTACTCGGCCTTCCTGCAGGGGTTCATGCCCAACCTGGATCGCCCAGAAGTCGACGTGTTGGAGGGACTCACCACCGCGATCATCGTTGATCAGGAGCGGATCGGCGGAAACCCGCGCTCCACCCTCGGCACGGTCACCGACGCCAACGCGATGCTCCGCATCCTGTTCAGTCGACTGGCCAGCCCGTCCCTGGGCTCGCCGCAGGCCTATTCGTTCAACGTCGCCACCGTCCATGCCGCCGGGGCGATCACCGTCGAAAAGGGCCCGGGCAAGCCGATGAAGCAGAAGGCGTCCTTCACTGCGATCGGCGGAATGTGCCCCCGGTGCGAAGGCCTGGGCGTGATCAACGACCTCGACCTGACCCAGCTCTACGACGAATCGAAGACTCTGGCCGAGGGCGCGATCCTGGTGCCCGGCTTCAGCGCGGACGGCTGGTACGGGCGCATCTACGCCGCGGTCGTCCCCGGCGACAAGCCGATCCGCAGCTTCACCGACCGCCAACTCCACGAGTTCCTCTACGGCGACTCCCGCCGGATCAAGGTCGAGGGCATCAACGTCACCTATGAGGGCCTTGTGCCTCGGATTCAGCGCTCGATCCTGAGCAAGGACGTCGACTCGCTGCAGCCGCACGTCCGCGCCTTCGTCGAGCGAGTCGCCACCTTCACCGCCTGCCCCGATTGCGGCGGAACCCGGCTGAACGAGGGTGCTCGACGCTCGGTCATCGACGGGGTCAGCATCGCCGACGCCTGCGCGATGCAGGTTTCCGACCTGGTGGGTTGGGTGCGCGCGATCACCGACCCCGGGGTCGCTCCCCTGGTCGCCAAACTCGGCGACCTCCTCGACGGGTTCATCGCCATCGGATTGGGCTATCTCAGCCTCGACCGCGCCTCCGGCACCCTGTCTGGCGGCGAGGCCCAGCGAGCCAAAATGGTGCGCCACCTCGGCTCAGCGCTCACCGATATCACCTACGTCTTCGACGAGCCCAGCATCGGCCTGCACCCCGCAGACATCGCCCGGGTCAACACGGTGTTGCGCGGACTGCGCGACAAGGGCAACACGGTGCTGGTGATCGAGCACAAGCCGGAAATCATCACCACCGCCGACCATGTGGTCGACCTCGGCCCCGGCGCAGGCTCGGCCGGCGGCGAGATCTGCTTCACCGGCACCGTGGACGCGTTGCGCTCAGCCGACACCATCACCGGCCGCCACCTGGACGACCGCGCCCAGCTGAAGGACGTCGTGCGCACCCCGTCGGGCCAACTGGAGTTGCGGCACGTCACCAGCCACAACGTCCGCGACCTGTCGGTGGACCTTCCGCTCGGCGTCCTCACCGTGATCACTGGCGTGGCCGGCTCGGGCAAGAGCTCGCTGATCGACGCCGCCGTCGCCCCACTGGACGACGTAGTGGTCATCGACCAGGAGGCAATCCGCGGCTCGCGGCGAAGCAACCCGGCCACCTACACCGGAGCCCTGGAACCCATCCGCAAGGCGTTCGCCAAAGCCAATGGGGTCAAACCGGCCCTGTTCAGTGCCAACTCCGAAGGGGCGTGCACCGCCTGCAACGGCTCGGGGGTGATCACCACCGACCTTGGCGTGATGGCCAGCGTGGAGACCACCTGCGAGGTGTGCGGTGGCCGCCGCTTCGACGTCACCGTGCTCGACTACCACCTCGGTGGCCTCAGCATCGCCGACGTCCTTGACCTCTCCGCCGACGAGGCCGCCACCTTCTTCGCCACCGACGCACCGGTTCCGGCCGCGCAGGCGATCGCGGATCGGCTGGTCTCGGTGGGCCTGGGTTACCTGCGTTTGGGCCAGCCCCTGACCACCTTGTCCGGGGGCGAACGGCAGCGACTCAAGCTGGCCGTCCAGCTGGCCAACCCGGCGGCGATCTATGTGCTGGACGAGCCTACGGTCGGCCTTCATCTGGCCGATGTCGACAACCTCCTCACCCTCCTCGACCGGCTGGTCGACTCCGGACTGTCAGTGATCGTGATCGAACACCACCAAGCAGTGATGGCCCATGCCGACTGGATCGTCGACCTCGGCCCGGGCGCCGGCCACGATGGCGGGCAGGTGGTGTTCTCCGGCCCGCCGGCCGATCTGGTCGGCACCCAGGCCACCATCACCGGCGAGCATCTCGCCGCTTACGTCCGTTGAGGGAATTTGCGACAGCCCTGGTCAAGGGGTGCTCGACCAGGGCTGTCGCGAAACCATAACTACGCCGACTGCAGTTCCTTGTGCTTCTCCCTAGAAAGTGCGTAGAAGAACAGCGCCACCGGGCGGTACATCACATGGGCGAACTTGGTGAACGGCATGAACAGCACCAACTCCATGGCGATGGCCACATGCACCAGGAACAGCACGTACGCCCACGGCTGCGGATGTGCCTGCGGAAGGTACAGCGAGACCTCGATGATGAAGCCGGTCAGGCCGGTCAGCCACAGCATCCCCAGGAACAACCAATCCGAGGGCGACGTGTGCTGCGCAGCGGCACTCACCTTCTGGAAGCGGTTGATCGCGAACCAGGTGACGCCGTACATCATCGCCAGCCCACCGATGGTGCCGATCACTCGAGCGCTGGAGTACACCACGCTCTCGGCAACCCCCTGCAGCCCGACGATGTCGCTGCCGTAGTGGATCAGCGTGGCAGCGAACAGTGCCAGGAAGCCCCACAGAGTGAGCGAGTGAATCAGCCAACGGCGGCGGTACAACGGTTCGACCGGCTTGTCGTCGGCACAGTCCTCGCGATACCGCTTCTGCCCCAGCGACTCCACGCCGATGGCGTACCACAGCGCCCGCAGGGTACGTCCCCAGGCCTGCGTGGAGCCGAACAGCGAGCTGCCGGTGACTTCGTCCCGCTTGGCCGTGGCCACCGCCATCATCGCCAGATTGAACACCGCGATCACGGCGACCAGGATCATCACCACCAACCCGACGATGTGGATCCACTCGTAGGGGACGCCGAAGACCAGCCGCTCCTGGGGTGCAGCCTTCACCGAGGCGAAGAATCCACCGAAGACCAGCAGGCCCAGCAGTGAGATCACCGCGGCGGCCACCGGGGAGGTGTACATCGCCCGGGCCACCCCGGACTTGTCCAGCTTGGCGATCGCGTAGCGACGGGCCGTGGCCATGAACTCGGCAGGATCGGCTTCCTGCGGGCACCGCTCGGTGCACATGCCGCACTGGTAGCAGGTCCACAGCTCCTTGCTGGTGACCAGCTC
>JAJTBJ010000220.1 GCA_021286985.1 Propionibacteriales bacterium | reverse complement strand
CCCGGGTGACGATCTCGGGCAGTGCCAAACGCGGACGGATCGTTATCGATTACGCCGGAGCCGACGACCTGCAGCGGATCGTCGACCTCCTTCTGTAGTCAAGCCGATTTGTCGACAAAGGCGTGACTGCGCCGCCCAGCGACGCCCGTGACGCCGGGTTACAGGCCACCGCAGAGGTGGGTGGGTGCCGCTGTGAGCCCTTCAGTGGCCCGTTGACGGCTCCGCGGGCTCCAGGGTGAGTTCGAGGTGGTCGACGGTGAAGACCAGGCCAGGAAACCGCATTCCTGACTCCACGGTGACGAAGCCCAGGCGGTGGTACCAGTCGGACAGCTGGACGTTCTCGGCGACGATCCCGATCCGCAGCACCGTGGCACCACCGGCGCGTGCGCGGCGGGCGGCCTCAGCCACCAACGCCTCGCCGATGCCCTGATGGCGAGCCTCGGGAGCGACCGCGAGGTGCCGCAGTGACCACCGCCCCGGCTCCCTGCTCGGACCGACGAAAGCGCAGCCGGCCAGGCGACCGGCGACGTCCACGCCGTACACGGTGAAGCCCCTCGCGACCACTTGCGCCACCGCATCGTCGCCCCAAAAGGCCGGGTTACTAGGGGTGTTATCGGCAGTGATGCCGTATTCGTCGGTGACCGTCGCGAACCCGCGCCGAAGAACGTCGAGGCACTCGGCGTGTCGCTGCGGAGCGAGCTCCTCCATCGCGTCAGCGCTGATGAGCCGCCCAGGCGGCGTCGACCAAAGCCGCGCAGAGCACGCCGAAGTCGGTGCCCGCAGCCTCCACCGCCTGCGGGAACAACGAGGTCTCGGTCATCCCCGGGGACGAGTTCACCTCCAGGAACACCGGCTCGCCGTCAGGCCGGACGATGATGTCTGCTCGCGACAGGGTGCCCAGACCGAGCACCTGATGAGCGGTGATCGCGAGTGACGCGCAGGCGGCGGCGATCTCGTCGGAGACCTCGGCCGGCACGATGAAGCGGGTCTCGCCGGCGGTGTAGCGGGCGGTGTAGTCGTAGACGCCCGACTGCGGCCGGATCTCAACCGCGGGCAGCGCGGCCGGCTCGCCGTCCAGCACCACCACGCCGACCGCGACCTCGGTGCCGGAGATGAACTCCTCGACCACCGCGACGTCACCGTAGGAGTAGGCACCGACCATGGCGGCCGGGAGCTCCGCAGCGCTGTGCACCACCGTGCAGCCCAGGGCCGAGCCGCTGCGCGCGGGCTTGACCATCAGCGGGAAGCCCAGCCGCTCACCGATCGCGGCCACCAGGGCGGCCGCGCCGAGCTCACGGAACATGTCATGGGGCAACGCGACCGCCTTCGGCGTGGCGATCCCGGCCTGAGCGACCAGCGGCCCGGCGATCGCCTTGTTGAAGCTGCGTCGGGCTGCTGCCGGCGTCGAGCCGACGTACGCCACGTCCAGCAGCTTCAGCACCTGCTGCAAGCCGCCGTCCTCGCCGACGCCGCCGTGCAGCAGCGGGAACACCACCGGATCGGTCAGTCCACCGATCAGCTCGACCAGGCCGGCGTTCAGATCGGACTCGATCACCTCACGGCCCTGATCACGCAGGGCTTGGGCAACGCGGCGTCCCGAGCGCAGCGAGACGTCGCGCTCGTGGGAGAGCCCGCCGGACAGGACGACGATCGGTCCGTGATGCTGAGTTTCGGTCATGTGGGTTCCTAACTGATGTCGGGGGCGGGCCCGGTGTGCAGATCGTGGTGCCGGGCGGCCCCCGGGTCGATACCGAAGGTGCGGTTCATCTCGAGTTCGGCGCTGATCACCTCGCCGAGGCGACGGGTGCCTTCCAGAATCCGTTCGGGAGTCGGGAAGCAGAAGGACAACCGCATGTTGCGGCTGCCCAAACCGTCGGCATAGAACGCCGTGCCCGGGGTGTAGGCGACGCGGGCGCTCACCGCGCGCGGCAGCATGGCCTGGGAATCCAAGCCCTCAGGCAGGGTGACCCAGACGAAGAAGCCGCCGTTGGGGGTGGTCCAGGTGCTGCCCTCGGGCATGTGCTCGGCGAGGCCGGCGAGCATGGCGTCGCGGCGGGCGCGGTACATGTCACGGAAGGCGACGATCTGGCCGCGCCAGTCGAACTCCTCCAGATAGGTCGAGATCGCGAACTGGCTGAACACCGGCGGGGCGAGGGTGGCCGCCTCCTGAGCGAGGGTCAGCTTCTCGCGGACCGCGTGCGGGGCCAGCGCCCAACCGATCCGGAAGCCGGGCGCGAACGTCTTGGAGAACGAACCCAGGTAGATGACGTTGTCGGCGTCCATCGAGCGCAGCGCCGGCATCGGCTGACCCTCCAGGGTCAGCAAGCCGTAGGGATTGTCCTCGATGATCAGCAGGTCGTGTTCCTTGGCCACTGCCACGATCGCCTGCCGCCGCTGGATCGATTGGGTCACCCCGGTCGGGTTCTGGAAGTTGGGGATGGTGTAGAGGAACTTCACCCGCTTGCCGGCCGCGCGCAAACTGACCACGGCCTGGCGCAGCGCTTCCGGCTCAATGCCCTCGGCGTCCATGCCGACGTGGACGACCTGCGCCTGATAGGCGTGAAAGGTGCCCAGCGCGCCGACATAGCTGGGGCCTTCAGCGAGGATGACATCGCCCGGATCGATGAAAATGCGGGTGACAAGGTCTAATGCTTGCTGAGAGCCGCAGGTCACGACCACATCATCGGGATGGGCGTGCACCTGCTCCTCGGCCATCACCTCGGTGATGTGCTCGCGCATGAACAACTCGCCTTGGCCAGCGCCGTACTGCATCGCCTGGACGCCGCGCTCTTGGATGAGTCGATCCATCGAGGCACCGAGTTCGACCCGGGGCAGATCGGCGATGTTGGGCATGCCGCCGGCCAACGAGACCACCTCAGGTCGGTTAGCTACGGCGAACAAAGCTCGGACAGCAGAGACCTGCAATCCGTGGGTTCGTTCGGCGTAGGTATCGACGTAATGGTCCAGTCGTGTATCGCGACGGGACGGTTCAGGCAGGCTCACCGGTCCAGATTGCCGTACTGACGGCCTAGGATGAAGCCAGCCAACCGAATCTGGTCTAAGAAAACCCAAGGAAGTCGATGGCTCGCATCTCATCGCTGCAGGCAGCGGAGCTGACGGAGTTGCCCTGTCCCTACTGCGGACGGCAGGTGCCGGCGGGGCTGGATTGGCTCACCGCGTCCCAATCACGGTGGGGTCGTTGCGGGGTGAAACTCACTCACGACGGTGAAGTTGTCGGGATCTTGGCGATGACGCCGACCGAGCGCGTCGGGCACGCCATGGTGAAGATGATCTGGGTGCGTCCCGAGGTGGCCGGACGAGGGTACGGGCGACAGTTGGTGCAGGGCGCGGCCGCCGAGATGCTGCGGCTCAAACTCGAAGTCCTGTGGGCCGCCGGAGGGCGCGGCGCCTCCCACTGCGCGACCCC